>NZ_JAWOQP010000002.1:0-406170 GCF_033337375.1 Vibrio sp. YT-17
CTTCAATTTAAGATTTTGTTCGGCTCAATGAATACTGAACATTACATAAGTAATGTTTGAATTGACTGTGCTGAATCTTTCGATTCAATGGTCACTTCGTTTCATTGAAACCTAATTTGATACCGAGGTATCTAATTGGATTATCATCAACGAGTGCCCACACAGATTGATAGGTCTATATTGTTAAAGAGCTTGCTTCGTAAGCTTTGCTATCGAAGCGGAGGCGTATTCTAAGGAATTAATTTTCAGTGTCAAACACTTTTTTAAATTAATTTTTAGAAGTTTTCTTTCGCCTTCTTGCCAACCGCTTTTGCGTTTCCGCTTTGCCCTGACAACGGAGGCGCATTATAGGGAGATGATTTTTCTTGGCAACCCCTTTTCAGAAAAAAAATCAAAAAAAAGCGTCGAATGATTAAATCTCACTCAAACGCTTATTTTTAGCACTCAGTTGTTAACTTCAAGTAGCAAATAGGCAATCAATATGTGTCTAGCCAAGACTCTTCAAAGCCTGTGATATCGAGACTCATTGATTGCGCCGCTTCGATTTGCTCGAGAGCCTCCAATTCTTTATTTACACTGCTCATCGTCAGTGTGTTGTTGTCTAGCTCAAACACCTGACTTTGAGTCGTATAGTAGAACTTAAGGATCGTCAGCGCTTTTACATCGCCATTGTTCGCGGCTGCTTTAATGCTTTTTAGTTTACGAAAGATCTTTTTGTGCAGCTGCTTGAGTTTCCAAACGTACAGCACTTCTTCCATGTATGGTCGAGTTTTAATTTGATTCAATAAAGAGAGGGAAGTTGCAACTGCGAGAACGACACCAATCAAATTCCAATGGAAATTGCCCGTTGATTGTTCTGGTACGACTTCAGTGTTGCCAAACAAAACAATCAACAAGGTACTAAAGGCAAGAGAGGAGATGGCGAGCAACGCAACAAAACCGCCAATCACAAGGTTTACTTTCTTTTTATAAATGTCTTTATTTATCTGTTTGATTTCCATATACCACTCCTAACAGGGTTGCCTCCTATTCTAACCAGCACACCCAGCTCCACAATCGAAGCTTTGTAAGTAAGTTCACATTTGCTATTAAACTCGCATCCCTTCCCTGCTTGGGTATATACTTCCGCGCATTCACTCTTCCTATATAGAGGCTAAATTCATGCGCTCTTTTGTTTTACGAGCTCGCGCGGCGCCAACCACCAGCAAAGCACTGTTAGAAGGTGTTGGTAATGAAGCGCATACAGAGATTCTTGCTCATACCATGATGAACACGATGTTCGTTGCTCAATCACACCGTGAAGATGTGGTTGTTCACTTGGTTTTAGAAAGCACAAAAGATTTCTCACGCACCATTACTATTCGCTCCAACGACATCACCAACATTGGCGGCTTCCATGAGTCAACCTTGATTGCAGCAGTGGCTCGCGCTTTGGATGCTTCGGTTGGTATGGGTAAAGAGCAACTTCGTGAAGTCGAACCTGGTATTACCGTTCGTACAGTGAGCTTTGAACGCCTAGTACAAGAACTGGCAGAAGATCACCAACTATATATGCTGGATAAGAAAGGCGAATTTGTTCGTGATGCAGAAATTGGTGAAAATCCATGTTTCTTGCTAACTGACCATATACCGATGCCGAAAAAGTCTTTTAACAGCTTAAAGCGCCTTGGCACAGAGAAGATCAGCTTAGGTCCTAAGATGCTTTTCGCTTCTCAGTGTGTAGTATTGATCCACAATGAGTTGGACATACGCGAATTCTAGTTATTCGCGCACACGTTGCTAGATAATGAAAGAGGACTCTATTGAGTCCTCTTTTTGTTTCTATAGTAATGCTAAGTTTACTTACCACCAATGCTCAAACGAGCAAAACGAACGTCTGGCGAGAAGAAAGTTCGGCTATCGTTAATTAGCTGAGTATCACCTACTGCCTCAACTTCTTGCAGCATATTGTAGAAGTTACCCGCTACCGTGATCCCACGAACTGGTTGAATGCGCTTACCATCACGGCACAAGAAACCACTCGCGCCAAATGAGAAATCACCACTCACTGCATCCGCACCAGAATGGACACCTTGAAGTTCGACTAACTCTAGGTACTCACCCGCTTTTACTTCTGACGCACTGCTGTTACCCGTCGCAATCACTTTGTGATTCGCTGATACGTCTAGGCTCGATTTTGCACCGCGAGCGGCACTTGCTGTCGAGACTGCGCCCAAGTAACTTGCGGTCTGGCTGTTGTGTAGCAAGGTTTTCAACTCACCATTAGCAATCATGACATTATCTTGAGTAGCGAAGCCTTCACTATCAAAACTCGCGATTGCCATACCATTTGGCATGTAAGCCGTATCAGTAAAGGTAATTAAATCACTCGCAACACGTTGACCAAGCTTGTCACCCAGTGGCGTAATGCCTTTCATCGCGCTTACGCCAGAGAAAGCACTGCCGAAAGCACCGAATAAACTTGCTAGCGCATTGATGTGGAAGATAGCAGGGTAGTTACCCGTCGCAACCGGTGCGCCTTCAAGAAGATCGCGAGCAAGGTTGTAGCCACCCTCGATACAGTAAGCTGGATTCAACTCATCAAAACGGCGACCCAGTGACATTCTACCCGCCATTGACTGTTTGCCGTCTTTTTCAAACAAGGTATACGCGTAACAAGTGAACGAGCGCTCGAAGTGTTGACACAATGTGCCTTGAGTATTGGCAATGATCAGTTGTGTTTCGCCATCGCTGTAACCATTGTAAGGTGCGCTAGAGGCGTGAGGCAGAGCCACTACGCCTTGCTCAAGAGCGAGAGACAGTTCGATTTTTTCGTCAACAGAAGTTGTATCTTCTTGCGCAATCTCAGCAACATCAGTCGCGATTTGGCTGTTCACGCAACTAATAGTCTGATGTTCATCTTGCTTGGAAAAGCGAGCGCTTTGCAGTGCGTTGGTCAGCATCAAATCCAAGCTTGGTTGCTCTAACGACTCAGAATAGCTTGTTGCAACACGCGCATCTTTCACAACACGAACACCCAGAACTTGGCTTGAGCTTACTTTGTACTCATCCAGCTTTCCTTGGTTCGCTTTCAAAGAAAAGCTACTGTTACGGTTTACAATGACGTCCGCTTCTGCACCTTGGCGTTTTGCTTCTGATAGGACGTAATCAACCGCATTAAGAAGTTGTTGTTCTTGGCTCATTAGTTACCGCCTCCTACCAGAATGTTATCTACTTTCAGCGTTGGCTGACCGACAGTTGTTGGTACTGAACCACTCACGGAACCACACATGCCCGGCGCAAGCGCCATGTCTTTGCCGACCATGCTGATTTCTTTCAACACTTTTGGACCCGTGCTGATCAGCGTTGCTGTTTTCAGAGGCTTGGTGATTTTGCCATTTTCAATGAGGTAGGCTTCACGAACAGCAAAGTTAAACTCCCCCGTACCCGGTTGAACAGAGCCACCGCCCATCTTCTTCGCATAGATACCACGTTCGATGCCTGCCAGCATGTCATTAAGTGAATGCTCGCCCTCTTCGATAAAGGTGTTACGCATGCGCGAGGTTGGTGCGAACTTGTAGTTTTGACGACGACCAGAACCCGTAGGCTCATAACCTGTCTTCATGCCACCCATTTTATCGACCATGAAGCTGGTTAGCTTACCGTCTTTGATCAGTTGAGTGCGCTGAGTCTTCATACCTTCATCATCAATGTGAATCGAGCCCCATTCGTTGGTCATGGTGCCATCATCGACTGCATTCACTGCGGTGTGAGCAACCATTTCGCCCATCTTGTCGTGGAAGACTGATGCTTTCTTCGCAACTGAAGTGGTTTCTAGCAAGTGACCACATGCTTCATGGAAGATAACGCCGCCAAAACCGTTACCAATCACCACCGGCATTTCACCCGATGGACAAGCATCCGCGCCAAGTTTTACTAACGCTTGCTGCGCGATAGTTTGACCTAGCTCTTTGGCATCAAGCTGTTCACTGAATTCCCAACCAGCAAGAGCGCCAGGACCTTCCATACCAGAAGACTGCTCATTACCTTTTTGCGCGACAGTGTTACCAGCAACACGAATGTAGTGGCGAGTATCGTCAACGTGTAGACCTTCTGAGTTGAAGATAGACACTTGTTGCTCGCGCTGAAGAACGCTGCCAATAAACTGGCTGATATGTTCACTCTCAGCACGTGCGGCTTGGTCAACTTTCAATAGAAACGCGATTTTTGAATCTAGGTTAGCATCCTTACCTAGCGGCATGCGGCAACCATGTTGGATTGGGTAGCGGTTCAAATTCAAAGAACCCGCTGACGCGATTTGCTCACGCTTGTCTTTTGCAGCAAGCAGCGAGGTTACGCGCTTTAGTTCGGCTTCATCTGTGCTGTTGGTGTAACCGTAAAGCACCTTATGACCGAAAAAAAGACGAATACCGATACCAAAATCGATACCCGAGTTAACCTTATCCACTTCACCAGATGCGATCTGGACAGTGTTGGTTTGGTGATGTTCAACGAATAGTTCAGCGAAATCAGCCCCCAAAAAGAGCGCATGATCGATCACTGACTTCGCTGTTACAGAATTAAGCATGAAGTCTCCTTGCTCGATGATCGTCTTAGCCTTCCTAATTAACTGTGAAAAAGTTCAACAAAGTTAAATTGGCAACACGTTAAATTTTAACAGTTTTTTAACCTTGTTTTGTGCTAATCCTTGCTTAACGAGACCACGATTATTTATTAAATATTCCAGGTTCTGCTCATTCACCAGAGCGTTGCACTAGTAAATTCCACCCAGCAAACCATTTAGGTGCTTACTTTATCACTCACCTCGCATAATTGAATACTCATTATAATTACGCTCAAAAAACGTATCCCTTCCGCAATGGTCCTGCTATCATCCGAACGAAATAGTCGGGGGGCCACACGACAAGTGTTGGCTGAGATCGAAATTCGAGACCCGTTGAACCTGATTCAGTTAGCACTGACGTAGGGAACTATGCACACTTTGCCTTTCGTCGCCCCTCTTAGGTAAGCGATAGCGATCGAAAAATCGATCTATCTGCAACGGTCAAAGTCAGTTCCTATACGTCTTGTAGTAGGAGCGACCATGACGCAGCAATCACAACCTCATTCACATCACACGCCAGCCTTGCCTACCCCTATCGTATTGACCATCGCGGGCTCAGACAGTGGTGGCGGTGCAGGTATTCAAGCCGACATCAAAGCGATGTCCGCAACCGGCAGTTTTGCTTGCTCGGTAATCACGGCGATTACTTCGCAAAATACCCAAGGCGTTTCTGCGATTTTCCCCATTCCTCTCGACCATGTAGAGAGCCAACTTGATGCAGTATTTACCGACCTCAACATCGTTGCAGTCAAAGTGGGCATGCTGGCAGATTCCAACATCATCAAAGTCGTTGCAGACAAAATTAAACAATACCAGCCAAAACACCTCGTGATTGACCCTGTGATGGTGGCCACCAGCGGCGATCTATTACTGGAACAGTCGGCAATCAGCACTTTAAAAGAAGAATTGATTCCGCTCGCAGACATCATTACCCCTAACCTACCCGAAGGCGCAGCATTGACGGGTAAGCCAATGCCTCAATCAGAATCTGAAATGAACGATATGATTACCGACCTTCGTGCGCTTGGCGCCAAAGCTATTCTGCTCAAAGGCGGTCACCTTGAAGAAAATGAAAACAGCAACGATCTGCTTATCATGCAAGACAGTGCCGAGTTAATTAGCGCCAAGCGATTTCCAACCAAAAACACTCATGGCACAGGCTGTACACTTTCTTCCGCCATTGCGTCTTATCTTGGCCAAGGCAACAATCTGCACAAAGCGGTGCACCTTGGTAAGCAGTACATCAGCCAAGCTATCGCGCACGCTGATGAACTGGATGTCGGTAAAGGTCACGGCCCTGTGAACCACTTTTTTGCGGGTCATACTTATGTTCGCTAACGCGATTGGCATTCAGCTTTCCGATGCTAGCCTGCGATACAAAGATAGCCAAACACCGACTTTAGCAGGAATGAACATGACCATTCCCGTCGGTAAATGGACGGTATTACTCGGACGAAGTGGCTGCGGGAAAACCACAATATTGCGTTACTTAGCTGGCCTACTGGATGACCAAGTTGACTGGCATGGCGAACTCATCACAACGGATGGCGCTGCACTGCATGACCGTATCGCTTACATGGCTCAGCAGGATTTATTGCTACCGTGGTTGAATGTGTTAGACAACGTCTGCCTCAGTTCTCGATTTTCTCAAGAGCAAGCACCAGAGCAAAATAGACAACGTGCACTGGCTTTACTAAACCAAGTAAAACTCGCCGATTACGCGGATGCTAAGCCAACTCAGCTCTCTGGCGGCATGAGACAACGTGTTGCCCTTGCTCGCACTCTGATGCAAGACAAGCCTCTGGTTCTGATGGATGAGCCTTTCTCTGCGTTGGACGCGGTTACTCGCCATAAGTTGCAGACCTTGTCTGCCGAATTACTGAAAGATAAGACGGTTGTTCTGATTACCCACGACCCACAAGAAGCGGTGCGATTAGCTCACCAACTCTATGTGTTGCAAGGCACGCCTGCGCAAGCTCAGCACTTGGTCGTTCCAGACTCCAAGCCGCCACGAGTTCTCGATGGAGAGTGCGCGGCGCTACAACAAGCGATTTTGGATCAACTGGAGAAAGACTATGAGTGATATGACTCAGTACAACTCCGTTTCGGCGCGCATTAGTAAAAAAGAACGCGTGACCCATCCGGCTCTGCGCTTGGTCATCAGTACTGCGGTGATCTTGGGATTGTGGCAGTTGGTTGTTGTGGTATTCGACATGCCAAGCTTCATCTTACCTTCACCAATTGAAGTGCTGGATAGATTGGTCACTCGTTACGATGTCCTGCTCAAACATACTTGGGTTACCGCGCAAGAGATTTTACTTGGCTTGGCGCTCGGATTATCAATGGGTTTGCTGTTCGCATTGCAAATGTTGATGTTCGAACCGCTGAAGCGTTGGTTACTGCCAATTCTGATTGCTAGCCAAGCGATCCCTGTGTTCGCTATCGCGCCAGTACTGATGCTTTGGCTGGGTTACGGCATTGCATCGAAAGTAGTCATGGCGGCGATCATCATCTTTTTCCCCGTCACGACATGTTGCTACGACGGTTTGCGCAATACACCAACAGGTTACCTCGACCTTGCCAAGACCATGGGCGCCTCTAAATGGCAGTTACTTCGTCATATTCAATTGCCAGCCGCACTACCAACTTTAGCTTCAGGTATTCGTGTTGCCGTCGTTATTGCGCCGATTGGAGCAGTGGTCGGTGAGTGGGTAGGTTCAAGTGAAGGCTTGGGTTATCTGATGCTCCAAGCCAACGCTCGCATGATCATTGATGAGATGTTTGCGGCGCTGTTTATCCTCGCCGTGCTGTCTATCGCACTCTACTTCATCACCGATAAATTATTGAAAAAAGCCATCCCTTGGGAAAGCAAGTAATTACAGAAAATAACCAAAGAAAATTGGGAAAGAAAAGGAAGAACCCCGTGAATAAAAACAAACTTATGAGCGCTGCTGCTCTACTCGCTTCAGTGGTATCAACCAACGTGCTTGCAGCTGAAAAAGAGATGACACTGATGTTGGATTGGTTCGTCAATCCAAACCATGGTCCTATCGTTATTGCCAAAGAGCGTGGTTACTTCAAAGAGCAAGGCTTGAAGGTCAACATTCAGGAGCCGGCAGATCCAAGCACGCCACCTAAGTTGGTCGCGGCGGGCAAGGTCGACATGGCGATTTCTTACCAACCAAGCCTGACCATCGATGTCGCGGCTGGTTTGCCACTAATCCGCTCTGCGACTTTGATTGCTACGCCACTCAACACGTTGATGGTGTTGGACAACGGTAAGAATGAAAACCTTGGCGACTTGAAAGGCAAGAAGATCGGTATTGCGATCGCAGGCAACGAAGAAGCAACAATCGGCACCATGTTAGCTCAAGAGAATGTGAAGTTTTCTGACGTACAAATCATCAACGTAGGTTGGGCGCTATCTTCGTCTCTTGCGTCTGGCAAGGTGGATGCGATTTGGGGTGGTCTACGTAACTTCGAAACCAACCAACTTGCACTAGAAGGTTATAAAGCTAAAGCCTTCTTCCCTGAAGAACACGGCGTGCCAGCGTATGACGAGTTAGTCTTCGTAGCCAATGCAAAAACCTACGACAAAGAAGCCATCAAGGCATTCAACAAAGCACTGGAGCAAGCGACCACTTACATCGTTAACCATCCAAAAGAATCTTGGAAAGAGTTTGTGGCTTATTCACCAGACACCCTCAACAACGAGCTTAACCAGCGCGCTTGGAATGACACACTAACTCGTTTCGCTCTTCGTCCATCCGCAGTAGATCTGAAACGCTACGATGATTACGCCGAATTCATGTATTCACAAAAAATCATCGAAACACTGCCAAAAGCGAAAGATTACGTACCGAGCTTTGACTAATTCTACTGACCTTAGGATCTAAGCCTAGGGTCTTTTGATAACGAGATACCCATTATGAAATACCAAGATTTGATCGACGCTTGCCACCAAGATTGGCAAGAATACACTGAGCATGCTTTCGTGCAGCAATTGGCGCAAGGCACTCTGGCTCAGCCTTGTTTTCTGCATTACCTAAAGCAGGATTTTCTTTTCCTAAAACAGTACGCACGAGCTTACGCATTAGCGATCTACAAAGCACGTACTTTGGATGACATGCGCCGTGCCCTACCAAGCGTACATGCATTGCTAGATTCTGAAATCGCCCACCACGTGACTTACTGTGAGCAATGGGGGCTGACGGAGTCTGACCTAGAAAACGAGCCAGAAGACTTCGGCACGGTAGCTTATACCCGTTACGTATTAGATGCTGGCATGACCGGCGATCTTGTTGATCTATACGCGGCACTTGCGCCATGCTCTATCGGTTATGCCGTAATCGGTAAGATGCTGATTGAAGACGAAAGCACTGTGCTCGAAGGTAACCCATACGCAAGTTGGATCAACCTCTACGGTGGTGAGGAATTCCAATCTGGTGTCGCAAAAGGTGCAGAACACTTTAATCAGTTATTGGCGGAAATCGATATCAATAGCCAGCGTGGTCAAAACCTGATTCAGGTATTCAAAACCGCAACGCGTATGGAAGTGGCATTCTGGCAACAAGGTCTGAACGCTCAGCAAGATTAATCGGAGAGTCTCATGTTAATTGAACAAATCACCCAAGCATTAACCGCAGTACGCCAGCAAAAGCCGTTAGTCGTCAACATCACTAACTACGTGGTGATGAACAACACGGCGAACGCTTTGCTAGCTATCGGTGCTTCGCCTATCATGGCGCATTCAAAGCAAGAAATGGCAGAAATGATGTCGTTTGCTGGCGCTTTGGTGATCAACATCGGCACCCTAGACAGCGTTTGGACGCCGCGCATGATCTACGCCGTCGAGAAAGCCAACTCGAACGGTAAAATCGTTGTGCTCGACCCTGTCGGTTGCGGCGCAAGTTCACTGCGCACCGAAACCTCGCGCGAAATCGCACGCCTTGCAGACAAACTCATCATCCGAGGTAACGCTTCAGAAATCATTGCACTCGCTGGCGAGCAAGCACAAAGCAAAGGCGTCGATGCATTAGACAGCAGCGATGCAGCACTTGGCGCAGCGAACTTCTTAGTCGCAGAGTATGGTGCAAGTGTGGTGATTTCTGGCGAGACTGATTACATCGTCACGAAAGAGCAGAATGTGCAGCTGAACAATGGTCACGAGATGATGCCATACGTAACCGGAATGGGCTGTACACTAACGGCACTGACGGGTGCTTTTGCTGCAGTTGGTGATAACACCGGACTTGCTGCTGCGGCGGTACTAGGCGTTGTTGGCGAGATTGCAGCGGAACAAGCTCGCGGCCCAGGTAGCCTGCAAATGAACCTGTTGGATGAGCTTTACCAGCTAGATGAAGAGACACTGGCAAAGCGCCTAAAACTGCAAGTGAGCTAAGCTTTTCTCTCTTTTAACACTAGCCTCTCAATCCTCTTTCAATGAGAGGCTTAAAGGAAACCCAATGAACGCCTATCGTTTATATTTGGTCACCGATGACCAACAAGATTTAGCCACACTAAAGCGTGTTGTGAGAAAAGCCGTGGAAGGTGGCGTGACTATGGTACAAGTCCGCGAAAAACACGGTGATGTGCGTGCGTTTATCGAACGTGCTCAAGCCGTCAAGACGATTCTTGAAGGCACTGGAGTCCCGTTAGTCATCAATGATCGTGTTGATGTTGCCCTTGCCGTCGATGCCGATGGTGTTCACCTCGGGCAGTCAGACATGCCAGCAGAGATCGCTCGTCAATTGATTGGCCCAAACAAGATTCTCGGCTTATCGATTGAGACTGAAGAGCAGCTGGCAGAAGTAAACTCTCTGCCGATTGATTACATCGGTTTGAGCGCTATCTTCGCGACGCCGACCAAAACCAACACCAAAAAACATTGGGGTATTGATGGTTTGAAAATGGCGTTAGAGACGACTTCACTGCCGATTGTTGCCATTGGCGGCATTAACGAAAGTAACATTCCACAGCTTAGCGCCACTGGTGTTCACGGCTTAGCTTTGGTTTCAGCGATTTGCCACGCAGAAGATCCAAAAGCCGCATCGGAATATTTATTAGGGTTGATGAGCTAACCTTGCTCACGCCTGAACAAAGCGCTTATGGATGAGCGCGTTTGCCTTTCAGTACTTTCAACAACCTCTCCTTTCACAACGAAGAGCTGCAATATCACTTTCACGCTCGAATTGACAGAGCGTTGATAAGTTTTTCACGCCAGATAACGTAAGATAAGCCCCTTATTTTCACGTGGTTGAATAACCCTCAATAAAAACAAAACGCTCTCAATGAAAACCAAAAAATATGGATTGATGATGCTCGCCTTGTTTGTTCTTGGCATCATCCCAATGTCGCTGTTTGGCTCTTATCACAATCTCACTTCACAGGTGCCTGAAAGTCTGGGTATTACTTTTACTTTGCTCACAGATTCTGCTGGTAGCAAAGGTTTTTTAATTACGTTAACACTGCTACTGCTTTCTTTATTTCGCTTTAAACCAAGTCGCATTGAGTGGATACAAAAACTCTCAATGTTAGGGTTGTTACTGGTGATTGGTTTTGCCAGCAAAACGGGGCTAAAACTGATGACAGAAAGCCCGCGTCCCTACGCCGAACTGCTTGCTGCAGAGCAATTGATTGAGCACCCAGAAGCGTTTTATCAGTTGGATACAAAGCAGCAAGCCAACGTAATTAACCAGATTTCTGAACACGTCAGTGATTGGCGAACGCGCCATTGGCAAGGCGAGAAAGACTATTCTTTCCCATCCGGCCATACGATTTTCGTTTCGATTTGTTTGGCTTTCTTTGGTGGTTTGTTCTTACAGAACAAGTGCTATATCTCTGCACTGTCATTGTGGATGTGGGGAATGAGCGTCGCATATAGCCGCTTATGGCTGGGCATGCATCGCCCTGAAGATTTAATAGGCTCGGTCTTGTTTGTCGCGATTGTATTTACTTTACTCCCGACATTTCAGATTAAGAAACAGATGCCGTTTGTTTCTCTCGCTTCGCGCTAATGTGAACGATGACTAGATAAAAAGAAGCCAGCGATTCGCTGGCTTCTTGCTTTCAATCGCTACTTTTTTCTAGCCATTTCTTGGTGGTTCAAACGCTGTTAGTTCTAATTCTGGGCCAGTGTATTTTTCAATACGAACCAGTGCCGAGTTCGCCGCACAGCCGTTTGCAAGTCGAGAGGTCGGAATATCCAACGTTAACACGTTACAACCGCCGTTCTTACAAATGCCGGTTTTCGGATCCAGATCCGGCCAGCCGCCTTCATGAATACACACTGAACCTTGCTTGATTCGGTCAGTCACTTCTGCACCAACCAATACTTGGCCACGGTTGTTAAACGCACGAACTAAATCGCCCGTTTTAATACCACGCGCTTTCGCATCTTCAGGGTGAATCCAAATAGGTTCACGGTTTGCAATTGCGTACTCTTCGCGAATCTTCGCGTAGTTAAACTGGCTGTGTAGACGATGCGCTGCGTGCGCGGTCATTAGCTGCAACTCGCCGTCTTTTGCATTGCCAGTGTACTCGGTTGGTGCCATCCACGTTGGGTGTGGAGGACAGTCTTCCAACTGATAACCTTCAATGGTTTTCGAGAAGATTTCGATCTTACCACTTGGTGTACCGAGTGGATTCATGATCGGGTCTTCACGGAAATCTGCGTAACGAACAAACTGTGCGTTCTTCTCGTTCCACTTCATCTCGATCAGTTGGTTATCTTCCCAGAACTTGCTGAAGTTCGGCATTGCTACGCGAGAGCCACGGCCACCTTGTTGCGCCGCCTTGTAGAAGCCGTACAGCCATTCCATTTCAGTTTTGCCTTCGGTGTATACGTCACGGCCACCCGGAGCTAGCATCTCGGCCATGTCCGCGAATACATCGAAGTCATTACGCGCTTCACCTTGCGGCTCAACCACTTGCTTCATTGGCACCAAGTGTTGGTTACTGTAGTCACCCGTCATCGTTAAGTCGTTACGCTCGAACGATGTGGTGATTGGCAGAACAATGTCCGCGTGCTTCGCAGCCGCCGTCCAGTAAGGCTCTGAAATCACGATCAGCTCAGGCTTTTGCCACGCTTTGATCAGACGGTTGGTGTCTTGGTGGTGAGTAAAGTTCGCACCACCTGCCCACCAAATCATCTTGATGTCCGGGAACGTCAGTTCATGACCGTTATGATGGTAGGATTGACCTGGGTTTTCCAACGCCTCGACAATACGCGCCACAGGGAAGCTTTGCACCGCGCCAGACACCGCCCAGTCGTTCCCCGCAGAAGAGCCGCCACCCAGCGATGCCGAAATCGCAGGAAGTACGCCAGCATCACGAGCAGGGTTACCACCGTTTGAGTAGTGGTAAGAGAAACCAAAACCACCGCCCGGTAAACCGATTTGACCCAACATTGTTGCCAGTGTAACCAGCATCCAGTGACGCTGCTCACCGTATTGTTGGCGCTGCATGCCCCAACCCGCCATCAGCATGGTGCGGTTTTTACTGAAGATGTCAGCCAGTAGCTCAAGTTGCTTCGCAGGTACGCCACAGATTTGTGATGCCCATTCTGCTGATTTTTCTACGCCGTCTTCTTCGCCCATCAGGTACGCTTCAAACTTGTCGTAACCTGCGGTGTATTTATCGAGGAAGGCTTTATCGTGCTTACCTTGTTTCACCAAGGTGTGTGCGATACCCATCATCATTGCCACGTCGGTCATTGGGTGAGGAGCAATCCACTCCGCATTCTCACCAAAGAACTCGATGGTTTCAGAACGAATAGGGTCAATAGCGATAACCGTCTTGCCTGACTTTTTCAACTGATGGAAGAACTCAAGACCAGCACAGTCTGTTGAGCTCCACGCGATTTTTAGAGTGTTGATCGGGTTTAAGCCCCAAAGCACAACCACATCGCTGTACTCTAGTACCACTGGGTACGTGGTTTGCTGCTCGTATACTTCGATAGAGCCCACAACGTGCGGCATGATGACCTGCGCAGCACCCGTTGAGTAGTCACCCAAGTGGCCTGAATAGCCACCCGCCATGCTCATGTAACGTTGCAGCAAGGTTTGTGCTTTGTGCAGCACGCCACTTGAACGCCAGCCGTAAGAACCAGCAAACACAGAAGCCGGGCCATATTCTTTACGAATGCGCATGTGCTGCTCGTGTATCAGCTTGTAAGCTTCATCCCAAGACACCCGTACAAATTCATCGCTGCCACGAACTCCTTCGGGAGCTGATGGGTTTGCCAAGTAACCTTTGCGAACCATTGGGTACTTAACACGCGCTTTAGTGTGCACTTGGTCAGGACCGGTGCTTTGTAGGCTGTTTGGTACCGTTTGTGGCAATGCGTTCGTGGTTGAAACCAGCTTACCGTCTTGCACTTCACACAGCATTGGGCCCATGCGGCCCGCTGTCAAAATGCCCTTGCCACGCTGGTTTGAAGACGCAACAGACATAGGTGCAAATGAAGTGAATGCCATTGCACCAGCCGCCATACCAGTGCCTTTTAGAAATCCGCGACGGGTCATATTAGTCATAATCTTATCCTTCTATTTATCGTTAGTGACCAACCACATCTTTCGCGTGGTGCTGGAAGAACTTGGTTAGAATTTCTAGGTTCTCGGCTGAAATATCAGTTCGATCACCCATACTTTTCGCTACCGGTCCCCATGCATTCACTGTGAAGTGATTTGAAGGAATTTTCGCGTGACAAGTTGCACAGTAAACGTTGTCCAACTCTTCTGCGTATGACCATACTGGTTCAAGCGTGTCAACAACTGGAGAATCAATAGCGCCAGTTAGAGAAACCGCGCGCCATTCGTTGCCGTAAACATCTGCCTCAAATTCACCAGTTTCAAGCGCTTGTTGGCCTTGCTCTGTTAGCGTTGCTACGATGGCACGTTGACCTTCTCCCATGTAAAGCACTTGCTCTGCGCCTTTCATTTGGAATGCGTTCAACTTAACAGTGCGGTTGTCGCCTTCAGAGCTGATTACTTCCAACTTCGTCGTTGGGTTAATTTTACCCATCTCACCCATTGCGATTTCAGTCACAGGGTAAACGACTTTGGCACCAGGTGATGTTTTTGTGGTGAAGCTCATCAACGTTTCAAATGCCTTGCTGTCTAGCTCTGCTTCTGGTGCAAAGTGCGCCACACCTTTATGACAATCGATACACGTTTGATCGTTTGCTTTCGCGTAAGCGTGCATCTTCGCCGCATCACGTGATTGCTCAAACTCTTCCATTGCATCGAAATCATGACACGAACGACACGTCGCTGAATCATTTTCACGGAACTGAGCCCATACCGTTTCAGCCATATCTTTACGATGTGCTTCATATTTCTCTGGCGTGTCGATCTTACCTGTCACAAATTCATGGTAGATATCTTTCGACGCGCGAATTTTGGTGATCAGGTAATCCATTGGTTCTTGAGGAATATGACAGTCAGAACATTCCGCGCGAATGCCTTTCGCATTACTGAAGTGCACTGAGCCTTGGTACTCTTTGTAAGGGGTTTCCATAGAGTGGCACGAGAGACAAAATTCAGTATCTGAGGTGTAATGCATTACTACCGCACTCCCCCCCAAAGTTAACCAGCCCACACCAATGCCGGCAGCAACCAGCAGTGCAACATATCGTTTTTTTATTGACATAATTAGCAACACTTCCAAATAAAATGTAATTATAGGTCGCAAATTACTACTTTATGGGTAGTCCTCTCTTGATCCACATCATTTCCGTGTTGCTCTGTATGCCTCAAGTATGAAATTTTGTTATTTGCATCTCAAAGATGAATATATGGCAATAATCCATTACCCAGCCAACTATTCACCACATAAATCACTTTTATGAATGCAACTATTTGATTAAACAGATAAGAGGATGAGAGACTGAATCTCCACATTGATGCAGTAAGGACACGCATGTCAGTTTATATCGAGACGCACAGAAGCCAATTAAGACCCATCAAAGCCAGTGACTGGGAACTCTTTCAACGATTACTCTCCGAACAAGAGGTTATTGCGCTCTGTTTCGATCGTCCCAGCGAAACAGAAATAAGAGAAAAATTTGCTTCGCGATTATTACCATGGACCCCAAATTGCCAGCATTGGCTTTGCCTTGTAATACTCGATAAGCAATCTGAACAACCCATCGGCATCACTGGCTTTGCTATTGAAAACGGTAAGGCAGAGGTAGGTTACTTACTTTTGCCGGAATTTCATGGCCAACAGTTTGGAACAGAAACTCTTCAAGCGCTTCTATACTGGGCAACCTCGACACATAACATCAACCACTTTTCCGCGACGGTCACTGAAGGCAATATTGCGTCAGAACGTGTCCTGATAAAATGTGGTTTCGAACTCATTGAGGTCATTCCAGACGCATACCAAATTGGTGGCAAACCCTACGCCGATAAAATCTACTCACTACAAAAATAAGGACGTATTTTGAATAAAGTAGTCATCATTACCGGCGCAAGCCGAGGCATTGGAGCCGCAACGGCGAAAAAGCTGGCCGAGCAAGGCTATCGCGTTTGCGTTAATTACCGCACTCAGCAAGAGGCCGCCGACCAAGTTGTGGCAGAAATACAAGCAAACGGTGGCAAAGCGATTGCCATCGCCGCAGACGTAGCCGATGAGAAGCAAGTGCTCTCCTTGTTTGATGAAACAGAACGTGAATTTGGTGCAGTGACGCACTTGGTCAACAACGTTGGCATCCTATTTACTCAATCGCCTTTGTCAGAAATCAGCTTGGAACGCTTTCAGAAAGTAATGAACACCAATGTGAATAGCTGTTTTCTCTGCTGTCGAGAAGCGGCGAAGCGATTCAGTGCAGGCGGTGCAATTGTGAATGTCTCCTCTGGAGCGTCGCGCTCAGGCGCGCCATTTGAGTATGTCGATTACGCCACATCAAAAGGCGCGATGGATACCTTAACTAAAGGGCTCTCGCTAGAGTTGGCAGAGCGCAATATTCGCGTCAATGGCGTTCGACCTGGTTTCATTTACACTGATATGCATGCCGACGGCGGAGAACCAAACCGAGTAGATAGACTCAGCCCTCAAATTCCTCTTAAACGCGGTGGCACGGTAGAAGAAGTGGCAAATGCGATCGCTTGGCTATTAAGTGACGAAGCCTCTTATATCACAGGATCATTTATCGATATTGCAGGGGGCAGATAGAATGCAAGTCCATATCCGACAAGCGATTCCCGATGATTTAGACGAAATTTTTCAGCTTAATTTTCAAATTAATTCACTGCATTTTGCGAATGCGCCAGAAGCCTTTGTTGCGCCATCAGAAGCTGACCGTGAATTTCTTGCACAAGCACTAGAGAACAAAGAGCGACTCTTTTTGATTGCCGAACGCGAACAGCAAATTCTCGGCTTCTTAACCGCGATGATCACCCAAAACGACACCGTCAGTTTTCTGATCAAAGACCCAATTTGTCGCGTGGGAACAATTGTTGTCGATGAAGCGCAAAAGCAGCAAGGAATCGGCCGCCAACTGCTCCTAGCCTGTGAGCAATGGGCGCGCGACGCCAATGCCACACAAATTCGATTGGAAGTGATGGAATTCAATCAGCCAGCACAGCGCTTTTACGATAATCAAGGTTTTAAAACTAACTCACGCATTATGCTGAAACATTTGTAACGATAACGACAATTAAGCGCTTTTCACGACTAAACCCACCTAAATCGCATTTATCGATGCAATTTACCCCCCTGATTTTAGAAAAAGACGATATGATGTGCGGATAAGGAGATTCGAACATGATTTATCTTTTCGATTGGGGGAACACCTTGATGGTAGATTTCCCTCACGCACAAGGAAAAATGTGCGATTGGGAACACGTAGAAGCAGTTCCTCAAGCCAGAAAAACACTGGCAATACTTTCCCAAAATCATCCCATCTACATTGCGACCAGTGCATCTGATTCCAACATGGAAGAGGTTCAGCGTGCATTTGTTCGCGTCGACTTAGACCAATACTTAAATGGCTATTTTTGTTTTGCCAACCTCGGCATCGCTAAAAACCAACCTGAGTTTTATCTCGCCATCGCAAAACAGTTAGGGGTTAACGTGAGTGGAATAACCATGGTTGGCGATTTACCTCACAAAGATATTTACCCTGCGATGAAAGCGGGCGTAAACACAATTTGGTTTAACCCAACGGGCGCTGATGCACCAGCCGAAGCCATTCCTAACCAAATTCGTTGTTTATCTGAGCTTATCCCCTAACCGTTACTAACCTGCACTAATCAAGGAAGATGAATGCAAATCAGATCCATCAAGGTGAGCGATATCGCGCGCTTCACCGCGCTGTGGAATCGAGTGTACTCCGAAGGGGAATTTTTGATTTCTCCAGCACCCGATAACGCAACGCTTCGCAGAATCCTGCAACGTGTGGAAAACGAGTCCATCCCTCAGTTTGTCGCGTTTGACCGCCAAAAACTTATCGGTAGTGTTGAAATCTACCCAGCTGAGATGTGCGGTTACGAAAGAGAGCAACGCCTTCGCGTCGGTATTCTTGGTATTCACATCGACAAAAACTACCGAGGCAAAGGATTGGGGCGAAAACTGTTGGCTGTCGCGATCGCACGTGGTTGGGAATTTGGTTACGACCAAATCGCACTCTACGTATACAAAACCAACACACCAGCGATTGCTTTGTATGAACGGTTTGGATTTGAACATCAGGGGGAACTTGGGGAAGTGACCTTGCCAAATGGTAAAGTCTTGATGAGTCAAAAAATGATATTGTATAAAGCGCAAAGCCGTTCGAAAAGCCCAGATTTGTAGACTCACGATAACCGTTGTTCGCAACACTTATTTGGGGTTAACACCCTTGCGTCACATGCCCTCGAACAATTGAATCGTTAGAGGCTTGATTCACGTAGTAGAAATAGCATGCTTCTTCTGCCAGTGTGTAACCTTGCGGCCAAATGTACACCACGCGATCAACACCCGATTTATCTAAGAACTGATAATCAGGAATAGCGACAAAATGAGCACTGTTTGGGTGCTGCTGACCGATGATGCAAAAATCACTGCCTTTGCACGGCACGTCAATTTTCGAATAACCTCTGGCTGGTAGATCGATTTCTAACAAAGCTCGAATACTATCGGCACTCGCTTCTGGCATGCCTTTGCGTGTTTTGACATGTCGGTCAATGTAGTGAACGTGCTCTTGGCCGTAAGCGTTATCAATCACTGATTGAGCATGAAAGAATTTGAGAGCCGTACCCAAAGAAGACTGAGAACTGTGCAGCATCGCAGCGTATGCTTGGCGATGAATATCGAGTAATACTGGTAAAGCAGCTAATGCGATGAAAGCCAAAGTGGTAAGCACTATGGTGATTTCCATCAGCGTAAATCCCTTTGATTTCACGTTTCTTATCTCAACTAGCCCAAGACAATAGCCCCACATCCATGTGAGACCGAGCCAATATATCGCCAATTTCTTACGATTAAAGGCTTAAGGGGTAAGAAGAGACAAACACCACTCAAACTTGAGAACAGCAGCCAAAGAGCAGTGTAACAAAACGACGCTATGTGTCAGATATTAGACGGTTTTTACTCTCTAGTTACTGAGTAAAGGCACATTATTTCGCACCAGACCACGACGAACATTCGTGCACATTTTGCCAAAACGACGAATCTCATCGAACTGCGGAACAATGCCGCGCTCCATGGCTGACTCCCAATAAGTGACTTCTGAATCGACCATTTCCAACAATTTCTTCGGACAGCCAATGCACTGCCCTTCTGGTCCACATACAAACGTTTCTGGTTCATAAATTGGTAGTTCCGCTTTTACTTGCTCGATGATGCTACGCATGGCGGTCATTCGATCTGGCTTTACCTTCATCATTCTGCTCCACGGATTAAGATGAAGCAGATTGTACCCACTGATACGCAAATGTCCCTACCCAATTTAGGTATATTCTGTTTGAATCGATTTCTTTATCGTCAGATCCGGCTTTTTAACCACCAAATACACCGCCGTAGCTGCCAGTACGAAACCAGAAATCCCCATCCAATCAAATGACTCTCCAAACGCGAGCCAAGCCTGAATCGCCGTCGTTGGCGGCACCAGGTAGAATACAGAAGCTACGCTCGATGCAGCACCGTTCTTAACCATGTACAGCAGCAGTAGAATAGCTACACAAGAGAGCACGACGACCAACCACAACACAGTCAAAATAAACTCCAGTTCCCACTGCACTTGCATGGTTTCAAACTGCATCGCAACGGGCAGAAACATGACGAGCGCGGCCAAATATTGCACCGTCGCACCACCCACCATATCCACTTGTTGGCAATGTTTTTTCTGATAAAGCGTCCCTAGCGTGATACCAACCAAAGCCAACAAACACAAACCAATGGCCAACACTTTATGCTGCTCGGATTGCCACTCCATTTTGCCCATCAACACCATAGCGATACCGACAAAACCAAGAGCCAAACCCAACCATTGCGAGGGTTTAAATTCCTCACGAACAAACGCCACCAGCAAAGCCGCGGTTAAAATCGGTTGAATACCCACCAGCAACGAACTCAACCCAGCAGGCATACCCAAGGCGATAGCGAAATAAGTACCGCCCAGATAGAAACCGTGGATCAACGCACCAACCACACAGCTGTGCCAAAAATCTTTTCCTGTCGGCAACCTTCTACGCAATACCGCCACAAGAACCAAAAACAATAAGACATTGAATGCCATACGGATAGAAAGTAGTGTCGCTGGCTCGGCATATTGCAAACCAAAACGCGCACCAACGAATCCAGAAGCCCAAAGGATGACAAATACAAAAGGGATGGCTCGGATTAACATGATCGCCTCACTCACGCTTGTTTTATGTTTTGAGATACTGCTAATGTAATTAGGTACAGTGTTTTCAAAAAGTGACAGATGGAAGTGTTTTTATGGGTACAGATTTATTGGGAAGCGGTGAAGGGAATAAGTACCTCGTGGTGGAAAAACACCTCAAACAAGCCATTAATGATGGCGTTTATCAGGCGGATGATCGACTGCCCTCCATTCGCTCGTTGAGCCAAGAATTAAGCGTCAGCAAAAACACCGTGATTCGTGCGTATCAAGAGTTGGAAGCGCAAAACTTGGTGTACTCGGTTCCCAAATCGGGTTATCGAGTTAAAATCGCCTTGCCGACCTCTCGCTCAATTCCGGATCCGACTCGTGTGGATTTGCTCTCGATCTGCAAAGAAATCCTTACTTATCCTGAATACCAAGAGCGTTTGCCTACCGGTTCTGCCCACCCAAACATTGACTCCCCCGCGATCAAAAGCTTGTACGCCGAGATCGGCCGCCACAGCCGCCAGCAAACGCATGTACCGAGCCATTACCAATTACCACCCGGTGATCACCTCTTAATCAAACAACTGGCGAAAATCACACAAGATTTGGGCACGCCAGCCAAGTTGGATGAGATCATGGTGACGCACGGCGCGCAACAAGCCATTAGCCTAGCGCTGCGCGCAACGACACAAAAAGGCGATATCGTCGCGGTGGAGTCCCCTTGCTATTTTGGCAACTTATTGATGCTAGAATCACTCGGCCTCAAAGTGGTGGAAATTCCGAGTTGCCCACGCGACGGTATGTGCCCCGAAGCCTTAGCAAAAGCAATGGCGACATGGGACATAAAAGCGATCATCGTAACGCCAAACTTCACCAATCCAACTGGTGCAATGATGCCGCTAGAAAAGCGCCAGCGATTGCTCTTGGCATCTGGCAATATTCCTATTATCGAAGACGATGTGTTTGGCGGGTTAAGCTATGACAAGCCGTTACCAAGCTTGAGATTGCTCGATGACAAGCAACGCGTAATTTACGTGAATTCGTTATCCAAAACGCTCGATTCGCGTTTGAGAATTGGTTGGATGTTGGCGGGGCGATATCGAGATCAGATTGAGCAATATCTACTGTGTGAGAACATGGGCAGTTTGAACCTGATGCAATCCGCCGTGGCAACGTTTCTAACGTCAGGCAAGTATCGAACGCATACTGCGCGAATGGGTCGGGTTTATCAAAACAACATGCGCCGATTTATCCAGATGCTTCATCAATACTTGGATGAATACGAACCTCTAAAAAATCGATACCAGATCAACGCCGTGCAAGGTTCGTTCTTGCTTTGGTTGCGACTGCCCGAAGACACGGACAGCTATGCGTTGTATCAAGCATGCAATAAGCACAGAATCAGCCTACTTCCCGGCACCGTATTTGGCACTCAAGGGCAATATCGGCATTGCGTACGCCTCAGCGTGGCAAACTTTGGTCATGAAACCGATTGGAGTCACGCGATGCAAACACTGGCAAAATTGATAGCAAAGCATGCCTGTTAACTCGCTCTTACTAAATGAACTTATGCCGACACACGCAAACAGGTAACAACAAAAAACTCCACGCAAAGGTGGAGTTTTTCATATCGTCATCGCTTTCAGTGCGACTTAATTTGCCACATTCTCGCGACGTTTTCGGCTAAATTAGCAACGTTGACGTCGGCCTCTTTCATGGCCTCAGGTAAGCTCATCGCCCTTGGTACACAAGCAAACACCGCATCAATACCGCACTCATAAACCGCCTGATAGTTGTCGCCCACACAGCCTGCTAATGCAATGACTGGTAAATTACACTGCTTGGCCACCTGAGCAACGCCCATCGGCGTTTTGCCATGTGCGGTTTGATGATCGATTCGACCCTCGCCTGTAAATACGATATCCGCATCCTCAACATGCTGAGCAAGTTTGACCGTTTCAAGCACAATCTCAATTCCTGGTTGCAAACGTGCTGGCGTGTACCCGAGCAAGGCCGCGCCCATACCACCAGCAGCACCCGCCCCTTCACGAGTCAGTACATGCTTACCCGTCGCTTGTTCCGTCAACTCGCCAAACTTGCGCAATGCGTTATCGAGCTGAGTGACGTCTGATACGGTCGCTCCCTTTTGAGGGCCAAAGATAGCCGACGCGCCTTTGTCACCACAGAGTGGGTTATCAACATCGCACGCTACCAACACTTCGCAAGTTGCTAAACGAGGGTCAAGACCAGAAATATCGATGGACGCAAGCGCCGCTAACCCGCCTCCATTTGGGGTAATTGCATGACCAGAGTCATCAAGAAACGCCACCCCCAACGCGGTCAACATGCCCACGCCACCATCATTGGTAGCGCTGCCGCCCAAACCAATGATTAAACGTTGAATGCCTCTGTCTAGCGCGTGTTTGATCAGCTGTCCGGTACCAATGCTACTGGTCAGTTTTGGGTCGCGAGCGTCACTCGGCACAAGGTGTAGCCCACTGGCCTCCGCCATTTCAATAACCGCAGTTTCGCCGTCGCCGAGGATGCCATAAAACGCTTCAACATCATTCCCTAATGGCGCAGTCACTGTTGTGAAGACTTGTTCGCCTTGAGTTGCATCTATCAAAGATTGAACCGTGCCTTCGCCACCGTCTGCGACCGGAACCGTAACAAACTCAGCATCATGCCATACGCGAGCAAGACCCGTTTTGATCGCCTCGCTCACTTGTTTGGCGGTTAAGCTTTCTTTAAATGAATCAGGTGCAATTACCACTTTCATACGTATTTCCAGAGACTTATAAGAGAACGAGGCTCAAAATGTACACCAATGCCATTGCCGTGACACCTTGAACGAGCGTAGCCATGGTTTGCGCGCGGTACGCTAAGCCCACCGACATGCGGCTAAACTGCGAAACTACCCAGAAGAAACTGTCGTTTGCATGAGAAACCGTCATCGCACCAGCACCGATCGCCATCACCGTTAATACGCGGCCCATTTCTGAATCGAGCCCCAATTGCGTAAGCATAGGCGCAACCAAAGCCGATGTGGTCACCAATGCAACCGTTGATGAACCTTGCGCCGACTTTAGCGCAGCCGCAACGATAAATGGCATGAAAATACCCACGCCCAGCGCCGATAGCGTCGTACCTAAGTATTCACCTAGCGGCGTGGCTTTTAATACCGCGCCAAATGCGCCACCAGCACCGGTAATCAAAAGAATAGGCGCAGCAGCCGTAATACCTTGGCTGATTCGCTCGCCAAATTCTTCAATCTTGTTGTCTGACTTGAGTAGGCGAACAGAAAGGAACAGGCCAATCACCAATGCCGTTAGTGGCTGTCCTAAGAAAGTCAGAACATCAAACACAAAACCTTCGCCCAGCGGTAGGCTTGGGAATTTCGCGATAGAGCCAAAACAGATCAATAAGATTGGAACAAAAATAGGAGCGAATGCTTGGCTCGCCGTTGGCAATTTGCCGTAAGACGCTTTGAGTGCTTGCCAGTCTTGCTGAATTTCTTCTGCGGCTTCAATGCCATCTGGTTCAACATGTTGGAATCGGTTCGCCCACAACATCCCCGCTAACGCCGCAACCGCTGCAACAAACACACCCACACCAATCACTAAACCAAGGTTAGATTCCAGGCCTAAGTTACCCGCAGCGGCAATCGGTCCAGGAGTTGGCGGCACAAACGTGTGCGTTGCGTATAGGCCAGTTGCCAACGCCACACTCATCGCAACGCTTGAAGTTTTTAAACGCTTCGCGAGTGATTCTTTGAGCGAGTTCAGAATGACAAAGCCTGAATCACAAAATACCGGAACAGAAACGATGTAACCGATGATACTCATGGTCAATGTTGGGAAACGCTCACCCAACACTTTGATGACCGTATCGGCCATAGTGATCGCTGCACCACTTTTTTCCAAAATAACACCAATGATAGTACCTAAAACGATAACCAAACCAATGTAACCAAGGATGCCGCCAAAGCCAGAAGCAATGGTTTTGGCAATGCTATCTGCCGGTAAGCCGTAAGCAAATGCCGCAAGGAACGCCGCGATGATCAGCGCTAAAAAGGGATGTAATTTGAATTTGGTGGTCATGAGCACAATAAATGCGATCACCCCGAGCAGGATTAATATAAGGTTCATGATAACTCCATTTATTCTTCTTTTGCTGAGCGAGTCCGTGTTGGCTCACTCAACATGTAGGGACGCATGAATTATTAATCGTTTGCTTTAGAATTCCTTTAGGCGGAGTGACAAATGATGTGGTCAAAAAATGACGCGTATTGTGCAGATGCACAATATCACGACATTTTTGAGAGCCGAGTCGCAATATAAAGCTCCGCTAACCCCACAAAATTGGTGGTTGGTAGCCCCGTTATCTCGGTGATTTTTTCTAACCGATAACGCAGAGTGTTCCGGTGAATAAACAGCATTTTAGAGCATTCCGTCACATTGCCATTGCATTCAAACAACGCATCTAGGGTTTTCAATAATTGCCCGGATTTGTCTTTCTCTTTCAACCGTTTCACGCCATCAATAATTTGTTCACCTTGCCAAATATCCGCCAACGGCGCTAACAGCACAGGCAAACGAAGTTCGTCGAACAGGTACTTACGTTTCTCTGGGTAGAACTGCTTGCCAATGGCTAATACCTGCTTCGCACTTTGGTATGACAACGCGACATCTTTAGGCTCATTAAACAGCTGCCCTAGCGCAATGTGAAACGTATGCGAATCGTGATCGCTTAAACGCGACATCAACTTATCAATGCGCTCACTTTCAACTTGGCTATCCCACTGCTTGACGGAATGACACGGTTTCAACACCACAATTTCATTCACCGAGACAATCGCAACTAGGTTGTTACGCTCTGGGTATTCAAGCAGCTCAACAATATTGCGCACACTCTTCATGCTTTTCGAGGCGGACGGAGTCGAGACTTCAATCACCGTTGCCACCCGTGGTTGAGTAACATCGATAGAAAGACGCATCGCCCAATCTTTCAGCTCTTCATCGGTCAATTTCCCATTGATCCAAGCCAGAATAAACTCTTCGCGATGACGTCTGTCCCACTGAAATTTTTCCACCAGCGCGGCTTGCTCGATTGTCAGTTCAGCGGTCATTTTAACCAGTTTTGCAAAATCTCGGATTTTCTCCGGCTCGCCTGTGACGCCAACAATACCGACCACGTCGCCATGTAATTTCAACAACATATTGATACCGGGTTTGACACCCTGCAACGTCAAACATTGCTGCTCATTAAGCTCTAGCGAATCGCCATGATTCAGCGCCAGTACCGCGCCATCATGCACTTGCCCAACACGTTTAGGGTCGCCACTGCCAATGATGATGCCTGCCGAGTTCATCACATTCACATTGTGACCAATGATGGACATGGTTCGATCAACAATTTGTTGTGCTAAAGCGTGGTCGAGAATCACCATTTCGAGTTTCCAAATTGACCGTTTAATCACTCAATAAATCACAAATGGCAAACTATCGCGATGCTGCGGTTCTAAATAACGGAAGCAGCTCAAAGCATTATCCAATTAACCACACTTAAAAAGAGGATTAAGCCTTCATTTTTAGCAGAGGGTTATATACTTAGAACAAAGGTTACCAATGCATTCTTCACTGTGCATTGATGCCACTCGTCTACCTACAGAGGAGAGATCAACATGGAGTTACGGAATAAATCGGGGGAAGTTGCAAATATTGCTGATAACCTCACTTTGAAGGAAATCACAGAAATGGGCTACACCGTAGATTTATGCGATGAAGCATTTGCTCCTGGAGAGCATTGGAAAGCGGAAGGTATGGGCGAGTATCCAGAGGAGTAAACGTCCTGACGAGCCAGCGCACAAAAGCGTTCCACAAACAGAAAAACCGAGCGACTTAACGCTCGGTTTTTTACTTTTGAACTTCTTGAATAAACAAGCTCATCTCTTCTAGATAATTGCCGTTTGAGCATCCCCAGTCGGTGACCTCAATCAACTCTGTAACTAACTGTCCAGACTCATCATCTTGCACTCTCTGCACAAACGCTTCAAAACGTTCCAGTTGTGCCTGACTCTTAACGCCATGCACGGCATATTCTACAAGCAAGCCGTTGTACGTCTGCCAGCGCTGGTCGCCCGCAACATCATTGCTTAAAATCACAGAACATTTTTGTTGAATGCTTTCAACCGCATCATTTCTTGGTGGCGCGACTGTGGAACATCCAACTAAAATCGTACCTACCGCCAATAACGTAACTTTTGTCTTATTTATCATATCGTTTCCAAATGTATCGCCACGATATGGAAATCTTATTACACCTGATAAGGATCATCGATAGCGCACCGCAGATTAATTACTTAATAAACTGTAAACTCCATACCAGTCTTAACACTGCAAGCTCAGAACTCCTATTAACCCACCCAAATGTAAACAAATAGTAAAATCACCTTTACGCGATGCAAAATCGACAAATGAGATTAGCGTTCCTTTCTCGCGGCCAAGCGTGCAATAATCAACTGTCTACATAACGAAACCATTTGAAGGATCAAAATGACCGCAACGGATTATCTCAACGACCTCAATCAACGTTACCTTGCGATTCACCGCACCAAAGAAGATTTCTTTTGGGAAACTTACATGGGGATCAGCGATGACCATGATGGCTCGACGCAAGCACAAACGGCATGGACAAGCTTTTTAAGCAACGCCGAGCAAATTACTGCCATCAAACAACAGCTTGAAGCCGCGGACTCAATTACCGACCCACAAGAGAAACAACAAACCATTACGGGTCTATCTGGTTGGCTGGCGATGTTTGAATCTCACGCTATCGAGGGCGAAAAAGCACAAGCGTTGAAAAATCAGCTCATTGCCTTTGAAGCTGAGCTCTTCGAGAAAAAACAGAACCACGTACAAACATTTACCGATGAGAACGGCGAGCAAGTAGAAGGTTCACTACCCGTATTAAGCTCAACCATTCGCACCAGCAATCATGAAGAAGTTCGCCAATCGGCTCATCAAGCGTTGCTGAACCTTGAACAATGGCTACTGCAAAACGGCTTTATAGAGCTGATCAAACTGCGCAACCAGTTCGCTCGCTCACTCGGTTATGCGACTTTCTTTGATTACTCCGTGCAAAAAACGGAAAAGATGAGCTCTGAACAGCTATTCGAGATTTTGGAAGATTTCGAACAACGCACGCGAGATGCGCATCTAAACAGCTTAGAAAACTTGGCGAAAGAGAAAGGCGCAAGCGCACTAGCAGGCTACAACTTTGTTTACTCATTCGCGGGTGACGTTATGCGTGACCTTGACCCATACGTGCCGTTCTCAAAATCTCTGAGACGCTGGGTAGAATCATTTGGTCGCCTAAATATTGATTACTCTGGTGCGACGCTAACGCTGGATTTACTAGATCGCAAAGGTAAGTACCCGAATGGGTTCTGCCACGGCCCTATCCCTTCTTTCTATAATCAAGGCGAATGGGTCGCAGCGCAGGTGAACTTCACCAGTAATGCCAAACCAGACCAAGTGGGCAGCGGCTACGATGGCATTAACACGCTGTTCCACGAAGGTGGCCACGCAGCACACTTTGCGAACGTAAAAATGAACGCGCCTTGTTTCTCGCAGGAGTTTGCGCCGACGTCAATGGCTTATGCAGAAACTCAGTCGATGTTCTGTGATAGCCTGTTAACCGATGCCGATTGGCTAAAACAGTACGCACTGGATGATGAAGGGAATTCTGTTCCTGATGAGATTATTCAAGCAATGATCAACAGCCGTCAGCCATTCAAAGCTTATGAAGAACGTAGCATCTTGGTTGTGCCATATTTTGAGCGCGCGTTGTATCAACTGAGCGATGACGAGTTAACGCCAGAGCGCATCACTAAGCTAGCTCGCGATTGTGAAAAACAGATCCTTGGTTTGGAATGCAGCCCTCGCCCACTGATGGCGATTCCACATTTGCTATCCGACGAAGCAGCTTGTGCGTATCAAGGTTATCTACTCGCGCACATGGCGGTGTATCAGACCCGTGCATACTTCCTTGAGAAGTTTGGTTACCTGACGGATAACCCAGAAATTGGCCCACTGCTGGCAAAACACTACTGGCACGCAGGCAATCACTTGTCGCACAACGAAACCATTGTCAGCCTGACTGGCGAAGGCTTCAATGCCAAATACCTTGCAGACGTGTGTAACCTGTCGCCAGAACAGGCATGGGAAGTGCAGCAGAAGAAAATCGACTCACTTGCGACGCGAGAGCGAGCATCAGTCGCTTCACTGAACGCCGCGATTAAAGTCGTCGACGGCAGTAAAGAGCTGGCAAGCAACGCCATCTCTGACGAACAAATGTGTGACGATTTTGAACATTACATCATAGAGACTTACGGTCGATAACACGCAGAAAGCCAGGAGCTCGCCTTCTGGCTTTTTATTCTTTAGCTAATGCAATAGGAAGGAAGATCCATGTACCAAGAAGTCATCAAATTTTGGTTCGAGGAGCTATCGCCCAAAAATTGGTTTGAAAACAACCCAGAACTGGACAAGCGTATTACATCGCGATTTGCCTCGGTATTAGAACAAGCGGCTCGTTGTGAACTGTTTAATTGGCGTAACAGCGCACAAGGACGATTGGCCGAAATCATCGTCCTCGACCAGTTTTCACGTAATGTGTATCGCAACACCCAAAAAGCGTTTGCACAAGACCCACTCGCATTAGCATTGGCTCAAGAGGCAATTCGGTTAGGTTACGACAAAGAATTAGCGCCTGAGCAGCTAAGCTTTTTGTACATGCCGTTTATGCACAGCGAATCTCGCCTCATTCATGTCCAAGCTGAAAAATTGTTCTGCGCATCAGGGCTTGAAAATAACTACGATTTTGAGCTAAAACACAAAGCCATCATCGACCAGTTTGGGCGCTATCCTCATCGCAATGCGATACTGGGAAGAGAGAGCACTCCCGAAGAGTTAGCGTTTTTGCAACAACCTGGGTCAAGTTTCTAAATAACAATGAATAATGAGTTAACCATGAGAGACCACGCAGTATGCTGGCCATGCTTGCTAAAACTAGACGGCGACGATGAGCTGATCTACACGCATTCCCAGTCCGACTTAGACTCTGAATGCGAAGCCCTCATTTTTGGGCAAGATGATTACGTTATTGACTCAAATGGCAACACGTTTGAATTGAAAAACAATGGTTCGAACACCACTCTTTTACACCCAAAAGAACGAACGCTGTCCGTAGAAGAGGTTACGTCATTAATCCAATCGCATGAATTCAGCCTCGCGCAACGGTGTATTATCAAGATTCATTTCACCTCGGTGAGGCAAGCTGTTGAGGCCTTAGCTCACTAACTCAATCCCAACATGCATAGCATTAAATAAAATTATCATTTTTATAATTTATGATAATTTCATGTAATCAACATCACGCCATATACTCTCCCACATCGAAACAAGACAACGTTCAAACACACATGTTGGGAGCAAACAAATGAAAATGAATCATGTCGGTATTATGGTCGGAGATATGGACAAAGCGGTTGAGTTTTACACGCAAGCGCTAGGTCTAAAAGTCGTTATGGGCAACACGAAAGTGATTGAAGAACGCGAAACGGCAATTGGCAGAATGTGTATTGCGGTCTTTGGGGAAGGCTTTAAAGGCTTCAACATTGCGCACCTTGTGACAAGTGATGGCATCGGCCTTGAGTTATTCGAAATGAAAGAACGTCAAGAGCGCCATGAAGTGGATTTTTCTCGCATCGGTATCTTCCATTTCTGTTTACAGACAGACGATTTTGAAGGTGCTATCAAACGCACCGAAGCACTAGGTGGCAAAGTTCGCATGGACATCATGCGTTACCACCCAGAAGACGATAATAAGCCTGCGAAAATGGTTTACCTAGAAGACCCATTCGGCAACCTATTCGAGCTTTACTCACACTCTTACGAAGAAACTTACGCTTCTGATTACGAGTAATAGCCCCATCCATATCCCAAAAGGCTAGCAATACGCTAGCCTTTTTTGTTTGCTTTGAGTTGCAGTGTTTCTGCACTCGCTCTAGCAAAAAAACATCTGGAATTTGATCATTTCTCTCACCACTTTTAAGGTCACTTTATACTTACCTCAACACAATGCAAAAAGGAGTGAAGCATGCCCACCAAAAATCCAATCGCCATCAAAGCGCTTGATCATGTTGTTTTAAGGACCTGTAACCTCGATGCTATGTTGCATTTCTATCGAGACATTTTGGGCTGCCCTGTCGAACGCGAAGTAACGGAACTTGGTTTAACTCAACTTAGGGCAGGTAACGCATTGATTGATGTAGTGACGGTAGACAGCGAATTGGGCCAACTCGGCGGTAAGCCACCAGTTCAAAATGGTCGTAATATTGACCATTTTTGCCTGCAATTGGCGCCTTTTTCCGAGGATGAATTACTGGAATATCTGCGTGCGCGCGGCATTGAAACCGAAGAGTTTGCGAAGCGGTATGGCGCACAAGGGTTCGGTAGATCACTCTATATACATGATCCGGAAGGAAATGTCGTCGAGTTAAAACCTCAAGTGATTGATGAGTAAGCGAGTAAAAAACCTTGTTATATTCTGAAAATAACAAGGTTAACTTCTAAAATAATTATTGAAGTAAGAACATATTATTAAGTCAAAATTATATCTGGCTCACCTATTTCTTTTTCTCGCCACCATTGTTTATTTATATGTTCTTGATGAACGTAAAAACTCTCCCCCGGCATTGGCGTCAGCAGCGTTATATGTTCTTTTTGACAATGGGTAAGCAAATCTAAAATCGGTTCGTCCCAGCGGTGAGTAAATAGCTCGTATGTAGCCCAATGCACGGGCAACAGTTTTTTCGCATTTAAATCGCGAAACGCTTGCACGGTATGATGAGCCTGCATGTGCCCCCAGTTTTCGACCGGATAACCCTGGCCTTTCACATCAGCAGCCACTTCCAAACAGGCAATGTCGATTGGTCCACATCGCAGTGCGATCTCGGAAAAGTGCGAATCGTAAGCTGAATCGCCACTAAAATAGAGCGTCTCTTCTTTGCCTTTGATGACCCAAGAAGCCCACAGGGTCGAGTTTTTATCGAAATAAGTACGACCCGAATTATGGTTAGCAGGCGTACAAATCAGTTCGATTCCGGCATAGTGCACGCTATCCCACCAATCGAATTCCACGATGTTGTCTGCGCAAACGCCCCACTTTATCAGATGCTTGCCAACCCCTAAGGGTACATAAAAAGTCACGGGTTTATCGGCGTAGAAACGTATGGTCGATGCTTCTAAATGGTCGTAATGATCGTGCGAAATCACGATAATTTCAGGAATCGGCAAACAATCTCTGGCATGGGTATTGGGAATATTGCGTTCAAACCACGCTTTTGCGATGAACGGAGAAGCGTAATCAAATACCGGATCAGTCAGAATTCGAATGCCATCGACCTCCACCAGCATGGTGGAATGGCCCAGCCAAGTAACGCGCATCGATTCACTTCTCTGCGCAAACTGCGTAGGTTGAATTGGGAAATGTGGCAGATGTTCGTTAGGACTCAATGGCGTTCTACCACCAAGATAGCTCCAACACACCTGCCAGAATGATTGCGGGCTAGGGATATTTGGCATCTCGTTTTTAACGCGGCCGTTTTCAAATTGAGGCGAGTGGTGAACACGGTGCGCCAACTGCGCATGGTAGGTTTGAGGGGAAATCAGTGAACTTGGCTTTTGTGTCTTTTGTTCACTCGTTAGGTATGTGCGCTTAAGTATCGTTTCAGACATATCGTAGTTTTGTCTCGCTTGCGAACGCTCAACAGTAGGTTTATTAAAACGTGCGTGTATGTCTATTTCGTGACCAAAATGAGGTGTAAGATGAAGATTCAGTTTCAATCAAACGTTTTCTATATTAAGGAAGCGGTTCTCAAACCTTCTGAATACTGCGTCGGTTTGAAAGGAGAAAGCTATGGTGACTTGCAGCCAATACGATTTTATTGAAATCGCCTGTATGTTTAAGCTCCCTATCGAGATCACACTAAAAAATGGTGAAACTCATCAGGGCAACGCGTTCGACACAGGCTACGACATGCAGCGACAAGAGTGCTTGTTTTTAGATATGGATGGTGAGCACACCGCCTTTCCGACTGAACAATTAGTCGCAATGCGCGCGCTCAAAACCAATCCGCATTTTGACGAAGTGACATTTGAGTAAACGTCCTTCTTTCACTGGCACTGTCCAATAAAAAACGCCTCTCAAGCTGACACAACTTGAGAGGCGTTCTCTTACACTATTCACCGGAACTTCATGTTATTCACGCGACCGAATGAAAACCAGCATCGGCATCATGATCACGAACATCACTCCCACAAGCTGGAAGGTGTGCACAAACGCGACCATTTGCGATTGCTGCTGCAACATCTGTTGGTATTGGTCTAACGCAACCGGGTCGGTAATAGAAAGCCCCTGATTGGCCGCCCAGTCATGCAAGTTAGGATTATAAGGATTAATACCCTCTCCCAGCGCATGCCATTGCTGCTGACTATCACGATATTGGAACGTGGTGGCGATAGAAATACCAAACGAGCTACCAATGGTACGGAACAGATTGTAAATACTCGCCGCCGCAACAGATTGCTCTTTCGGAATCGTTAAATACGCCAAGGTGGATAGCGTCGAGAAGGTTAAACCAAGCCCCATCCCCTGAATCATACTCGGCATCACAATCCAAAATGTATCGATCTGCAGTGAGTACTGCGTCATCAAATAGCTACCAATCCCGATGCAGCTCAAGCCAAAGACTATTTTGATTCTGGGATCGAATTGCGGATTGAGCTTAATCACCAAAATCAACATCGCCGCTGACGCCAACCCACGCGGTGCCATTAATAAACCAGTGGTTGAGACCGGATAATCCAGCAAGCTTTCCAACAGCATTGGTTGTTGAGTCGTCAGGCCAAACATCGCCATCGACACCACGGCAATCATCAATGACGAGACCATAAGGTTTCGGTCTTTCAGCAGCCACAATGGCGCTATTGGACTTTTGGTTTTCCAACTGCGATAGATCCACATCACCAATCCCATGACTGCGAGCAATATCGCCGTCTGAATCATGCGTGAGTCGAGCCAGTCTTCTTCATTCCCTTTATCCAACACAAACTGCAACGCGCCCACACCTAACGCCATGTAACCGATGATCCACCAGTCAAAGTTAGGTTTGGATTTGTTGTCGATGTGGATATAGCGATAAATCAAAGAGGTACAGATCAAACCGAATGGCAAGTTGATGTAAAAAATCCAGCGCCAGTTAATGTTGTCGGTGATCACACCACCCACAACTGGGCCCAAAATAGGACCAAGCAAAATGCCGATGGAGAAAATCGCCATCGCTTTGCCTTTTTGCTCATACGGATAAATCTGCACTAACGTCGACTGCGCCAATGGAATCACCGACGCGCCGAAAGCGCCTTGGATAATGCGAAATAGCACCATCTCTTCAAGAGACTGTGCTTGCCCACAAAGCGCACTGGCAATCACAAAGCCGACCACGGCAACCAGCATGACTTTGCGTTCACCAAAGCGCGACACCCAGAAACTGGTCATCGGAATGAAGATCGCTTCCGCCATGCTGTAACCCGTCAGCACCCAAGTAATTTGGTCTGCCGTTGCGCCCAACGCGCCCATCATGTGCGATAGCGACACGTTCGCAACGGTCATATCGATTAACACCATGATGGCAGAAAGCATCACGGCGACGGTGGCAATCCCCCGTTTGTCTGCCGTAATTTGATGGCTCATTGCACGCTACTTTGCAAATCAATGGTGACTTCTGAGCTCGCACCCACGCGAAGTTGCGGCGCATCGGCCGGTACTTCTAATGCCAAACGTACAGGGAAACGCTGTTTGATTTTAACCCAGTTACCCGTTGCGTTTTCTGGTGGCATCAAGGAGAACGATGTACCACTCGCAGGCGATAGTTGTTCTACCGTTGCTTTCCACACCACGTCTGGGTACATATCAATCACCACATCCGCATGCATGCCAGGTTTAATATGAGTAAGATCGGTTTCTTTAAAGTTCGCGCGTACCCAATAGCTGTCTTTTAAAATCACAGGGAACAACGTTTGACCCACGCTAACGACCGAGCCTACGTGCGTATTGATCTCACCGGCAATGCCATCCACTGGTGACGTAATGTCGGTGTAGCTCAAGTTCAGCTCTGCTTGCGCTAACTGTGCTCCCGCTTGTTGAACAACCGCAGCCTCTGCGCCTTCTTCACCACGGTTCGCAATGGCTTTTTCTACCGTCGCGCGCGCTTGCTCCAGGCTCGCTTGGGCATTGGCTAGTTTGTTTTTTGCCGTATCTAAATCTTGGTTCGACGCCAGTTTGCGTTTCACCAAGGAATCCGTACGTTTGTACTCCACTTGCGCTTCTATCAGGTTAGAGCGCGCCGCATCTAAGCCCGCAACAGCTTCAGTTACCTGCTTATCGGCAACGTCATGTTGCTGGACCGCCAATTGGTATGCCGCTTTTGCTTGCTTCACTGCCAACAAATATGGGCGTGAATCTATCTTCAGCAGTAGGTCACCTTTGTTAACAGATTGGAAGTCTTTGACATCCGCGGAAACCACTTGGCCTTTTACCTGAGGCGCTACCGACAAAATTTTTGCCCTAACGTAGGCATCTTCCGTGCTTGGATGACTGTCAGAATACTGCCAAGACCAATACATCGCACTAAATGCAATAACACAGAGAGTGAAGAAAAGAGTTTTTACCAGCTTAGATCTGGCGGAAGAATGCTTCGCGATGTCGTCGCTCATTTATATTGTCCACTTGTTCAATTATGTGATCAGTGTAGGACTTTTCGATCTTCGGACAATAAAATGATCTGCAAGGTAAAGATCCAATTTTGCATGTTGCTAAGTTGAGTAAATGATGTGCAATCAAAACGAGGATAAAAAAGAGGGGCAGTCCCCGTAACCGCCCCCAAAGTCATGCCAATAATAGTAATGTGCGTGTAACTACTGGTTTTTCTTAGAACTTGTAACCGCCGCTGATCATAAATACCCAAGGGTTAATTTTGACGTCGGTTTTTTGCTTCTCTCCACCTGCTTTGTAAGTTGCTTCTGTTTCAATGTTTGCGTACCACGCAGCAGCGTTGAGGAACCATTGATCGTTGATCATGTAGTCCACACCAATATTCGCTGCTAGACCGAATGAATCATCCAACTTAAGATCTGAAAGACCAGCGCCTTTACCCGTGCTATTGAAGCCCTCATCAAAGAACATGGTGTAGTTGAGACCTGCACCCACGTATGGACGGAACTTACTTTGTGGCTCGCCAAAGTAGTACTGCACCATAAGCGTTGGTGGAAGGTGTTTGGTGTCCGCGATATCACCAAGACCTAACAAGTCTGTTGAAATATCGTGGCTGAATGGTGTTGCTGCTAGAAGCTCTAAACTGATGTTGTCTGTAAACATGTAGCCAAACGTCAAACCAAGCTGCGTATTTGAGTCAACTTCTAACTCTTCTTGAGAACCAAGAATCTTATCACTGCTGTCATTTGGAACGACAGACGCCGCACCAACACGAAGAACGAAGTCACCTTGTTTATGAGCGAAAACACTTGGTGACACGAGTGCAGCAACCACTGCTAGACTGCAGATTGTTTTTTTCATTTTTATTTCCTTTCGTAGGGCTTCGTTATGTCGTACCCAAAGGGGTGCCTGCTAACTGATCTGAGATTTCAAGTAAACTCAGCGCCTTGAAGCACACGGGTATCTATATCTTTTTGAGCTGTGCGCAATCTAGCACATAGAAACCCTACTATTTTGATGGAAATCAATTTGTGAAAAATATAGGTTTTTTGTATGGAGAAACGCCATATTGATCAACAAATTATGCAAATAGGATACAATTCTGTAATGCAAACTGTGCGTGTGAGTTGCCATGCATACCCATAAATGCGAATCCTCTCGTTAAGGCTCGTAGCCAGCAAAAACTTTTTTCGTCCTCTACGTCTTCTATTTTCAAAAAACAACCCACTTAAAAAGCTCGTTTGACCCCTTAAAATCGCGATTTGAGGGGTTTGTAAAACACTGAAATACAAGAAGTTATTTTTCTGGAAAATCAGTCACTTGGAGTGCTAGTCTGCTCGCAACTAAGGAGAAGACATGTTAAAAACCGATCTCATTTTTGAACGAGAAAACTTTTCTCATCACGATTTTCAGAATGCTACCTTTAAAAACTGCCACTTTTATATGTGCTGTTTCGACCATGCCGATCTGCGCGATGCTAAGTTCATCGACTGTCGCTTTATCGAATCCAAAGCGCTAGAAGGGTGTAGTTTTCGCTTCGCGAACTTAAAAGACGCTAGCTTTACGAACTGCATGTTGGCGATGAGCCTGTTTAACGGCGCAAATTGTATGGGCTTGGAGCTACGTAAGTGCGATCTCAAAGGGGCAAACTTCCAAGGTGCGAACTTTGCTAATCGCGTCAGTAACACCATGTTTTTCTGTTCTGCTTTTATTACTGGCTGCAACCTCACCTACTGTAACTTCGAGCGAGTGTTACTAGAAAAATGTGACCTCTTTGAAAACCGTTGGAACGGTGCGAACCTCGCAGGGGCAACTCTCAAAGGCTCGGATTTATCTCGCTGCGAATTCTCGCCAGAACAATGGGGAACCTTTAACGTTGAGCAGTGTGATCTGACTCATGTCGAACTAGACGGGCTGGATGTTCGCCGCGTTTCTCTGTTTGGTGTTAAAATTTGTGATTGGCAACAAGAGCAATTGCTTGCGCCTTTTGGACTGATCATTCTCTAAGGAAAGGCCATGAACCTGTTTAAAGACTTACCGAATAACCTCGACGAGGAAGTGTTCGAAGACCTGCTGACCCACAAAAACCTGCGTATAGAACGCATTGTCTCAACAGGGCAAACCTCGCCCGAAAGTGGCTGGTACGATCAAGAAGAACATGAATGGGTCTTGGTTCTTAAAGGAGCTGGAGAGCTGACTTTTGAATCAGGTGTAGTGCAACGACTTGAGGCAGGCGATCACGTTACGATTCCAGCTCATACCAAACACAAAGTGAGCTGGACTGACCCAACGCAAGAAACCATCTGGTTGGCGGTGTTTTATCAATAAACACAAAACGATCTTAAACCCAAAAATAGGCGCTGAGTTTGCTCGATACTACTAAGCCGTCACTGGCACTGTTTGATTTTGATGGCACCATCACCCGAGAGGATATGTTTAGCCTTTTCCTCCACTATTCTGCTTATGGCCTGCGCAAACGAGTAGGAAAGGTCGCTATCATGCCATTTTATGCGCTGTACAAACTCGGAGTGTTACCCGCTCGTGTTATGCGCCCTCTCAGCAGTTTTATTGCATTTTCAGGGAAAGAAACGCAGAAAATTGAAGCGATTGGCACTCAGTTTGCCCATGAAGTGATCCCGCTGTACTTACGGCCAGAAGCGATGGAAAGGTTGGCGTGGCATCAACACAGAGGCGATACCATTGTGGTGGTGTCGGCATCACTCAATGCATATCTCAAGCCTTGGTGTGAAGTGAACGGTTACCACTTGCTGTGCAGTGAACTGATCTCAGAACAGCCAAAACTGAGTGGCTTTTACCAGCAAGGTGATTGCAGTTTAGAAAGAAAAGTCTCGCGCGTTAGGGCCACGTTTTCGCTCGACGAGTTTGCGTCTATTTATGCCTACGGTGATACGCACGAAGACATTCCGATGCTAAAACTGGCAGACTACGCGATGCTCAACTGGAGCGAGTGGAGAGCAAGCGAATAACGATATGTGCTCTGATTTTCAAGACAACCACTCAACCAAAGTGATCGTTTTAGACTGAAAAAACAAACCCTTCTCACATGAGAAGGGTTTACTGTTCAGGGCCCAAATAACTGGCTTAACGCCATACACCCCATTGACCCGTTGTGCCTGGTTCCTCACCAGACGTCCACCACTGGGCAGTCCATTCTTTGCCGTTGTGTGTCACCACATCACCTTGGTTGTAAACGGCCGTCTTGTCCCACAAGTTGGTTGGTTCAACTGGTGGCGGTACATCCGCTTTGATCAGTGACAACGCATAACTGAAGTCTGCACTTGGCGCTAATACTTGGTTTGCATTCACGTTCTTACTATCGAACATGTAGTGGTTCATCTCTTGATGCCAAATGCCAACATACCAATCGCCCGTTTGCTGCGCGTTAAATTGATCTGCTATTTCTGCAGCCCAAGTCGCCGTATTGTTTGCGCTGATTGATAGTGAAATATCGACAATTTCATTCCCCGTCGCATTAAACGTACGGAAACGCACCGTATCGCCAGACTCTACTGGCCCAAAACCTTGCTGAACAAAGTAGCCTAGAGATGTCAGATTGTTGCCTGGTTCGGTTGGATCAACAGGGTCAGTCGGTGGCGTCGTACCCGTTCCGTTTAACGTAATGTCACTACAGTTGTAGAAGCCTTCCCCAGCGACATCAATGCGCTGCCAACGAGTATAAAGCACCGCATCGCCGGAACGATCAGCAGGGAAAGTCACCTGAATACGGTAGCGTTTTTCCGCATCAACATACACATCACCTGCGGTGTCGATCAGCTCTAAATCACTCCAAGTAAGAGGTTTTGAATCATCATAAGTTGGCTTGGTGAGATAGAATTCCCAGTACGATGGGTTGTGCGGCGCTTTGCCGTAAAACACCAATTCAATCTGGTTATTTGCATCTGGCGTAACATTGGTGCGCTGCCAGTTTGGAGAAGGAATGTTCAAGCCTTTCTTAGCTGCATCGCCAGCAGAACATAGCTCACCGTCGCGAACCACGGCTTTCACATGCTCCATATCTCGGTAATTTGGTACGTTTGCTGCAATTTCGCTACGCTGCACAAACGGATACGCGCCAGATTCTTCAAAAGCCGCTTTACACGCTTGGTTAGGGATCTCGTTGGTCCAAAAACCACCGTCTAAATAACACGTATTCTGACGAGCACTTGGAAATTCTACCCAGCCGTGGGCGTTGACGTTAAATGAGCTCAATGCGGCAACAGCGCTTAAGCTCAAAAGAGGAAGTGTTACATGTGATTTCATCGTTCATCCTTAATTTTGCTGACTCGCCGCTCTGAAACACAAGCGGTTTAAGCAAAACTAGCAGGATGGGATTATTTAGAAGGTGAGAATAAATATGGAAATTGTAAGAGTGCCATCTGCTTTCCAGCATTTGTTGTGAACCATTCTCATACTCGACTGACTCTTTCGAGTCACTTCAAATTCGTGTGCCACAAAAACTGTCACTCTCGTTTGGCTAGCGCTCGTCTTTTGGTGTGTCCATCACCACCATGGTTGTGATCGACTTGACGTGTTCGCACTCACCCAACACATCAGCGTGAAACGCTTTATAAGCGGCGAGATCTTGCGTTTCCACACGCAGCAAATACTCGTTCGCACCAGTGATGTTGTGACATTCCACCACCTCGTTTACAAAACGCACATGCTCTTCGAAACCCAACTGCGCCTGCTTAGAGTGCGAGGCCAAACCAATCGACACATAAGCGACAAAACCCACGCCAAGTTGCTGATTATCCAGTACCGCTCGGTAGCCTTTGATCACGCCTTTACGCTCTAAATCTTGCACTCGGCGTAAGGTTGCAGACGGAGATAAACCAACGCGTTCCGACAGCTCCACATTGGAGATTCTTCCGTCTCGTTTGAGTACTTGCAATATTCTTTCGTCAAATCTATCCATGATGATGTTTCATTGCTTATTTAGTTTCTAATCATCAAATAAAAGCACAATATTGACCTCAGTTCTACTTATAGTTGTTCTTTACTTATCGAGAACTGATTCAAGGAACAATCTATGGAATATCATCAACTGGGCGCTTTGGCGTTGTTCGCTTTTGTCTCCACTTTTACGCCGGGTCCCAATAACATTATGTTGATGACCTCAGGGGCAAATGTCGGCTTTAAACGCACTATCCCACACATGTTGGGCATTACCTTCGGCTTTGGTGCCATGCTAATTTTGGTGGGTATTGGCTTGATGAGCCTGTTCCATGCCTACCCGCTAACCCACTCGATTTTAAAAGTATTGAGCTTGAGTTATTTGCTGTACTTGACGTACAAAATCGCCACCAGCGACAAAACCGAAGCAAAACACGATTTTCGCCCGATGTCTTTTTTAGGGGCTGTTGCATTCCAATGGGTGAACCCAAAAGGTTGGTCGATGGCGTTGACGGCCATTACGGTATACAGCAGTGGCGGTGCATGGCTCGAACTGACTTTTATCGCCGGTATCTTCTGTTTAGCCAACTTGCCATCGGTAACATTTTGGACGGCGGCAGGTATGCAATTGCAGCGTTGGTTGACCACCGATAAACGCGTTAAGGGGTTCAACTACAGCATGGCTGCGCTGTTGCTTTTGTCTACGATTCCAATGATATAAGTCTATTTTGGGTTAAAAAACGACTCACTTTACGTAATTGGGAAAGGACAGATACTGCATTTTGCTTGAGGCTTTGGCGTTAATTCACAGTGTAAATTTGTTTAAAGACGCTACCCTCTTGTTAGGGAACTTGATAATCTTTAAATGAGAAAGAGAATAATTATCGAGTAAAGTAACAATGAAAAAGAAGCCTCAACCTAAAACGCTTGTTGTCACAGACACAGAAACCATCACTCCAAACATGCAGCGCATTACCTTGCAAGGTGAGGCGCTGAGCCACTTTCCTCGTGACTGCGAAGGCAGTTACATCAAATTACTGTTTAACGATATGGGCGGCGCGGATCTGAGCATCCTGCCAGAAGACGACCGACCAATCATGCGCACCTACACTATCCGACGCTTTCATCCAGAAACCAGTTCAATCGAAGTGGATTTCGTCCGACACGTAACGCAAGATCTGCAATGCGGATTTGCAGCGCGTTGGGCAATGGCCGCGCAAAAAGGCGACACGATCAGCATTGTTGGGCCAGGTAGCATCTCCAACTTAAATACTGAGGCGGATTGGTTCTTCATGGCTGCCGATATGACAGCACTTCCAGCACTTTCTGCGAAAATTCGTACGCTGCCAGAAGAGGCCAAAGGCTACGCTGTGATCAGCGTGATGTCTCCAGCCGACATTCAACCCCTAAACACGCCAGCCGGTATGGAGTTGATTTGGCTAACTGAACAGCAAACCTTGGCTGATAGCGTTCGCGAACTCGAGTGGTTAGACGGTAACGCTTCGGTATGGTGTGCGTGTGAGTTCGATTCAATGCGCGCGCTGCGCCAATATTTCCGCAATGAGAAAGAAGTCGATCGCGAGAACATCTACATCAGCAGCTATTGGAAGCAAGGCGTGTCTGAAGATGGGCACAAAGTGATTAAACGTGAAGACGCGGAATCCAACCAATAGTGATTCATGTCTTTTCGATTCCAGCTCTCATCCTAATAAAAACGCCCGGCATCACCGGGCGTTTTAGCAACTTCAGTTGTATTAAAGTTCATGAAAACTCTAATCCGCTAGTTCCTGCGCTAAAAAGTCGATCAACAACCTCACTTTGGGCGATAAATTTCGGCTTTGTGGATACAGTGCCCAAATGCCTTCACGGTCGTCTCGGTAATCGGTCAGCACCTCGACTAGCTCACCGTTATCTAGGGCTTCTTGAACGTAATAGTCCGGCAACTGCACTAAACCCAAACCACGTTTGGCGGCGCCCATTAGCGCAAAACCACTATTGCATTTAATCCTCCCCGACACGCGCAAAGACTTATCGCGTTTATTTTCCTTAAAATGCCAATAATCGACCGAACCAACCAAGCACTGATGTCGAGCCAGTTCGGATAATGTGTGAGGCTCGCCAAATCGCTCCAAATACATAGGGCTAGCACACACGTAATTTTGACGCGACGAAAGACGCTTTGCGATCATGCTGGAATCTTGCAGGCGGCCAAGACGAATCGCCACGTCTACCCCTTGCTCTATCAAATCCAGTTTTTGATTGGTCAGAACTAAATCGAGATCCACACGCGGGTACTTCTCCAAAAACTGATGCAAGAGCGGTGCGAGGTTCATTTCCCCATAGGTCACAGGCGCTGTCACACGCAGCAAACCTCGCGGTTCGGTTTGCATTTGCGTTACAGCAAGCTCAGCTAGTTCTAGCCCTTCGACCAAATGTTTGCACTGCTGATAATAAAGCTGTCCAGCTTCAGACAGAGAAACTTTTCGCGTCGTGCGATGCAGTAACTTAACCGCAAGACGCTCTTCAAGTGCCGATACGCGGCGACTGATTTGTGCCACTGACGTTTTCAGTTTAGCCGCGGCAGCTGTAAAGCTGTTAGTTTCCGCTACGGCAACAAACTCGCTGACTCCTTCCCAATTCGCCATGCTGTATTCCTGTCGACCTCTTCTAGACAAATAGTGATTACATTGTTCTCGTCGCGCTACGCTTTGAAAACTGGAAAACTTTACGCGTCAGGTAACGGACGAAGATCGTCGTATTGCGCATCAAGCTCAATGCCAAAATATTCTTTCAACGCATCCAGGTAGGTTTGACCTGGCTCTAGCTCTATTTCTGTTAGCTCTTCATGATTGGTGCATCTGAGTGTGTAGTTAAGCAGCGTCACCAACCCACTTTCTGTCGCTCTAGCAGCGACTCTTGCGCTAGTAAAACGTGAATTAGGCGAAGTCGAGGTAAAGAAGTTGCCACATGCAATGTCACCAGCAAACACAAACTCTAGGTCAAAGCTGTATAGATTGTTCCACGTGTCCGTTCCATCGGTTGAAAGCACTTGGAGGAAATAACCAAACTGAGCATCTTTGACAAAACGGAAGGTTTGTAAATCCGTCTGAATCACTTGGTCAAGGATAAATGGCAATGGCGCTCGAGGGGTATTGGAGCCAAAACCCACATCGACAATCCATGTTTGTTCCTCTAACGTCACTAACGTGATTTGATGACTACGACCTGTTGGTGTACCAGACACATGTACACGCCCTAGCAAACTTCGCGCTTCAAACCCAAGAGTGTTGAGCACATCAAGCATTAAACCATTTAATTCAAAGCAGTAACCACCGCGAGAGTGGTACACGGTTTTTTGAATAATATCTTCAATCTCAACAGAGACGCCTCGCTGCAATGCGATGTCAAAATTCTCAAACGGCAGGCAACGATGCTGCGCCACGTGAATTCTGTGCAATGACTCCAAATCGGCGGGCAATTCACTAGGCAAGCCTAGCTTGGTTAAATAGGCACTCAGATCCGTCTTATTCATAATCACTCTTACTTAGCTGATGGTTTGACAGTTTTCTACTTTAGCCCCTCTATCTAACTTCAGGTCAATCACCTTTTCCATTTCCCTTCCGCTTTAAGGAGGCATCGCACTCTTTTTACACGCTCACCTTATCATTATTACGCATATGTAAAAATCATTTTCAAAATGGACGGATTATCATTTTTACTGAAACACCTAAAATGAGCACCAACAAAACGACGAAGCGCGGTAAGCAAACCTTAACTACGCTTATTACGTCACTCCATATACTGAAAATATAAAGGAAACATCCAATGTCGCTTGAAATCAAACCTGGTCAAACTCACATAAAATCAAAAGCAATGGTCGCTTGGGCTGCAGGTGAGCCGCTTAAAATGGAAGAAGTTGATGTACAACTTCCAAAAGCCGGCGAAGTGCTAGTACGCATCGTAGCAACTGGTGTTTGTCACACTGACGCATTCACACTATCAGGTGACGATCCAGAAGGTATCTTCCCTTCAATCCTTGGTCACGAAGGTGGCGGTATCGTTGAAATGGTTGGCGAAGGCGTAACAAGCGTTGAAGTTGGCGACCACGTTATCCCACTTTACACTGCTGAATGTGGTGAGTGTAAGTTCTGTAAATCTGGCAAAACGAACCTATGTCAGGCCGTTCGTGAAACGCAAGGTAAAGGCCTAATGCCAGATGGCACAAGCCGATTCTCTATCAACGGCGAAACTATCTTCCACTACATGGGTTGTTCTACTTTCTCTGAGTACACGGTTCTTCCAGAAATCTCACTAGCGAAAGTAAACAAAGAAGCACCACTTGAAGAAGTTTGTCTTCTAGGTTGTGGCGTAACCACTGGTATGGGTGCGGTATTAAACACAGCTAAAGTTGAAAAAGGCGACACAGTGGCAATCTTTGGTCTCGGCGGTATCGGTCTTTCTGCAATCATCGGTGCTCGCATGGCTGGTGCCAGCCGCATCATCGGTGTAGACATCAACGAAAGCAAATTCGACCTAGCGAAACAACTTGGTGCAACTGATTGCATCAACCCACAAAAATTCGACAAGCCAATTCAAGAAGTGATTGTTGAAATGACAGACGGTGGTGTTGACTACTCATTCGAATGTATCGGTAACGTAAACGTGATGCGCCAAGCACTTGAGTGCTGTCACAAAGGTTGGGGTGAGTCAGTCATCATTGGTGTTGCTGGTGCAGGTCAAGAGATCTCAACTCGTCCATTCCAACTGGTAACTGGTCGTGTATGGCGTGGCAGCGCTTTCGGTGGCGTTAAAGGTCGCTCTGAGCTTCCAGAAATCGTAAACCGTTACATGGCTGGTGAATTCGGCTTACAGGAGTTCATTACCCACACAATGGGATTAGCAGACGTCAACAAAGCGTTTGATCTGATGCATGAAGGTAAGAGCATCCGAACAGTTATCCATATGGATCAATAATGCTGCCTCAGGCTCTCCTTTTGGGGAGCCTGAATTCCTTCTGCTAATTAGAGAGTTTATTCATGACCATTGAAAATGTAAGCCAAGCCAAAGTGTTTGGCGGTTGGCACAAGCAATATACACACGAATCCAATGCCCTAAACTGCACCATGCGCTTCGCGATATTCTTGCCACCTAACGCAACGAAATCAAATCCCGTACCCGCGCTATACTGGCTCTCTGGTTTAACGTGTACCGATGAGAACTTTATGCAGAAAGCGGGCGCATTTCGTATGGCGGCCGAGCTTGGCATTGCGATCATTGCACCAGACACAAGTCCGAGAGGCGAAGGTATCGCTGACGACGAAAGCTATGACCTAGGAAAAGGAGCTGGCTTTTACCTTAATGCGACGCAAGCACCTTGGTCACTGCATTACTGTATGTACGACTATGTGACTGAGGAGTTGCCTGCGATCATCGAAAGTAACTTCCCAGTCTCTGACGTGAAGTCAATTTCCGGTCACAGTATGGGCGGCCACGGAGCGCTCACCATTGGTCTGAAAAATTCAGAACAGTACCGTTCTATTTCAGCGTTCAGTCCAATCAGTAACCCAATGCAATGCCCTTGGGGACAAAAAGCCTTTACTGCTTACTTAGGCAAGGAGCTTGAAAGCTGGAAGCAATACGATGCAAGTGAACTTCTAAAACAACAACAATCACCATTACCAATTTTGGTTGATCAAGGTGATGCTGATGGCTTCTTAAATGAGCAGCTTAGACCGGAAGCGCTGATTGCTGCGGCAAAAATACACGATTCAAACCTAACCTTGAGAATGCAACCAGGCTATGACCATAGCTATTACTTCATCTCAAGCTTTATTGAAGAGCACCTCAACTTCCATGCAAAATATTTGTTTGCATAGTTAATTTAAGTAAGCTCATGAAATAAAAAATAAAGTCACCAAAACTAGGTGACTTTATTTTCTTTACGTACTAACAAATACATATCTGAATATCGATGATTTAAATATGTAAAATAATGTAACTTAAGAACAAATTCGACATCCATTTCTCGCCTTATTAAATTCTCATTTCCGACACAGTATCTTTATTAAAAATGACACAAAGTTGCACTAAAAACCAATTAAATACCGCGAAATCATTACGAAACTCTACCATCATCCCAATACTCTGAGCTTTTAATTAAGAAGCAACTTAATAACCTTGACGTGACGTAAACCGACAGTTATTTTTGAAACATAACGTATTATAAAATCTCATCCGGTTGGCTCTATAATTATAAATAAATTACCGCTAGCACCTTTGTCCTAGCTAAGAAAAAAGAATAAAACTCAAAAGGGCATATGATGAAAAAGATAGTCGCGCTAGGTCTGTTTTTTGTTGCGCCATTCTTGTCTGCAAATACGATCGTATTTAGTAGTAGCCAGCAGCCTAGTGTCATACTGGAACTGGAAGAGATCCAAGCTTTACCTACCACTAGCTACACGATGACATTGCCTTGGCTTCCTGCCTCGTCAGAATTTTTAGGCGTTAAACTCAGCACGCTTCTTACACACGTCTACGGAAAGGTACCAGAGCAGGTTGATATCAGCAGCTTAAACGACTATCACTCGACATTGTCCCGACAAGATATTCTTCGATATCAACCAATACTGGCTTATCAACAAGATCAGAATTACATAAAAGTCAGGAATAAAGGCCCTTTCTGGGTGATATATCCACTCAATCTCTATCCAGAGCTAAACTACAATAAATATCATGCGCAAATGGTATGGCAAGTAAATGAAATAAAAGAAAAATAATAAGAATGAAGTTATCAGAACCCTATTCTAAGAAACAAAGAATATTGCAATATTCTACCACCAGCAAAATGCTGCTGGTGGTGTTTGCCGTTTCTTTGCTTCTCGCGAATGTCGTGCTTTTACAGCAAACACGTTCACTCTCACAAAATTTTAATAACGAACAAAAACAAGCGACTTGGTTTTTATTCCAACTCTCCAAAGAACTATCAGAACTTGTCGGCGAGGCCAGACGGTTAGATGAAAACGTATTGAATATTGACGGTGCAGAGCTTCAATACGAGTTAGCGTGGAGTCGCTTTGACTTATTGACCAGTAGCACGAAAGCCAATAAGTTCTTTTCTCGGAACAACATGCACCTTTACTTCATTAACCTTTTTGAAGAGTTCAAAGAGCTAGAAAAACAACTAGTAGAAGCTAGAACAGGTGATAGCCAAGCTGCAGCTGCATTTTATCGTTCAACTCAAACACTATATTTAGGCTTAATAGACTTCGTTAATCAAAACTTCCGTCTAAGTAGTAAAGCTTATGAAGCACAAAAAGGTCAAACCCAGCGCTTAATGCAAGCACAATATATGTTGTTTGCGACGTTCGTTTTGTCGATTATCTCTCTAACTTATTTCTTTTATCGTGAATCCCATTTTCATAGAAAATTGGCGCTAAGCGACCCTTTGACGAACCTAGGGAACCGCAATGCACTATTCATTACCCTAAACAAATTTACTCAAGAAAAAAGGCCCTTTTCTCTCTGGATTCTAGATTTAAATGGTTTTAAAGAAATCAACGACACACACGGACACCAAGTTGGCGACACTGTACTGCGGGAAATCGCTAGGCGGCTTAATTCTATGACACTCAATGATTTTACTGTTTATCGCATGGGAGGAGATGAGTTCGCGGTTATCCTTGAAGGTGAACATCTCAATGAAGAGAACGTACGTGAGCAGATAAATACCGTCTTTGATGCACAAATATTAAACTCCGATAAAGTCTCAACACTTTCAACAAGCATGGGCTTAGCGCAATACCCTAAAGACAGTGACAATGTTGACTTTCTTATCAGCATAGCGGATAAGCGCATGTACAAAATGAAATTTCAACGTTAAACGGTATATATGATGAGAAAGTTCATGCAAGTACTGCTTCTACTGGCAGTCATTGCGGCAGGTGTGTTGGCTTGGGTATTTATTCCATCGCACGAAACCATCGGGCAAAAAACGCTTGAGCAGGTACTCAACGACGACTACAGCCTCGTTGGACATCGAATCTACTCAACCGATCCGGATGCTGGCAACCGATTCGGCTACTTCGTATTGGCAACGGGCCAGAGCATTGAAGAGCAAGAGCCGTTTTTGGTCACTTCGGATCAGTTTATTCGCATGGAGCAAACGGGTGATAATACCTTGTCTGTGACCGTCAATGGCCGTATTTACCATTATCATAACGACTTGTGGGTGCCAAAATCAGACGGGAAATTGCAACACTTTTTAGTCAGTGCAACCGCCAAGTACGTACGCTAAAACGGGAACCTTACTCCCCCCAAAAAAACAAAGCCCCGCATACACTGCGGGACTTTTTACGTGAAGAAGAAAATAACATCGAAAAAATGAGCGTTACTTCGCTAACACTTTCTCTTTAATCACTTTGAGTACCCCAGCCTCTTGGTTGCTTGGCGCAGAATAACGAGCAATTTTCTTAATCTCTTCGTGCGCGTTGGCAACCGCGTACGAATGCTCACTGACTTGCAGCATTTCGAGGTCATTGAGGTAATCACCAAACGTCATGGTTTCTGCCGGAGTAAAATTCATCGTCTCTTGAAGGTGCTGAATGGCCGCGCCTTTAGACGCCTCGGCATTCATCACATCCAGCCAAATTTTTGCGCTCACTACGACTTTATGCGTTGCGCCAAACTTCGCGTTCATGGTCGGGAACAGGAGCTCTTCCGAACCGTCAAAGTGACAAATTGCTACCTTAATAAACTCGTCTTCGACCTCAAGCAAATCCGTCACATATTCACAGCGGTGGTAGTACTTTTGAAATTCTTCCAGCGATTGCTGATCATGCGTTTCGATGTACGCCGAGCGCTTGCCACACAATACGATGTTCGCCCCGTCAATCTCACGAGCCGCTTTCACAATCTCCAACACTTCCGCTTTAGGAATGGTACAACTGTAGAGCTCTTTGTCTTGGTACATCACTAAGGTGCCGTTTTCAGCCACATACAACAGTCTGTCTTTGATTGGCGCGAACGTGTCTCGCAGACTGTAATACTGACGACCAGACGCAGCGGAGAACAAAATACCTTGCTCTTCCAGTTGCAAAAACAGATCGAAAAACTCCGGATCCAAACGACCGTATTGGTCAAGCAATGTGCCATCCATATCGGAAGCAATAAATTTGATGCGAACTTGTGACATTAACTAAAACTCTAAATGACGCTGCGAAAATATATCCATGTAAGGTACAGGATCTTGTATGAATCTCAAGTCGGGATGACGACGCCTTTCGCTATTACCAAGGATGCTGTTTAAAGTAATCTTCACTGTGATCGATGAAAGCTCTCACTGCAGGAGACAAGTGTTTACGTGATGAATACAGCGCGTAAATGTTGAGATCATTTGGCTTCCAATCCGGCAACACCGACTCAAGCTGACCCGATTTGAGATAGATATTGCTCAAGTAAGTTGGCAACATCGAAATACCCATGCCTTGTAAAGCGCCATGCAATAACGCCGTGGCCTCATTGCTGGTTAGGCGACACTCAATTCCCACCGATTCGAACTGGTCGCCCTGAGACAAATGCCACACGTGACGCTCAAAGTTTTTGTATCCCAAACAGTCGTGTGAAGATAAATCTCGCGGATGCGCGATCGCGTGGTGAGTTTGTAAATATTGCGGTGATGCTACCAACACCGATTCGCACACCGCAATCGGCTTACCAATCAAAGAAGGATCGGGATCTGACGCAATTCGGATCGCCAGATCGATGCGTTGTTCGGTTAGATCACTCACTGAATCTTGCAGATCTATGTCGATATACACTTTGGGGTGCTTTTGCATAAAACTGTTTACTACGGGGATCAACTGTGAGAATCCAAATGAAGTACTAGACGCAAGACGGATTTTTCCGGACAGCTCACCATCAACGGCAATGTTCGACGTTAATGTATCGGCCTGTTTTAACCAGCGCTCAATCTGAGGCAAGCTGCGCTCCCCTGCGGTGGTGAGGGACACCTTGCGCGTGGTGCGGTGTAACAAACGAGTTTGCAGCCAGTTCTCCATCGCCTCTACATAACGAGTTACCATTGGCCGAGACATGTCTAACCGCTCGGCGGTCGCGGTAAAACTGCCAGAATACACCACATCTACAAATACTCTTGCTGCCGTTACTCTGTCCATACATTTGATCGAAATAAGAAATAGTGATGCACATTATTGTGTATTTTTCCGAGCGTATCAATTTCCTAATATAGCTCCCGTTCCCAAGCCATGGTCGCTTGGCCCCAAATTCTTTAGGAGCTTATTATGAAAAAATTCACTTTGATTGCTGCATCCATTTTAATGGCAAGCCCTGTTCTAGCGGCAAACCACTCTCCCCTTACTCTTGAGGTTTACAACGCCGACGGTAACAGCTTCCACGTAAACTCAACCTTGGTATACGGTGAGACTGACGCCATGATTATCGACACTGGATTCACCAAAGCTGACGCGATGCGCATTGCCGCTAAAGTGCTGGACTCAGGCAAAACACTTAAAACCATTTTTATCAGTCAAGCGGACCCAGATTACTACTTTGGCGCAGAGGCCTTACACCAACAGTTCCCTGATGCGCAGATCATCACAACGCCTGCGGTTCAAAAAATTATTAAAGAGAAATTGGCTGGAAAGCTGGCGTACTGGGGACCAAAGCTTGGCGCAAACGCACCGGTAAAACCAGTGATCCCTGTCGCGTACGATAAAGCATCATTGGAGCTAGAAGGTCATAAGATTGAAATTCGTGGTAACCATGGCACATCAGCACACCGCCCTTACCTATGGATTCCAGATAACAAAGCGATTCTAGGTAACGTAGCCGTGTACTCAAACGTACATTTGTGGATGGCAGATGCCGCTGACCAAACCGCCATCAATGCTTGGGAGCAGCAACTTAGCGAGATGCTTGCGCTTAAACCTCAAGTGGTCATTCCTGGTCACATGAAAACAGGCTCAAAGCTGAACGCAGACACCATTCGCTACTCGCAACAATACTTGCAGGATTTTCAGCAAGCGAAAAAACACAGCAATAACAGCGCTCAACTCATTGACACCATGTCAGCGAAATACCCAGAAGCTCAATTGCCAATCGCGCTAGAAATCGGTGCGAAAGTGCATACTGGTGAAATGTCATGGTAACCGTGCATTACTTCTTCGATCCCATGTGTGGTTGGTGCTACGGGGCATCACCACTCATCGAAGCCTTGATGGACACCTCTCAATTTAAGGTAGAGCTTCATCCCGGCGGTATGATTGAGAAACGCGCGATTGAATCTGAATTTCGTCAGCACATCATCAACAGTGACGCTCGTATCGCAACCGAAACCGGAGCAACGTTTGGTGAAGCATATCTGCAACGCGTGAAAAGCGAAGATGCGTTTGTTCTTGATTCTTATCTACCCACACAAGCGATCTTGAGTGCGGAGAAAATGGGGCTGAATCCATGGCACATGCTAAAGGCCATCCAATCTGCGCATTATCAGCTCGGGTTAAAAGTGAATGAAGCATCGACGCTCAAAGCCATTGCAGAATCGCTAGGTTTAACAAGTGATGCGTGGGAGCAAAACATGGCGTTAAGCGAAGCCGAACTAGATGAGAGAATTCGCTCTAGCCGACAATTGATGCGACAGTTACACGTTGGTGGTTATCCAACCCTGATTGCAGAAGTAAATGGCGAGTACTTGACCTTGCCGCACTCGGCCTACTACGACAAACCGGCACAGTGGAAGCTTGCATTACAAAAACTGCGATAAGCTCTTCCCCACTCGCTCTTGTTCTTAATCCAAGAGCGAGTGCCAACACCGACATGGCAATCCTGACTCAAACAGGTACAATCCTCGCTCGATTTTTTACTCTCGCGGATACCCACCATGCACTCGCCTGAACATTGTTTTACTCGTTTTACTGCTGATATTTCTGGCTATGAATTGCCAACGCAGTTTACGTTTCCGTTCTACTACACGCCGCATCCTCTTTGCGTTATGGCCGCAAAGCAATTGCAACAGCACTTATTAGCGCAAACCGACTTCGAACACGATTTTGGTTTGGTTAATGAAGAAACGGGGCGAGGCAAAATGTTTGGCGTATTACTAGTAAAAAGCCCTCAAGGCGATCTCGGCTTTTTAAGTGCGTTTTCTGGCAAAATTGCTGACCAAAACTTGATTCCAGGATTTGTCCCTCCTGTGTACGACATGCTGACCGATGAAGGCTTCTTCCGCGCAGAAACGGATGCCATCAACGCCGCCAATGCGGAGTACAAAACCTGTGCCGCGAATCCGGAATTAGCGGATCTTAAAGCGCAAATCCAAGCCGACCGAGCCGCTTATCAGCAAGAGGAGCAAACACAGCGCCAAGTGATGATTGATGGCCGCGCCGCACGCAAGCGACAGCGCCAACAGGGCGAGCAAACGCTCAATGCCGATGATCTCAAAATCTTGTTGGATGAGTTGGGTAAGCAAAGTGTCGCTGAGAAAAACGTTCTCAAATACTTAAAGCAAGCGTGGGATGAAAAGCTTGCAATCAAAGAAGCGCGATTGGCCGAGTTAGAGCAGCAACTTGCTCACCTGAAAGAGCAGCGCAAAACGCTCTCCAACGCTTTACAGCACAAATTGCATAAACAATACCGCTTCCTAAACAGCCATGGCGAAGCACGCGACTTGGTGGACATTTTTGCAGACACCACAAACCCAGTTCCACCAGCAGGTGCGGGGGAATGTGCTGCGCCAAAACTGCTCCAATCCGCGTTTAAACACGGATTCAAACCGCTGGCGTTGGCAGAATTTTGGTGGGGTGTGTCGCCAAAGTCTGAAGTTCGCCAACACAAAAAATTCTACCCATCGTGTAATAGCAAATGTCAGCCGATTTTGGGCCATATGATGCAAGGGCTGGATGTCGAACCTAATCCATTGGCGGAGAATTGGGCAGAAGACAAAGAACTAGAGATAATCTACCAAGACGACGCTATGGTCGTCGTCAACAAGCCCTCGGGCTTACTTTCAGTGCCTGGTAAAACTATCAAGGACTCTGCTTATACGCGCCTACAAGCGATGTACCCTGATGTGGAAGGGCCGTTTGTGATTCATCGCCTCGACATGGCGACCTCTGGCATTTTGGTGTTTGCCTTAACCAAGCGCGCGAACAAAAGTCTGCAAAAACAGTTTATGGCTCGCGGCGTAAAAAAACGTTATATGGCACTGCTCGAAGGCGTATTAAACGAGCCTGAAGGGGAAATTTCACTGCCAATGCGTGGTGACCCCGACGACCGCCCACGTCAACTGGTGTGTTTTGAACACGGGAAACATGCAGAAACCTACTGGCAACTGATTGAAGTCAAAGATGGACGCAGCAAGGTATACATGTATCCGAAAACAGGGAGAACTCACCAACTACGTGTACACAGTGCTCATCACATGGGGTTAAACATGCCGATGGTTGGTGATGGTTTATACGGCGAAAAAGCGAATCGCTTGCACCTGCATGCTGAGATGCTAGAGCTGGATCATCCATACAGCAAAGAACGCATGGTGTTCCAAGCTGAGTGCGAATTCTAACGTCTTCCCAAGTTTAAATAACAAAAAGGCACTGACTATCAGTGCCTTTTTTTTCTAACACCAGAATAAGCGTGATGCGCGATACCGAAAACCGTTAGCTCACCTTAAACTTGGTCCACACCTGAGAGCGCCAACGCCTTGCCATGATGATACCACGTACCCATTCATCGAGTGCGATTGCCATCCAAGCCCCTAAAACGCCATAACCCAAGTGGATGCCAAAGATGTAAGAGAAAAGCACGCCTAATCCCCACATACTCAAAATCCCCATTTGCACTGGGAACTTGATGTCACCCGCGCCTTTGAGCCCCGCGATAAAAATCAGGTTAAACACACGTCCGGCCTCGAGCAAAATTGAGCCCATGACTAACGAACCTGCCAATGCGAGTATCTCTGGTTGATCGGTAAATACGCGCAGAATCTCTTCTCTAAACAGGTAAATCAGTGTGGTTGCCGCCGTTGATGCCACAAACCCCACTAAGAAGTAGATTTGTACGCGTTTTAAAATGCTACTCACCCAACCTTTACCGATGTAGTAACCGGTCTGAATTTGCGCTGCCTGACCAATTGCCAACGCGAAAGCAAACGAGAAACGGGCAATGTTTTGTGCATAAGTGAAAGCCGCCAACGATGCCGTCCCCATTTGCACCACAAAGTACACAATGCAGATTTGCGCCACGTTGTAAGACAGCACTTCACCCGCGTTCATACCGCCGATTTTTAAGATCTTTTTGTAAATCTCTGCCGGTACTTGTTTCATAGTCGACATTGGTAGTTCAATGCTACTGCGAGCGAGAATAAACCATAACATTAACGTACCGATGATTTGGCTGACGACGGTTGCTATTGCCACGCCTTGCACACCATACACAGGTAAACCAAATGGCTGGTAAAGCGCAATATAGTTACCAATGATGTTGAACACACCCGAGATCAAATTCACCACCATTGGGGAACGTGAATAACCATGACTACGCAGAATAGTTGTAAAAACAACGCCAATCGTAACGTTAAACGTCATCGCACCGCTTATCAGCAGATATTCATGAGCGTACTGCTCGACTTGCGCTTCCAAGCCGTAATACGGGAGTAGGTATATCGCACCAAGCACGGCAATCACACTCAATAGCACACCGACGAGCACAGACAACGCAATACTCGCAACACCAACGCTCACTGACTCTTGCTCGCGTCCAGCGCCATTGTATTGGGCAATCAAAATCCCCGTACCGCTACTGACAAACGTCGAAACGATGATTAAAAAGAAGGTAATCTGCGTGATCACACCAACAGCGGATACGGCTTTGTCTGAGTAGCCACTCAGCATGAACACGTCACTGGTTCCTAAAGCCGTCCGTAGCAAAATTTCGACAAGAATTGGCCAAGCTAATGCCACGATGGACATTCGTTGGTTGATGTTTTGGCTTTTAGGCATGCTTGTAACCTTTCCTACAACTAAAAACTGCCTCACAATTTTGTGAAGCAGTTTAAAAATAGTGACTCGAACGAAGCTCGATATGAGGTTGTGATTTAGCGCGGATTCTAGTCGCATATTGGTCATAACGACAACAATATTTCGCCCTGTTTCGGAAAAATATTTCTAATGCCTTTTCGAAACGACATATGCCTTAACGATAAGTAGAGCAGAGATTGGTGAACAATACTCTCAATCAACAAGCACCGAACAGAATCAGGATAATCAATAGTAATGCGTCTAACTAGATACATTACTTTGAGTTATCAGTCCAACCATATAGAGCCATGAAGAACCGTCATGAAAACCTGCATGCGCTACCATTCCTCTTTGAACACTCGCACCAAATCACACTGATGGCTTTGCACTAAAAATGACTGATATCACATTTGGAAACTTTGTTGTTCTATTTATCGCGAAAATACCGCCTAGAATAAGCGTACACGTTAATTAAGCAAGGATACGTAATGTCGACATTGGCTGGGGCGCGCTTAGAAGAAATGGCGGACATCCGCTCAACAAGAAAAAAGAAAATTGTCTTTTTATGCTCCAGTATCGCCGCTGCCTGTTTAACTTATGGTTCCATTGCTCAATCACTTGAGAATAACTGGGGCTTAAGCTTTTTCCATGCTTTGTGTGCCTTGGCATGCTTAGCAATCAGTTATGTAATAAAAGTCCAGCGGCACCATCAATACGCCGACTTATGGCTAAGTGCTGTCTTAATGTTCGAAGGGTTATTGTTACTTCTGTATAACGACGCTCCGTCAGGCAAGGTGCTATGGCTATATCCTATTGTCGCCACTCTGGTATTAATTAATGAGTTTAAGGTCGGTCTGCTGTTCAGTGGCACCTACATTTTACTGATCTTTTTTGGGGTCGCTTTTTTAGATCGACTGCCAACAGCCACAGAAATCATAGAGCGGAGATTGATGCTGACCCTGATAGCGACCGCGTTTGTGTGTCACACGTTCTCGTATTACTACACGAAAGTCCTCAATTACATTCAAACACTGTATCGTGAGGGGATTGAGGAGTTAGCATATTTTGACCAGCTCACTGGGCTTGCCAATCGCTGGAGCTTTGAGACTTGGGCGCGCGCAAAGCTCGATGAAATCAAGCACTCATCTGATGACAGCATCACCGCATTGGTTTTTCTCGATATCGATAACTTCAAGCACATCAACGACACCTACGGGCACGATATTGGTGACCAAGTACTTCAAGCCTTCGCAACTCGATTAAAAAATAACATTCGCAACAAAGACAGAAAAACAGATAAACACGACTACTCCATCGCTCGATTTGCGGGCGACGAGTTTGTAATCATGCTTTACGATGTAAAAAGTAAAGATGACCTAGACAGCATCCTAAAACGGATCGTAAATCTGTTTCCGACAGGTTACCGAAGCTACGATATGATTAACGAGTTAACGATGAGTGTAGGTGCTGCTATCTATAAGCAAGATGCAAAGGATTTGTCTGAATTGACTCGATGTGCAGACAAAGCAATGTACGCAGCTAAACATACTGGTAAAAACCAGTACGCCTTTTATGAGCACTGCAATACGGAAGAACAGTCAACATCTGATGCACCAGCGGTACCAGAAGCTTGCTAATGACTAAGCGAACACATGCATCACCCAAAGCCCCACAACGAGGAATACGATTAACCACACTACTTGCAACGTTCTGTTCGGCTTGTCTTGCTGACGAGTGGGGTGATCTTTAAACGCACGGCCCTTCATTTTGCCCATTAAGCTCTTTCCTAGAGCACGTCGATAAAATTCACGTCTCTTATGAGCGGCATTGGCAACTTCGGTAAAGCGCTGTCTTTGCTCATTGGTGAGATCTTTGTCCTCGTAACGAGGAGGGAGATCAGAATGCTTGCGTTGTACTGCCATCACTTCCTCCCTGGTCGATGGGTACATTTTTATTAAGTATATACCCAAATAACCAAAAAGATGCGTTATAAGTGAAGCACATAGACGAAAAAACCACCCGAAGGTGGTTTTATGACGAGCAACAAATGAACGCTAGAAGTACTCACATAAATACGCAGTCGCTTCTTTCACTTGAAGCTCAAATGAAGAATTACCTTCCACTTCAAAAAACTCACCACTTTGATAAGTCGTCCAATCGCTCTCGCCAACACGCTTGACCACAAGCGCACCTTTTACAACCGTCATACGCTCTGGTGCTTGAGTACCAAACGTGTACTCACCAGGAAGCATCACACCAACGCTAACATCCTGATCTTTCTGGTTAAAGCCCAGTGATTTTACACTACCAGCAAAATAGCTATTTTCCTTAATATTCATTATTGGTTTCCTTATCAAAAGTCCGCTCTTTTTTACCTTGTTTCTTTCCGTTACTCAAGCTTTGAAAGCCATTAAACTCAACGTAATAACGCACATCCTTTGCTACTGAGCGAGAACCTCTTTTCACGAGGATTAATCAGGCGACCTAAACCGATCAAGAAAAACTGCGAAGTAATGAATGTGAGCAAACAACAAAACCATCAATAAGATGTGTATCTGAATGTAAAAGTGGACATTAGATCATAGTTTCGTCGTCTCAATGGCGGGATTGTTTGTTTTTAAAAAGGAAGGTTTCCACCATGTTAAAAAAGTGGAGAAAATTAGATCTATGACGGACTCGACTCGCCGAAGGCGAAAAGCACGACAAGAACCAAAACTTTCATTTTTGGCTCGCCACCAATCCAAAATCTTCAAGAGTACATTTGTCTGCTTCGGGATGGGTCTGTTGACGTTTTTTGGCTATCAAATCCACCTATCCTATCAAGACCACATTGATCCGAAAAAGGTGTACGGCGAATGGATTGAGATTGGCGCGCCACCCTACCAAACAGAACGTCTCGTTTTCACTGAAGATGGGGTATACCGAAACCATCGACTTATTACGACGGAATTTGAATTCGATGGCAAGGTCATCACGTTGAATACCGGATTAGGAAAGACAGCGTATCAGATCTCGGGCTCTCATCTTTCACCTCAAATACGCCGTATTGAGCCTCTTATTCCAGATCAGCGATTCATTCGTAAAGGATTTGAGCATACCGTTCAGGGCTCAGAAACCGGTGCAGCCTCTAAACGTCGCGCCGCGTTGAGTGAACACTTCAGCCGTGACTAATACGTCTTCACGGCTATTTTTCGTTTCAATTCTCTTTCTATATCAATGAAACAAAACCTTAATAAACAACAAAATAAGGCCTTCATCGCATTTAACTAACTCGTTACTGAGTAAACAATAATTTTAGTTTCTGCTGAGATTTTATAAATTATTGACTCAGTCTGACACTTTCTGTGTAACAGAGTGCGAGTTTTAGTTAAGTTCTCTCAAGTGCCTCGAAAACCGTCTTAATTTTTTTTGACGAAAAAAAACTCTCTGAAATGCTGAGTGTGATGCTTTTGCACGTGGAGTAAATCCAATCATCTTATCTGGTGCAAGAGCAGCCTATGTTCTAGGTAGAACATGAATCCAAGGATTGAGAGAGAAGTTATGATTCGATTTAACCTATGTGCAGCTGGAGTTGCTTTAGCGCTATCAGGCGCTGCAGTTGCGGCTCCAACCGCACCAAGTATCGATATGTACGGTTCCAACAACCTTCAGTTTTCTAAAATTGAACTCGCGATGGAAACCACGTCAGGCTACTACGACATGGTGAAATACCATGAGCAAGCGAAGATTACTGTTAAATTTAACCAGTGGAGTGGCACACCTGGTGACACTTACAACGTCTATTTTGATGGTGTAAAAGTAGCAAGCGGCCCTATCACTGGTAGCCAAACGACAGCTTCGTTTGAATACGGCCAAGGTGGCTTATACCAAATGGAAATCGAAGCATGTGATGCGACAGGTTGTGCGAAAAGCGCACCAGCTGAAATCACAATTGCAGATACCGATGGTTCTCACCTGAAGCCACTAACGATGAATGTTGATCCAAACAACAAAACCTACAATACCGATCCAAGCGTCGTGATGGGTACGTATTTTGTTGAATGGGGCATCTATGGCCGTGACTACACAGTCGATAATATGCCGGTCGACAACTTGACTCACATCCTTTACGGTTTTATCCCAATTTGTGGCCCAAATGAGTCTGTGAAGTCTGTTGGCGGCAACAGTTTCAACGCGCTACAAACTGCTTGTACAGGTGTGCCTGATTATGAAGTCGTTATCCATGACCCTTGGGCTGCTTATCAGAAGAGCTTCCCACAAGCTGGTCATGAATACAGCACGCCTATCAAGGGTAACTACGCAATGCTAATGGCATTGAAACAACGTAACCCTGATCTAAAAATCATCCCATCGATCGGTGGTTGGACACTGTCTGACCCATTCTTCGATTTCGTGGACAAGAAAAACCGAGACACATTCGTCGCATCAGTTAAGAAGTTCCTGAAAACTTGGAAATTCTACGACGGTGTTGATATCGACTGGGAATTCCCTGGCGGCGGCGGTGCAGCAGCCGATAAGGGCGACCCTGTAAACGATGGCCCAGCATACATCGCACTGATGCGTGAACTGCGCGTAATGCTTGATGAATTAGAAGCTGAGACAGGCCGTACTTACGAGCTAACGTCCGCTATCGGTGTCGGTTACGACAAGATTGAAGACGTAGACTACGCAGATGCAGTTCAGTACATGGATTACATCTTCGCAATGACTTACGACTTCTACGGCGGTTGGAATAACGTTCCTGGTCACCAGACTGCGCTTTACTGTGGTTCATTCATGCGTCCTGGTCAGTGTGACGGTAGTGGCGTTGATGAGAACGGCGAACCGTACAAAGGTCCTGCTTACACAGCAGATAACGGCATTCAACTTCTTCTTGCTCAAGGCGTTCCTGCAAACAAGCTAGTACTTGGTACAGCAATGTACGGTCGTGGCTGGGAAGGCGTAACTCCAGATACGCTAACCGATCCAAACGACCCAATGACGGGTACTGCTACAGGTAAACTGAAGGGCAGCACAGCGCAAGGTGTTTGGGAAGATGGCGTAATTGACTACAAAGGCATTAAGTCATTCATGCTAGGTGCAAACAACACTGGTATTAACGGCTTCGAGTACGGCTACGATGCACAAGCAGAAGCACCATGGGTATGGAACCGTACTACGGGCGAGTTGATCACATTTGATGACCACCGTTCAGTGCTAGCAAAAGGTAGCTACGCGAAGTCTCTTGGTCTTGCTGGTCTATTCTCTTGGGAAATTGACGCGGATAACGGTGACATTCTAAACGCGATGCACGAAGGTATGGCCGGTGGTGTGGTACCTCAACCAAACCGTAAACCAACCGCAGCCGCTGGCGCAGATCAATCGGTAACAGGTCCTGCAAATGTGGTTCTAGATGGCAGCCTGTCAAAAGACTCTGACGGCACCATCGCAAGCTACGCTTGGGAACAAGTATCTGGCACAGCAGTGGTACTAACAGGTGCAAACACAGCGAAAGCAAGCTTTGATGCAGCAGAAGTTACTGTTGAAGAGCAATTAACTTTCAAGCTGACGGTGACTGATAACGAGGGTGCAACGGCATCTGACCTCGTTGTAGTAACAGTGAAACCAGCAGGTGTTGTTGACCCAGTGAACAGCGCACCAGTAGCGCAAGTTGTTGCTCCAGCAACAGCAAACGCTGGTGACGTTGTGGTTGTAGATGCAGCTGCGTCTAGCGATGCAGACAACGATACCCTGACATTCAACTGGACTCTACCTCAAGGTCTGAATGCAACGGTTGAAGGCTCTAAAGTCACGTTCACTGCTGCGGAATACCCGCAAGACACAAGCTTAAGCTTCACTGTAAGTGTGAGCGACGGTAAAGCGTCTTCATCGGCAAGCGCGACAGTGGTTGTTGCACAGCACGCAACCGATCCGAACCCTGGTACTTGTGACAACGCATGGGATGCGAGCGCAGTGTACACAGGTGGTAACCAAGTGACTCACGCAGGTAAAACGTGGGAAGCGAAATGGTGGACTCAGGGTGACGATCCTAGCCAATCTGGCGAATGGGGCGTTTGGAAAGAAGTTGGCGTAGCTAACTGTAACTAATTTCAGCCTTGCAGACTTTCTGCTAAATAAACAAAGGACAGCTTCGGCTGTCCTTTTTGGATTTAACCTCTTAACGAGAAGAGCAACACCAGAGACGAAAAAATCTGAGGTGTTACTTTCAAATCGAATTAGCGCAAAACGGAGCGAGTCAATCAGTAAAAGTAAGGGTTACCAAGCACTATCGAGCAAACGGTCAAAACTACTGAAGACTTGCTCACACTTCATCACTCGACCATGCCCCTGACCTTGTGTTGTCACTAACTCAACGTTTTTAATCTCTTCAGCCGCTTTTGCCGAGACACTGTATTTGGTGAACTTGTCTTGCTCATCATGAATAATAATGGTGTGAGACGGACGCTCAGACAAACGCTTCATCGGATCAATGGACTGTAACGGATAACCAAATTGGTCTTCAACTTCTGAAACCACAGCATTAAAAAGCTTCATCGAGTAACCGGAACGTGCAATGCTACCGAATAAGTTCTCTACGTAATTTAATACCGGAGCAATAAGCAGCAAAGGCTTGTTTTCTAATTTACTGTGCCTACACTCAAGAGCAGAAGCGGTGCCCATGCTGTGCCCAACTAGGCCAACAATATCCTCGACCGTATCCAACACATCTTCTAATCCTCTGACAAACCCCGGAATGTGCCCATACTGCCCCTCACTCTCACCATGTGCCGGATGATCGTACGCCAAAGCAGTAAACCCTTTCGACGCAATATGTTCCATCAGTGGATAAAACTGACTTGCCGTGCCAGACCAACCATGAGTTAGCACCCAAATAGGTCCAGAGCCCAAAGTATAGGTTTTGATGATGCCTGCATGCCCTTTAATTTCACCTTTGATAAGCCCTTGAGGTTCAATATTTTTAGGTTGCGTACGAGCAGGTGTCAGAAGAAGCTTGCGCGCGGTCTTCTTTGCATGTGACGGGGCCAGTGTATGGTGTAACCGAGTACTCATGTTCACCAAACTGCGCTTAATACTGAAACGTTGCGATGTATTAAAGTAAATTTTTTCACTCATAATCATGTCCTTAACTATCAGCTTTGCACAAAATAGAACGGTCGTGCTTTTTCATACTGATAAGAAAGAGCGAACTCAGCCGCTCTTTGTGATTTTATGTCTACGAATCTGGGAAGCGAATAACCGATATTAGCCTTTCCAGCGAGAAAATAAGTTGTCGATCCCTTGCCAAAACAGACGCAAGCTTTCTTGCTCACCTTTAATTGAGTAAAAAACATGCGCACTCAAATAGAGACCGTACAAATCAAATGTTGCTTGGCGTGTATCTAAGTCTGCTGCAAATTCTTGCTTCTCTTTGCCTTTCGCTATTTGGATCTCCAAATAACTCAGCCAAGTATCTATGGATTTACGCAGTCCGGCCTGAAGCGGGCAATCTTTATCTGCCGTATCATTCCAAGCGTCAAGAAACATACAACTTCCTTGGAATGCGTGATTCCAAGTCATCCAAGAGTCGAGCAACCCTCGAATTTTACGCTCGATATTGCCATCCCCGAGTTCTCGAGCAGGCTCAATAACCCGATCAGCGAACACTTTATTGGCGTGATCAAGCACCGATAGCTGTAAATTCAACTTCGAATTAAAGTGGGCAAACAGACCACTTTTCGACATACCGCATTGCTTGGCTAACTCTCCAATCGTAAGACTTTCTAATCCGTCTTCGCTGGCGATCTCAAAAGCCCGCTGCAGAATAAACTCTTTTGTCACTTTTCCTTTTTGCATAATCTTATTTTTAGCACGATCGTTCTTTTTTGCAATCTCGAGTTAACTGGTCTAACCATTATTCAGTGCTATTTTCGACTCACGAATCAGGTATTGATTGCGTTAATAGGTTAATAATTAAGAAGTTTGAAGTAAGTCTTAATTTTCAAAACAGCTTCAATGTAAGCGCAAGTCTGTTGACTTTTTCACGTATTACTTCAGTAACAACCTGCTATTTTCACCTAAGTTTTTTATTTAGGTAAACAATGTAATGGCAAAGAAACAAAAAATAGCCAGCTTAGAGTTTGCACGTATCATTGCGATGCTTGCGATTGTGGGTTTGCATTGCCAGATGGCACTGACGTACTGGCAGTGGAATGGGATACCATGGGTTGGCTATATGCTCAACCAACTGGCTCGTTTTGCTGTTCCGCTGTTCTTTCTCATCTCGGGTTATCTAATCCAGCCGAAGTTGAGTCACTCACCTATCGATACTCTTAAGAACTACGCCAAACCGTTAATGAAGGTTTGGCTCATTTGGAGCATGATCAGTTTACTGATGCCATTCCAATGGCAGACGGTCGCTGAGGCTGGGTATCTCGCCGAAAGGCAAGGTTATTGGGGGTACTTAATGTCAACCCCGATCAATTCACTCATCGAAGGCGGACTCGTTCATCTGTGGTTTATTCCGGCTCTGGTCATTGCCGTAGCGTTAATTGCCTTTCTCGTGCATATCAATATGGCGCAACTGATACTGCCAACCGCAGTATTGCTATACATATACGGGGTCTTTGCTGGCAGTTACGCGACCATTACCGACCTGCCAGCGCCTTTCTTTACTCGTAACGGGCCTTTTTTCAGCACGTTGCTAGTTGCTCTAGGTTATTTCGCACGAGAAGCGCAGTGGCGGTGGTCGAGAAACAATACGGTTCGATGCATTATTCTTGGCATGGCACTGCATTTTGGTGAAGCTTACTGGCTGATGCAACATGACATCGCTTTCAACTCGCACGACTTCCTATTCGGTACCGTTATCTGGACTGTAGGTGTCTTTATGTGGCTTTTGGCTCACCCTCATTTTGGCGACATGCCTTGGGTCTTCAAACTATCTCCTAGCGTGTTAGGAATATATGTTAGCCATCTGCTTATCATAATTGTCATGATGAATGTCGCTGGATTTATCGGGCTGCAACACCTCGCGAAAGATGTGTTTATTTATCCTGCAACGATTGTTGCAACCATGCTGCTTGTGAAAGCAATTGACACTTCACCGTTGAAAAAATGGCTCCTACGCTAAATGCATTCAGCTCTAGATATAGCTAGCTTTAACTCAAAAGGGTTAGAGCTAGCCAGTTAAAAATGAGATTTCTCTCTCACTGACCAATTTTTGACTTTCTAATCCTTCAGAATTTGCTTTCACTCACAAAAAACATTGTTCATTTCCTTTAAATTGGCTCGACTATTACAACATTGCTCATTAAACGGAGGCTGTATGTGGGCAGGTCAAGGACTCGTTCCTTTTTTAGAGATTAGTCACTGGTTAACTTACGGTTTATATGCCGCTGCGGTTTTATTCGGCGCAGCAAGCATTGCGTCACTCAGAAAATAGTGGCGCACACTATCATTTCCTAACTCCTACTGTTAATTCGAGCTCTCTCACAACTAACTCATTCATTTGTGGCTAATATTTCTCCAACCAGACAAAGGAGAAATGTCTATGCCAATCTATCCAATTGTGGCTTTCTGCTGTTTGTTGTTCTCTAGCGCCACCTTTGCTGCATCAACCAATGAACTGAACCTCGTTAATTCTGGTGTCGGTTACGCGGCTCTGATTATCTTTTCGATCGCTTACATACTGGTTATGTTGGAAGAGTATCTGAAAATGAGAAAATCCAAGCCAGTGCTGCTCGCTGCAGGGTTAATTTGGATTCTGATTGGCTACACCTTTGCTCAGCACAACCAGCCTGAAATCGCCAAATCCGCACTAGAACATAACTTGTTGGAATATGCCGAGTTGCTGCTGTTTTTGCTCGTGGCGATGACCTACATCAACGCAATGGAAGAACGCAAACTCTTCGATGCCTTACAGGCGTGGATGGTTTGTAAAGGTTTTGGATTCAAAAAGTTGTTCTGGCTGACGGGGTTTCTCGCTTTTGTCATTTCACCGATTGCCGATAACTTAACTACGGCCCTTTTGATGTGCGCTGTAGTGATGAAAGTCTCTGGTGATAATCCTAAGTTCGTCAATCTTGCTTGTATCAACATTGTTATCGCAGCCAACGCTGGCGGTGCATTCAGCCCATTTGGGGATATTACAACCCTGATGGTGTGGCAAGCCGGTCATGTCAGCTTTGCTGAGTTCATTCCGTTGTTTGTACCGTCATTGGTGAACTACTTGGTTCCCGCGTTTTTGATGTCACTGTTTGTTCCAAACACAAAACCGAATACGATTCACCAACACGTTGAGCTAAAACGCGGGGCAAGGCGTATTGTCGCGTTGTTCATTTTGACGATTGCCACCGCAGTCTCTTTCCATGCTGTGCTGCACTTCCCACCCGTTATGGGCATGATGATGGGCTTGGCGTACTTACAGTTTTTCGGATATTTTTTGCGCCAAACTCTCAAACACTCACTCGCAAAAAAAGCAGCTATGGCAATTGCCAATGGCGATGATCAGGCATTGAAGCGCTTAGGCTCAGTGGTTCCGTTTGATGTGTTTCATCGTGTGTCTCGAGCTGAATGGGACACCTTGTTGTTCTTCTACGGTGTTGTAATGTGTGTTGGCGGTTTAAGTTTACTTGGCTACCTCGAACTGGTTTCAAACGTCATGTACACGCAATGGAACCCAGTCTGGGCAAACGTAATGGTTGGTGTCCTATCTGCAATCGTCGATAACATTCCGGTTATGTTTGCTGTACTGACCATGGAACCAAGCATGTCGATGGGCAACTGGCTACTGGTCACATTAACCGCAGGTGTCGGTGGCAGTTTGCTTTCCATTGGCTCCGCGGCAGGCGTCGCTTTAATGGGAGCCGCGCGTGGACAATACACCTTCTTTGGCCACTTAAAGTGGGCTCCCGTCATCGCCTTGGGTTATGCCGCCAGTATTGCGGTACACTTGTGGATGAATAGCGGTTTATTTACTTAAAAACACCTAGAATTAGTCACTTAACTTGCAATGTAACCTAACGGTCGGATGGATGGTTAACGCCATCCATCACTTCAATCGCTCCCAAATCATATGGGTTGACGCCCTCTAAGCAGCCGACATTATAGCCATACTCACTCGGGTCAGAACGACGCTGATGGTGCGTATAAATACCGCACTCGCCACAGAAAAAGTGCTTCGCAGTGTGTGTATTAAATTGATACTGCTTCAAGACGTCTTCGCCTTGCACAATACGAATACCGTTCAAAGGTACAGATGCTACAATCGCGCCACGACGTCGACACATAGAACAGTCACACCGTCTCGGCTTCTCAATACCATTGGGTAACGCCAGTTCCAGCTCAACTTTTCCACAGTGACAACTCAGTCGATGTAATGTGTTGATTTGGGTGTTGCCAACTTTCTTAATCATAACTTTTCCTTGTTGTTTTTCTATCTGTGTACATTATGTTAAACAGGTTAATATCATCATAATTTCGTCCAAAAACTCGACATCCATCACTTTTCGCGACATTTTATTGGCCGATTTGTTAGTTGCTATTTTGGCGACTGTCTATCGCGTCCGTGAGACGTGTTATCTCCGGCGCGGTTTTTAAACCAAGGAAATTAATTTATGGACAAAGATCATAGCCTAAGAGAGAACCTCTTGGCTCTGACGCTCGGCAGTGCGTTGGTGTCACTTGGGGTGATATTTTTTAGCAAAGTAGGATTGCTCACTGGCGGTACGGCTGGTTTGGCGATCTTCCTAACCAAAGTGAGTGACTTCAGTTTTGGTCAGATATTTTTCGCTCTTAACCTCCCTTTTTATATTTTATCTGTGATGCGCATGGGTTGGCGCTTCACTATCAATACCTTTATTGCGGTTTCGATTGTCTCTTTTGCGGTCGATCATCTGCATCATGTGATTGAGATTTCACGAATCGAACCTTTCTATGCGGCACTTTTGGGTGGTGGGCTGATTGGAATCGGTATGTTGGTAATTTTCCGTCACAAAATGAGTTTGGGTGGCTTTAACATTCTAGCGTTGTACCTTCAGGAACGTTTTGGAGTTCGAGCGGGTAAAGTTCAAATGGCGTTAGATTGTGCCATCGTGGTGATGTCACTGTTCATTGTAGATGTGCACCTTATCGCTCTATCTGTTCTAGGTGCCATCGCAACGAACTTGATTTTGGCGATGAACCATAAACCAGGACGATACCAAGCAAAAGCGCAAGCAGCATAATCATCGCTGCATAGTCAACAACCCTAAAGCCCCCAGCCAGTCGCTCGGGGCTTTTTTCATTCAACGCTAAGATCACGTCAACGAGCTCGTTTTGCAGTGCTGCTGCATCTCTTCATCCAATTTAGCTTTATATTTCTGGCTAAGATGGAAGTGTACTTGCATCAACAAGTCATGTGCGTGGAACAGCTCAAACGCGTCGCTACCATTTTGCTGACAAATAGCCTCACAGCGCTCAGCATGCACTTTGGCTTCTTGCGGTTTATCCGCTTTAAGCAAGCTCATCGCTAAGCGATACTCTGCGCGCTCTTCTTGCATCCACCCCCCTGCCACTTTCCAATAGTCTAGCGCGAGTGTCGCTGCTTCTAACATCTTCGATTTTTCCATGCACGTGCGCTCAGCCAGCGCTTCGTACTGACATGCTAAGTTGTTCGCAGTGATCGCGATAGCGCGCGCTAATGGCCCTTCTGCATCGTTCGGCGTCATTCCTAACGCTGCCTTCACCAACCATTGACTCGCCAGTTCAAGCTGAACAAGTGCAGAAAGTTCATTCGAAATCAAAGCGTAAACTCGGCGTTGTTCTTGCTCTTCCAATAATTCCATATTGTCAGTGCCATCTACGAAGTAGCGCGCAACGGCAATACTGCGTTGAAATGCCAAACTCTCGGCAACCTTGCGTTCATCAAAGTGATCTAAACAAGTAAGAAACTGTTCTGGGCTCTGGAGATGCCCAATAGCGGTATGCAGCATCAATGCGAATATTCGCTCGATTTGGGTAACGTCTTCCACCTCGCTCAGAGCCGTTTCTAGCTGAGCATAAATTTGTTCGGGATTTTCCTCGTGATGCTGCCAACACTCACTCATGAAGGCATCAAAATCCGTTTTGAAAGGCATGTCCTTATTGTCCTTTTTCTGTTCGTATAACGAATATGAAACTCTACACTATCGTTACCCCTGTGTAGCACGCTTAATCCCTATATGAGAATCGCCTCACTTAAAGCGGTGTGCCTTGCTCCAACGCGAGCAAACGTTGCTTGCGCTCCACTCCACCTGCATACCCAGTCAGTTTTCCGCTTTTGCCAATAACGCGATGACAAGGCACCACGATAGAAATCGGATTCTTCCCATTTGCTAACCCAACAGCACGCACAGCTTTAGGGTTACCTATCGCATTCGCGAGATCTTGATAGCTCCACGTTTCCCCATATGGAATGGTCGTTAGTGCCTGCCAAACTTGATTTTGAAAATCAGTGCCTGTCGCTGCAAGGGGCAAATCGAATTCGTTGCGCAGACCAGCAAAGTATTCATCCAGTTGGGTGACAGCTTGGCGCAAAACCGGATGCTGCTCGTCTCGCACTCCCAGCTCACTAGGCTTAGTGGTGCATGTTTCAAACCAAATGCCAAGCAAGCCCTCAGCGTTCGATTGGATAGTCACCGTTCCTAGTGGACTCGGTATTTCGGTATAAAATGTTTTCATGATTGATTCCATAAGTGAAACGTCGCGTAGCTTCCCCAAGGGGCCGCAGTGTGCGTATTCAGTGATGGGTAACGCTGCATCGCCTTTTTCACCACTAAGTCTTTATCTAGAAAGCAATCGGGTTGAGATTGCCCTCGCAGTTGAGCATAACTGACGGTCCAAGGTCCAATGCCTTTCAAAGCTAGCCAGTGCTGGGGGTCAGCTTCTGAGTTGTCCTGCATAAACTGGGCGAAGCGCACTAGCGTCTCTTTACGGCTTTGCGGCATGCGCAAAAAGCTCACGTCGGCGTTCGCAATATCACTGGGAGTCGGGAAAAAACGTTTTTCTGACTCTCCACTAAGTGTGGCCACCAATAAGTTAAGTTGACCAATCGCAGCTTTAACCGACACCTGCTGGCCTAAAATCGCTCTAACCCCTGCTTCCCATGCATTCCATACACCAGGAATACGAATACCTTTACTCGACACGAGCCCAGGCGCGACATACTCCAAATGCTGCTCAACAGTACAAATATCAGCGTCAAGATCGAACATACGACGAATGTCAGACACCAAGTTTTGCAGCTTCGTTACGTCTTCAATTTCAAACGCCAGTTCTAAGTATCCTTCACCTTTTGTCGCTTTAAACCAGGCTTTGCTGTTATCCAAAAAAACGTTGCGCTGATAACTCTCATCACTCACTAGCTCAACCCCCTCAACCGCTCGCAAACGATAGAAGTCCAACATGTGCGACCAATTCAACTCACCTCGATAAGGTAAGGCAATTCGATTGCAACCCGCACCATCAAACTCTTTACGGCGTACTTGAGAAGGCGTTAGTTTGAGAAACTTTTGAAAAGCATCGTTAAAGCGGCGCGTACTGTTAAAACCTGACGCAAACCCCACGTCGGTGACCGACATAGAGCTGGAGTGAAGCAACTGTTTGGCGAACATTAGTTGCTGATATTGCGCATACTGCTTGGGTGACATACCTAGATACTGCTCAAACAACATACGTAAGTAACGGTCAGAAATCCCAACACGCTCAGCCAACTCAGACACCGAATGGTGATGCAACTCCCCTCTATCAATTAACGAAATCGCTCGTTGAAAGGTCGTCTCGACACCTTTCCATGCCCAAGATCCAGGCGCGCTATCAGGTCGACAGCGTAAACACGGACGGTACCCTGCTTGAAGGGCTTGCGTCTTATCAGCGAAATACTCAACATTTTCTTCTTTAGGCAAATTTGCCGGGCAAATCGGACGACAAAAGATTCCCGTTGTTTTTACCGCCACATAAAATCGCCCATCAAAACGACTGTCTCGCGCGACTCGCGCCTTGTGACACTGCTCGAAGGTCAGTGAGGTATGGGGGTGAATAAACATAGTGCTTTCCTTGCTCATGCCTTTTGTCATTTATTGTTCATAGGCATCATTCAATATAGTGTTATTGTAGCTTGCTTAAGCGCCCACAATTAGCCATTTTCGGAACTCAATATTGAGATTTATTGGCATTAGCGCTTTTGTACACTAAAGTTAGATCCAGAACATCACAACAACGTCGGCTAAAGGGAATTGGCATGGACTTACATACTTGCGTAATTGTATTAAGAAACCAAAAGGTTATTACCAGTAAATCCGTAGATCATTCTATTGGAATTATCGAACGAGACTCAGATAACGAGATCTCAGAAATTCAGATTAATGCGACGGATGGACGTAATATTCGAACTTATCACTACAACAATGTAGAGGAGTCATTAGAGAGCTTAATGAACCTCTGACGGTTTTCTTTAACACACCTTTCTCCCTTGTTAAAAGCGAAAGCAATAGAGCACAGTACATGTGCTCTTTTTTTTGTTTAACAGCAAAAATGTTTATCGAAAATAATGACAGACCTTGATTTAAAACAGACAATAATCGGCAAATAAACACCCAAATATAAAAATCAAGACATTGATTTAAATAAATAAAAACCAATCATTCAATTTTTTAGAACGAGTTTATCAAAATCCTCCCGTTATTTTTATGTTCGCCTCTACCTAAACTGTTCTCAACAGCACGGGAGCACACGCTTCCCACTCATTGAAAAGAGTCAGAGGACAGAATCATGAAAGCACTATTACAGAAAATTACCACATCAAACGCAGGTTACAGCGCACTATCACTTCGCGTTCCAATCGGCATTATCTTTATGGCGCACGGCGCACAAAAACTATTTGGCTGGTTTGGTGGCTACGGGCTAGAAGGCACAGGTCAGTGGATGGCATCTATCGGTTTAGGTCCTGGCGTGCTCATGGCGTTACTTGCGGGCAGCGCAGAGTTCTTTGGCGGCTTGTTCATTTTACTTGGTCTGCTAACTCGACCAGCAGCGGTTGCTTTGGCGTTCACGATGGTGGTAGCGATATTCTCTGTCCACTTTGAAAATGGCCTGTTCATGGCAAACAACGGTTACGAGTTTGGCTTAGCATTACTGGCAGCAAGCGTTTCTCTGGCGTTCTCTGGCGCAGGTAAAGCAGCGTTAGATAACTTCTTAAACAAAAAGCTCTCTTAAGGAGGCCTTATGATTACGGTAAGACATGCAGCAGACCGAGGTCGAGCAAACTTTGGCTGGCTTGATAGCAAACATACGTTTTCTTTTGGTAGCTACTACGATCCTCAACATATGGGCTTTTCTGAGCTGAGAGTCATTAATGACGATGTAGTCAAGCCTGGCGCGGGTTTTGATACACATGGCCACCGTGATATGGAGATCATCAGCTATGTATTGGAAGGTGTTATCGCACACAAAGACAGTGAAGGTAACGTCAAAACACTACCTGCAGGTGAATTCCAACTCATGTCGGCAGGGAAAGGGATTTACCACAGTGAGTACAATGCATCGAACCAAGATACGCTGCGGTTTCTACAGATTTGGATTCAACCGAACACATTTGGAACCAAACCAGGTTATCAGCAAAAAGATTTTGGTCGCAATCCTGGGTTAACGACTATCGCAACTCCAACTGGAGAAAACGGCACGCTACTTATTAAGCAAGATGCGACTTTGCATCAGTTAATTCTTGAGCCAAGTAGCGAACTAAACTTTGAGATTGAGTCGGGCCGAAATCTATTCATCCATCAAGTGACTGGGAGCCTTAGTGTCGACAATACCACTTTGACGGCTGGCGACGGCGCGAAGGTTGAACACCAGAGTAAGGTTGTTTTGCGCAATACATCAAACGAAAGCACAACAGCCCTGTTGTTTGACTTACCATAACTATCGATTCATCGAGATAAAAACAAAGCCGCCTTGATTTCTCAAGGCGGCTTTTTCGTTTTTCTGACTTTTCATTCAACGCTATTCGTCGGAAGTGCCAGAACCAATTTGCTGAAAACTGTAAGCGGTCAGTGGATCGATCTCTTTGACAATTTCTTCCACTTGCTTAATCGCGTCTACAGACGAGCTAGCTTTACGATAGCTCAAATAGATAGGGCGACACCAATCTTCTACTCCAGACACCTTGTGAAGCTGCCCATTAGCGATAAATGGCTCCACGAGAGAGATTGGTAAGTACGCGGCTCCACCCTTCTCTAAAATAAAGTCCAATGCGATACGCGCTGTTGAAGTGCGTAAATATGGAGCCGGAATCTTAGGGTGACGTTCAGAATGCTCTGAGGAGAAACGCGTCCCCCAGTCAACGTACACATATTTGTTTTCGAAAACGGTGTCTAAAGAATCTTTCTCAGTTGATACCAGAACGAGAACAACATCTGCCACTTTTTTACAGTTAAGCTCATCAGCTTTGATCTGATCGAACGCAAATGCCATATCTAACGTGCGCTCTAGCAAGCTACGACTGAGCATCTCACGTCCCATCACTTCTGCCATGAAGCCATAACCACCAAACGAATCTGTGACGACACTTAAACAATTCTGTAAATAAGCGTCCCAAATGTTTGGCGTGCCACCTAACGTTAGTTGCAGCGCTTTGCCATCTTCAAGCGATAATTCTAGCTTCGCTTGTTGCAATGTAGTGACCATTACCTCGGCATAGCTGATTAAGCGCTCACCTGCAGAGGTCAACTTTATGTTATTTCGATCACGAATAAACAATTGCGTATCGAAGTAACTTTCCAATTGTTTGATACGTGCGCTCACAGCGGCTTGGGTAATATAAAGGTTCTCAGCAGCACGTCCGAAGTGACGAACTCTTGCCAGCTCTAAAAATGTTCGAAAGACTTTTACATCCATAAACCATCTCCTGGTTAATATAAAACCAGATTAACAACTAATTAAAATCATGACGACAAAAAAGTTTTGTTTTTCTTTTGTTAGATTTAAGCCTAATTTTCGCCGTAAGTTCACTACATTCATCAATAACGGTTACAGAGGCTGTTGACATGTCTGACACTGAATTCCGTCATGGCAAAAAACGTTTTTACGATAACGTAAAATTCCCACGCGGCTTTGCAAAGTCTGGCGATTTTACTCTTTCAGAAGAGGAAATCCTAACAATTTATGGGGATACAATGCTTGGCTTAGAGTCAGGCGAATTAACACCTGAAAACAGCGAAGAGAAACACTTCATCAAGGTGTTAGAAAACCCGGGCAAAGCAAAAACAAAACTTGAGCGTACGTGGCTAAAGTACACCCAACTTGCTCGTGGTCGCAAGCGCTTCCATACGCTAAATGGTCGTAACAAGCCTGACGCCACAGAAGAATACATTGAAGAGAGTTTGGTTGAAGACGATTAATAACCAATAACCTAGTTCTCGCCTTTTTCTAGCAGTAGGCGAAAGCTCGTTTGACTTTACTGAGCGAGCAAGACAAGCTCATTTCTTCTCCTAAAGCCCAAGGGGGCATTCTCCCAAGGGCTTTTTTAATATTTGGGTGATGACCGTTTACTTGGCGAGCGTCGCAATCTTTTTCAGAAAGCTCTCTTTCAAATGCTCTTGGTCATATTCCAAGTGATAGGTGTTGTGGAAGCCAATTTTTAGCTCAACACCATTCCCTCTCAAGAAAACGTTGTACCCATCGTAGTCAGAAAACGCTTCTACACCTTCATACATTTTACCAAATTCGGTTGGCGTACCGTTGTTCATCACACATTCGTAAGCCTGTAGTACTTTGCTCGGATCTAACTCATTTTTCATACCGAATTCCTCACTGGTTTACACATTTCAATTATGGTTAAAGAATGAGCGCCATGCCATATCTAACCCATAATATTTGAAGTTCGTGTGCGATTTCGCACTCTGTAGGTTGTTAAAAAACAAGGTTAAGTGCGAAGGCAGAACTTAATTTAGATCATAAATTTTATCTATTGATTCGTCAGTTTCATAATGCAATTTCTTTGTAAAAATCGTCTTATAAAAGCATTTAGATATAAAAATCGTCGACAAAACCAACATTGGTTAAAGAAAAAGCAAAATTTTGACCTAAAACAATAGCAGTTCGCCATTACTTATTTTATAATGCGAATTAATGTTTCAGTACATCGTCAATTCCAATAACTAGGGGCACAAAATGAGACTTATCCCGTTAACTCGAGCAGCACAAGTAGGTAAGTGGGCAGCTGCGCATATCGCTAAGCGTATCAACGACTTTAAACCTACTGCTGAGCGTCCATTCGTTCTGGGTCTACCAACTGGTGGCACTCCTCTAGCAACCTACAAAGCCCTAATCGAGCTTTACCAAGCCGGCGAAGTCAGCTTCAAAAACGTCGTGACTTTTAACATGGATGAGTACATTGGCATCCCTGCGGATCACCCAGAATCTTACCGTTCGTTCATGTACAACAACTTCTTTAATCACATTGATATTCAAGAAGAAAATATCAACCTACTGAACGGTAACACAGACGATCACGACGCAGAATGTAAGCGTTACGAAGACAAAATTAAGTCTTACGGCAAGATCAACCTGTTCATGGGCGGCGTGGGTAACGACGGTCACATCGCGTTCAACGAGCCAGCGTCATCTCTTTCTTCTCGTACTCGCATCAAGACCCTCACTGAAGACACTCGCATTGCGAACTCTCGCTTCTTTGACGGCGATATCAACCAAGTGCCTAAATACGCGCTGACTATCGGTGTTGGTACGCTTCTAGACTCAGAAGAAGTGATGATCTTGGTCACTGGCCATAACAAAGCTCAGGCACTTGAAGCAGCCGTGGAAGGTTGTGTAAACCACCTATGGACAGTTTCTGCTCTTCAACTTCACCCTAAAGCGGTGATCGTATGCGACGAACCAGCTCAACAAGAACTGAAAGTGAAGACAGTGAAGTACTTCTCTGAGCTAGAAGCAGAAAACATCAAAGGCTTTTAACCCATAGGATGGCAGCCTAGAAACACACTAAAAATACAAAACCCGTGTTGAACACGGGTTTTTTCTTATCTGAACAGCGGGCTTAAGTCGTCAATAAGCTTTAATACCAAACTGACGAAGACGCTTAGGAAGCACTTCATCCAACTTGTCTAGTTCACTCGGTTCGACTTCGATAAGATTGAAATGATGCTGCTCATAAACAGTACGAATGGTCTCACGGTCGGCCTGAGCCATCTCCCCATCGTCACTTCCCCAAAATTGCAAATAGACTTTGCCACCTGGCAAGTAAAAATCGCTAGTGACATCTTGGTCAATCGGCAACTGACGCTCATAAGCGTGCACAACACCAGCCAAGTACAGCCAGTTGTCGATGAGCAACTCCCCCTTAGAGCGCACGTAATGCCCATCTAATGTTCGGTGCTTGGCTTCAAATTTTTGGCGAAAGCTTGAGTACGATTTATCCGTAGAATGTGACTCCGCGTCTTGCCCTAAAAACTCAATGACAGACTGCTTAAGACGCTTGTTACGCAGCACCACATCGTGCCATACGACAAAGGTATTTTGTGTTTCTTTATCGGTTCTTTGCTGCCCACCAGCGCGCACACCAGCTTCTGTGACACTCCATCCCTCTTCGGATTTGGTCAACCAACCCAGTTCACTCAAAAGCTGGTTCATGCGCTTCGCATTCAATTTCAGCTTTTCACCCAGTTGTGTCGCGCTCAATGTTTTCCCTGAGCTGGGAGTCAGCTCAATATGTAAGTTGGTCGGCCAGACGATGAACTGGCCAAATTTAGGGTGATCCACATACTCACCGCCAAACTTTGCCCCTTCTTCGGTCAAAATCCACTTTTCATCTTGGCGAACGATGTAGCCTGCACGTTTGAGATCGGCAAACAGCAGCTTAGCTTCTACCTTGCGCATTTTCGCTAATGCCGACGTCGATATTTTTTCAGACATGTGGGTACCTCATGCTGCTGCAAAATTGAACACTATGTCGTCATAGTAACGCATTGATTTCACAGCTTGAAGTCAGGCAAACAAGATTTCGTGTTACAAATAGCAAAGCCAGCGTATAGGTGCTGGCTTTGTTATTTCGGTAAAAAAGCGAATGTTATCGAATAAAAGCGATGCACCCTTGCAAAATCACTAAATTCACAATGTCGATGAAGAATGCACCGACAATTGGAACCACCATAAATGCTTGTGGTGATGGACCATATCGACTCACGATGGAGCCCATATTCATGACCGCAGTCGGTGTAGCACCTAACCCAAAACCGCAGTGTCCGCTAGCGATCACCGCCGCATCGTAGTTGCCTCCCATCATGCGGAATGTTACGTAGTAAGTGAACATCGCCAACACTGCCGACTGAATAGCAAGAATAATAAGGAATGGGATCGCAAGATCGAAAATATTCCACAATTTCAAACTCATCAAGGCCATGGCAAGAAATAGAGATAGTGCAACCGTGCCAAGAATATCAACGGTTTCTAAATCAACCTTGCGCGCCTTCGTCACTTCCATGATGTTAGTGATAACAACACCAATAAACAGCGCATACACAAAATCGGGAATCATTAACCACTTGATGTCAAAACTGCTTACCCAACTCTCCAGATACTTCGCGCCTGTCACGCAAAGTAGAATGATGGACAAGCTTTCAACGACTCTTTTCGCTGTGACGCGATCTTCCTCATGTTCGTTGTACGTCACCAGTTCAGGGAAACTCTGATGACTTTGATTGGTGCGTCCGTATTCCGATTCCAAGTTGTGTTTGTTTAGTAGCTTTTGTGCAACAGGGCTGCCAATAATCCCGCCCATCACCAAGCCAAATGTAGCAGAAGCCATTGCCACCTCTAGAACATTATGCAAACCATACATTTCTTGAAAAGTTTGCGACCACGCAGCTCCAGTTCCATGTCCGCCAGAAAGCGTAATGGATCCGGCGATCAACCCCATGAGTGGATCTAACCCCAACGCTGTTGCTAAGGACACGCCGACCGCATTTTGGATAAGAATGTAGACCGATGCCACAACTAGGAAGATGAAAACCTTCGCACCGCCTTTAATCAGTTGGGTGTAATTTGCCGCTAAGCCAACGGTTGCAAAAAACATCAGCATAAAGACGTTTTGCAGTGGTAAATCAAAGGAGACATCCACACCATTTAAGTGCATCGTCGTGATTACGCAAGCGACCACTAGACCACCAACAATTGGCTCTGGAATATTAAATTTTTTTAAGGTTGGTAACTTGGTATTGATGAACTGCCCTAAAAACAACACGCAAATTGCGACGAGGAACGACTCCTGTGGGCCGATAGATATTACCTGATTCATGAGACCTCTTTACTCTACTCTTTCTCATTCATTGAGCACGAGCTCAACGTGAGATAGGTGCCTAAGCCAGTCAGATTGCCTCTCGAAACTTTTGTTTTCTAGGCCTCTTTGACCATCAATTCTCATCAAGTAAGAAATAGGCAGACCTAAAATTATGCTAATTATCATTCAGTGAGAATATTCATTTAGAACAGGCGATAAGTGTATTGATGGGACGAGAAAAACAACACTTCTCAACTTATGAGAAGCAATTAATTTCCATATAAAACAAAACCTCAAAACAACGACCACATAGGTGGATATTTAGAGCGAATGAGACAGGCGGATACACTAGGTTTTAAATTATTACTTTCTCTCTAATGCACTAGGTGTTATACATATATATAACACCATCTCAACCAAGAGATTCACTCATGACTAATTGGCATGATCGCCAACCGATATTTCGACAGTTGGCAGACCAGATCACGCAGCAAATACTGCAAGGTGTCTGGCAAGAAGGCGATGCTCTGCCCTCCGTCCGTAGCATCTCTGCAGATATGAAAATTAACCACCTCACCGTTATGAAAGGCTATCAATTGCTTGTTGATGACGGGCTAGTGGAGAAAAAACGCGGTCAAGGTATGTTTGTCGCTTCAGGAGCAAAGCTCAAATTACTCGCAGACGAGAAGGCACGTTTTCTTCAGCAACAAATTCCGCAGATAGCCGACACAATACAGCGTCTGGATATGTCACTCGACGAATTCATTCAACAACTAAAACCACACTTGAAAGGTGACCAATGAGCGCATTAGTCAGTGTAAACAACGTATCCAAGCAATATCAGCAACAAGGAGAAGCACTGCATGAAGTGAGTTTCGACCTACATGCAGGACAAGTACTTGGCTTACTCGGCCATAATGGCGCAGGTAAATCAACGCTTATTAATGCCCTACTCGGTGCACATGAATATCAGGGCACTATTCGTATCAACGGATTTGAACCCATTATGCAACGCGACAAGATAATGCAGAGCTTATCCTACATCTCGGATGTCAACGTTCTGCCAGATTGGATGACCGTTGCTCAACTGCTTAACTATACCGAGGGCGTGCACCCAGGGTTCAATCGCGCCCAAGCAGATACGCTACTTCGTCAAACGGACATCAAACCTCGTGCGCGTATCAAATCTTTATCCAAAGGGATGAAGGTGCAATTACACCTCGCGATTGTGATCGCGACCAACACCCAAATCCTCATATTGGATGAACCGACACTCGGGTTAGATCTCGTGTATCGCGAGACGTTTTATCGTCACTTATTGGAATGGTTTCACGACGGCGAGCGCGTGTTGATCATCGCCAGTCATGAAGTATCAGAGATTGAGCACTTGCTGACAGATGTTCTGATTCTTAAGCATGGTCGCCCCGTTCTGCAAACCTCGATGGACAGTATCAGTGAAGACTATTTCATTCTTGAAGCCAACGACGAGCACCGCACACAAATTGAAGCGATGAACCCACTCTCGTCACAAAAAGGCCTCGGTTCAACGAAATGGTTACTCAAAGCCCAGTATGCCCAACAAGCAGAAACAATGGGCTCCATCCATGGGGTGAAATTAGCGGATTTATTTTTAGCATTGCAGAAGGAGGCAGCGTAATGCGTTCAGTTGTCGCGATGTTGCAAAAAGAGTGGTTAGAAAACCCTCTTGTTTTACATATTCCACTGTTTGTGTTGGCGTGTGGAGTTATTCTCTTTGTGAGTTTAATGAGTAACGACACTCTACAACACAATATGTTTTTCCAAATGAGCTTTGGTGGCGATGTCAGTGACATTCACAAAGAGCTTGGTGATGATGTCAATATGTTGATTACCGGAGGAGCAGGGCTGCTGTCTATCTTGTTAGCCGTTCAGTACTTCCCAAGAACGCTACGCAAAGAACGGGCGGAAGGCAGCATTATGTTTTGGCGCAGTATGCCTGTCAGTGACATAAAAGCCCATTTAGTGAAGCTAGGATTTGGCTTATTGGTGATTCCGCTTGTCTGCTCGGTGCTCGTACTCGCTGCAAATTCAATGTTGTGGTTGCTGAACATCTCTACTGATCACCAATTGGCTTTATTGTACCGCCAAGCCTCGTTAGGTTACGTGCTGCTGCATTGGGGAGAGTTTTTAATCAGAATGTTGTTCGCCGGTATTCTGCTGTTACCGCTGGCATTAACTGCGATGGCTATTTCACAAAAAGTGAACTCACCACTGGTCATTTTGTTTATCGCCATTTATGCGCTGCGTTGGATGCCTATCGCACTTTTTGGTTTCTACGGGCTAGATCAGTTTTTCTCCGAAGTGCTTTACCTTCCGCTGCACGCCATTATTACACCAAACCCATTCAATGCCATTCCTCAAGCGGGTTGGTTAAACGTTGGCATTTACGCCTTCATTGGTATTCTTGGTTGGACAGCTAGCCTCAAGTTCAGCCGAACTATCCAATAATGCTTCGTTCAATAAACGACCAAACCAAGTCATAAAAAAACGGTCACAACCAGTGTTGTGACCGTTTTATTTCGCCTCTAGGAGCTCATCCACTTAACTTTAACCAAGGAATGAAATGTAGCCTTGCAAGATAATTAAGTTGACGATGTCGATAAAGAAAGCGCCCACAATTGGCACCACCATAAATGCTTGTGGCGACGGGCCAAATCGGTTAACGATCGAACCCATGTTCATTACGGCTGTTGGGGTTGCCCCCAAGCCAAAACCGCAGTGCCCCCCTGCAATAACAGCAGCATCGTAGTTGCTTCCCATCACTTTGAACGTAACATAGTACGTAAAGATTGCTAAGACGACAGACTGCACAGCTAAAATAACCAAGAATGGAATCGCTAGATCGAAGATATTCCATAACTTCAAGCTCATCAGAGCCATCGCTAAGAACAGAGATAGCGATACCGTACCTAACATATCGACCGTTTCGGCATCTAACTTACGAATCTTGGTCACTTCCAAGAAATTCGTAATGATCACACCAATGAATAGCGCATATACGAAGTCTGGAATCATCAGCCATGAGATTTCATACGTGCTTACCCATTGCTCGACATACTTGGCCCCAGTAACACAGATCAGTAGGAAAAAGAGTTTCTCCACCACTTTTTTCGCCGTTACTTTATCTTCTTCGTATTCATTGTAAGTCACCAACTCCGGGAATTTCTCGTGAGTTTTGGCATCTCGACCACCACGACCATACTCAGACTCTATGCTGTTCTTTTCCACCAGACGCTGCGCTACAGGGCTACCAATGATACCGCCGATGATCAAACCAAAAGTCGCTGATGCCATTGCAATTTCTAAGACGTTATCCAATCCATACACGTCTTGAAAGGTTTGTGACCACGCAGCACCTGTACCATGACCACCTGACAGAGTAATCGAGCCAGCAATTAACCCCATCAAAGGATCTAAACCGAGCGCCGCCGCAAGTGAAACGCCAACGCCGTTTTGTATGATGATGTAAAACGATGCGACAGCTAAGAAGATAAAAACCTTCGCACCTCCTTTCATCAACTGAGTGTAATTTGCGGCCAAACCAACTGTCGCAAAAAACATTAACATAAACGTATTTTGTAATGGCAAGTCGAACTCTAAGTCGATGCCGTTGAAATGAAGAGCAGTAATCATGCAGGCCACAATAAGACCACCTACAATCGGCTCAGGTATGTTGAATTTCTTTAAAATCGGTAGCTTAGCATTAATAAAATGCCCCAGGAAAAGCACACTGATTGCGACCAAGAAGGACTCCAGTGCACCTACAGATATTAAATGATTCATATCGCCTCTTATTATTGTTCTCTTCATTCTCCGTAATGAATGAGTGTTAGTTTAACCTTCGTTCAATAGCAAATTTTCTCGCTTTATTGTTTCGAAAATACTCAAAAAGTTGGTGTAGATGCGCCTTAGGCTAGTTTAAGGGGCGCTCCTTAAGCGATGTGTCAGTTTTTACGCTGTTAGCAAGCCCTTAAATGTGAAAGGAGCTGATACAGCTCCTTCAAATGGCCCCTCGCAATACCTGTGCGTTATCGCTTGGGGTGTCGTGTTGTGAGTAAATTCTGGGTGACACTTTCTGAACCACTTCGGGCTCCCTTACTTAAACAGAATGTGTCAATTACTATCAAACAAAGTTCCTTCCCGTTGTAACCGCTAAACGCCGAGAGCGCGTTCAAAACAATTGGGTTTGCCTGTTCCTGTCGTAGCTTTTCAACTCTGGCTCATGGTGTATAAACGAGCCGAATCCAAGGAAACTCTCAGGCTGCAACAAACGTTTTCGTCACAACGGAGCAGGATTATAACATATCGCTGATAATTTTCTTCAATTCAGTGACATTCACCAACCCCATGGTTAAACCTTGCAATGATTAACTGCCTATTATCATTTTCACAGATAAAGATCGAAGCACAGTTACTCAGTAAGCTTCTTAGAAAACGATGCATAGCTAATAACTTCACCGCCGTTCTTATCCAAGAGGTCTTGATAAACGCCCTAGAGAACCAAGCAGCCGAAATATGCGATGTTATCATGATTGCTTTTCGAGACCGACGTCCCGACTTTGGCTAATGAGTACAACCCCAACTATGCATCAGGCAAAAACATGTATAATTTTTTATACAAGTTATTCAATAACAAGAGTCCCACATGAACATTCATTCGCTTTGCGCTGCGCTATTACTCAGCGTCGTCTCATCAGCTACAGCAGCTGAAAACATTCGTATTCAATATTCTCCCGTAGAGACAACTCATGAAAAAATCGCCCAACAATCGATTCAAAGCAGCGATGTAAACACCATCTTTGCTGAGCTATCTCAGGCCTACTTTCCATTTGATAAAGCTCTCACGCTGGTTTACGGCGGAGAAGATGGTCCAATGTATGACCCTGATACACACACAATATACGTTCCTTACACTTTTTATTTGGAGTCGCTCAATTACTTCTCCAATAATCAGTATGAAGAACGCTTCGGAAAATCCCCAAAAACAGGGGCGCTAGATACGTTATTGCACACTTTACTTCATGAAGCTGGACATGCTTACATCGAAGATCAAAGCATCCCTGTTCTCGGAAAAGAAGAAGATGCGGTCGATAATTTTGCCACTATTTTAATGATTGACTTCCTAGAAGATGGCGCAGATATGGCCATTAGCGCCGCCGACATGTTCGCATTCGAATCCGACGACAGACCGGACTACTACGATTTTGGCGAGTACATTGACGAACACAGCTTTGATTTGCAGCGTTACTTTTCAACGTTATGTCTGGTGTACGGTAGTGATCCTGAGCAATACAAAGCCTTACTCGATGAAGTAGAAAAAGACTACCTGCGTGATCGCAAAGAGTTCTGCCAATTCAATTACGGCAACATTCGCGACAATTGGCTGCATTACTTGCAAAACAATGAACCAAAAGAAAATTCGCCACGTAAAAGCGATTAGAAAATCTCAAACAAGAAAACCGCAATGACAAAACTCACCATATTTTATGACGGAACCTGCCCGCTTTGTGCCAAAGAGATGAAGGCGCTAAAACAACGCGATGCCAAGCAGCAAATCAAAACCGTCGATATCTATAGTGATGCATTCGCAGATTATCCTCAGATCGATCCTGAACAAGCCAACACCATTTTGCACGCCCTCAACGAAAAGGGGGAGCTTCTGCTTGGGTTGGACGTGACTCATCGTGCGTGGCAATTAGTTGGTCGCGGTTGGCTCTACGCTCCACTGCGTTGGCGCCTCGTTAAACCTGTTGCTGACTGGCTTTACCTGAAATTCGCAAAGAATAGGTATCGCGTCTCATATTGGTTAACGGGGACTTCTCGTTGCAATAGTGGGTCGTGTTCACGTTAATTGTGATCCCGCTTAAAAATGCTACGACCTTCGTCTAGATTTACAAATTTCCAGTACTTCTGATTGAGTAACTCGGTTAATCTCTAAGCATTACAACAATAAGTATTAACACTTTTATCAGGCAAGCTTATTCAGCTTGTCACTTGTAACGCTGCGCCGAGAGAAGGACGTCTCTATGAATCTGACGATCAGAAAACGACTATATATCCTTTCAATAATTCCAATTCTAACTATGGCAATAGGCATGATGTGGTTCACCTACGTACAAACCACGGCCTACAACGAGCACGAGATTGAGCAAACTCGAAGTCGAATGATGGAGATGAAAAAAGCCGAACTCAAAAGTTACGTACAAATGGCGCGTTCCGCTGTCGAACCGCTACTCGCACAAAATGCCCCACTGGAAGAGGCTCTGCCTATCTTGAAACAACTAGAGTTTGGTCAATCCGGCTACATCTTTGGTTATGATTCAAAAGGCGTTCGCGTCGTGGTGGGTAAAAACACCAAAGGCATCGGGGAAAACTTCTATAACTTGCAGGACAAGAAAGGCAATTACTTGATTCAGGATTTGTTAAAAAATGCCAAAACTGGCGAGTTCACGACTTATTACTTCCCGAAACTCGGTCAGAGTGAAGCACTACCGAAACTGAGCTACTCAGTCTTTATTCCTGAATGGGACTTGATGTTGGGAACGGGTTTCTACACGGACGATATCGACGCCATTGTGGCAAACATGGAAGAAGCCGCGCATCAGGCCCTCAACACCACACTGACGGCTATTGCTCTGTTCTGTGTCTCGATTGCTGCTATCGTCGCGGTCTTCGCTGTGTTTGTTAACCGCAGCATCATGAAGCCTATTGAGCAGTTTGATGCCTCAATCCACTCTTTCGCGCAAGGCGATGCAGATTTAACAGCGCGCATGGAAGAATCGAGCGTGCCGGAGTTCACCCAACTTAGCCGTAACTTCAATATCTTCGTTGAAAGCCTACAAGGCATAATCAAGAGCGTTAGCCACGTAGGACAAGAAGTGGTTTCAGAGACCAACGAGATGTCACAGCGTGCATCGCAAGTGGATGAATTAGCTTCTGGTCAACGTGAAGAGACCGAACAAGTCGCAGCGGCAATGACCGAGATGACAGCAACGGCGCACGAGATTTCAAACAACGCTAACCAAGCAGCGCAATCAGCCAGAGACGCCGATGAAAACTCACAACAAGCAAAACACATTGTTGATTCGGCAGCGAACTCTGTCGAAGCACTCGCGCTAGAAGTGTCAGAAGCCAGCACGGTGATTTCTCGTTTAGAGAGCGACGTAAAAAACATTTCTTCTTCTCTGGAAGTGATTCAGGATATAGCCGAGCAAACCAACCTATTGGCACTAAACGCAGCCATTGAAGCAGCCCGTGCAGGCGAACAAGGTCGCGGCTTCGCAGTCGTTGCCGATGAGGTTCGTAAACTGGCGAGTCGCACTCAAGACAGCACAGGCGAAATTCACCAAATGATTGAGCAATTGAAGTCTGGCTCGGATGCGGCAGTGAAAGCCATGGGTTCGAGCCAAGCGCGCGGTGAAGCAACGGTTGAAGAAGCACGAGCTGCCTCTGCCGCACTGCAAGAAATCCAAGCCGCAATTGCTAACATCATGGACATGAACACCTTGATCGCAACGGCAACCGAAGAGCAAAGCCAAGTTGGGCAAGAGATTTCACAACGCATCGAAGTCATCTCTCAACAAAGCAGCCAATCGGCACACCTTGCCAACCAAAACCGAGCAGGCAGTGGCAACCTAAACCACAAAGCTAACGAGCTGTACGACTTGGTCGGTCGCTTTACGGTTTAACGCTTTTCACCCATTCACCATGCAAACAGCGACGCCAAAACGTCGCTGTTTTTATTTCTGCTATCCTCATACGACTTAGCTATAATGCCGCCAACTTAGCACCCATAAGGGCAAACCAGATGATTATTATGACCACCAATTTCGGTGATATCGAGATTGAACTGAACCTAGAACGAGCGCCAGTTAGCTCAAAGAACTTCAAAAAATACTGTGAAGATGGCTTCTACAACGGCACCATTTTCCACCGCGTTATCGACGGCTTTATGATTCAAGGTGGCGGTCATACCGAAGACATGACAGAAAAGCCAACGCGCGCCCCTATCGCGAACGAAGCAAACCGTGGTCTAAAGAACCTTGTTGGCACTATCGCAATGGCGCGTACCGATGCTCCGCACTCTGCAACAGCACAGTTCTTCATTAACTTGGAAGACAATGATTTCCTAGACCACACCGCAACCACCAACCTAGGTTGGGGCTATCCAGTGTTTGGTAAAGTGACCGCGGGTATGGATGTCGTAAACCGCATCGCGAAAGTGAAAACGACCTCTAAACTTGGTCACGATGATGTTCCATGCGATCCAATCATTATTGAGAAAGTGACGATCAGCGAATAAGCCCATTCGCCTCTTCGGAGAAATCGTCGCTATAAAACGACAAAAGCGCCTAACGTCTTATGACCTAGGCGCTTTTTGTTTTTATGACTCAGCCTATTAGTTTGGCTTGTGTCGGAGTTATTGATAGAAAAGCTCGGCTTTTGCTCCGACTAAATCCAGTTCAGAGCCTTGAAAATCAGCCAGATATTCAGCAACAAGGTTGTACCCAACCCAATACCCCATGTATTTCGGCCAGCGGCTTTCATCGCTACCAAGAAAGTAAGCGTCGAAGTTGTAATCTAAGCTGGTCAACTTGCCTTTCATCTCAGCATAGAAAGGGCGCCAATCTTGATCTTTGATTTGCTCAAACAAGCTCGGAGTGACGCCGCCATTCATCTTACGTTCGAAATGACAAGCTAACCCTTCCATAATCAGCACATCACCAAGTGCAACGTCATTCTCTCCGGCTCGCATACGGAACAGGTGATGCAACTCATGCGCTAACACCGCAGCTAGTTCATTCTCAATAACGTTTTTAATATCAGCACGTTGAGTATCAAGCAGAATCTCTACACGATAGGCACTTAAGCAATAGCCGCCAATCCCCGTCTGCGGTACGTCATTGCGATCAAACGGGCTAACGGTGAGGTCAATGTTACTTAAATCAAAGTAACTAGAAAGCTGTAAGCTCAGATCATCAAGTTTCTGATGTAAATACTCAGAGATTGGGGACAACTCTCCCGTCGCATTTAACAGGGTTACGCGATAACTCATTTATCTTCCTTGATAATTTGGGTTAAGAGTAGCGAGTTTACAGTGTAAAGAGTGAACAGTTCTAGCGATTACATCCCTTTGAACAAACTTTGAGATGCACGGCTCACAGCGAGCTTAGTTTCTCCAACGTGAACAAACATTCTGCCTGCAAAGTCTTTGTTTACTTTGCTAATTTTGCACACTTGCACCACGCTTGAACGGTGCACTTGCCAGAACTGTTCTGGGTTAAGCTGCCCTATCAACTCTTTCAACGATGTACGAATCAAATACTCCTGCACTTTGCCTTGTCCTTGTTGGGCATACACAGAAACGTATTTTTCTTCCGCTTTGAAATACAACACATCAGACGTGGCGATCAGATGAATATCTTCCCCTTGCGTCGCTTTAATCCACTGAAGATATTGCGGCGTTTGTGGCGCGGATAATTGCTGCAACTGCTCTAATAGGCTGCTCATCTGCACATTACTGCTTTCTTGCTCTCGCTTAGCAAGGCGTGCTTTCACTCTTTCACACGTCGTCAGGAGGCGCTCATCCGAGATAGGCTTGAGCAAATAATCGGCGGCATTTTGTTCAAAGGCTTTGATGGCGTAATCATCGTACGCGGTGACAAACACAATCAAAGGTGGATTGGCGAGTTGATTGAGTTTTTGCGCTAATGTCATGCCATCCAAAACTGGCATACGAATATCGAGAAACGCAATATCAGGTTGACTTAGCTCAATGGCTTGCAACGCTTGTTCACCATCGGCGACTTTGGCTATTACCTCTAGCTCTGGCCACACTTCAGCTAGGCTTTTATCAAGATGACGCCTCAATAGCGGTTCATCATCAGCAATAATGGCAGTAAACCCTGTATTCATTCCTTTCTTCCTTGATTACGATTCCATTGGCCAACTCAGGCGAACACAAACGCCACCCTGAGCAGACTCACTGATAGAAACCTCTCCTTGCCCTGCGAACAAAGCTTCAACTCGCTGCTTGAGATTACTTAGACCCACGCCAGAGCCCATGTGACCACTAACGTGATTCAAGCCAACACCAGTGTCTCTGACTTCAATCCTCAAGTTCTGCTGTTCGCGTTTGATGAGCAAACTGACTTCGCCACCTTCTCGCTTCGGTTCAATACCATGGATGATGGCGTTTTCGATTAAGGGTTGAAGCATCATCGGCGGTAACTCGGTTCTGCCTAGCCCCTCTTCCACCTCAATCTTGTAACTGAGTCGATCACCCAAACGGGTTTGCTGGATGCCTAAGTAAGCCTCAATTAACGCCGTTTCATTGTCTATGGTAGTGTGCTCTTCACGTGAGCTTTTGAGCGTTGCACGCAGCAGCGCGGTTAACTGTTCTAGCATCAGCTTAGCTTTATCAACATCTTGCGACATGAGCGCGCTGATATTCGCCAAGGTATTGAATAGAAAATGCGGCTCAATCTGGCTTTGCATCTGCTTAAGCTGACTCAGCAAGAGCGCACGATCTTGCTCTGCTTTCTCGCGTTTGATGGCCTCTAACTCTCTTTGAGCGATCGCATGTTGCTCGCGTGAGTAGAAATAGAAAAAGCACATGGCACTGAATAACAAGCCCATGAGACCAACCGACAGCATACTTGAGATACCGAAGTATTCCCCAAGCCAAAGCTGGGCGTTCACCACACCAAACAATAGGCAAGCCGTCAAAGAGATAGCCACTTCCGCCAAACGAGGAATGGTAGGAAACAGGCGGTCGACAAGCCATGAGAAGAAAATAGCCGAATAGCCAAATCCAAAGCTAACCGCCACATGAATGTAGAATGGACCGCCCCAAACCGAGAGCGTCATTGCTGCGATAAAGAGACAAAATGCCGTGGTCACTAATAAGCTACGCGGCCATCCACTTTTCACCACTGATTTTGCTGAACACATTTAGAATTTCCCTTTGATGTTAAATACAATCATATGCTTATCATTGATTTGTGCGTAAGCAGATTGGTCGTCTCCGGTTAAAAAGCGTGCGGCAACTTCCACTTCTACACTTTGATCGCCAGTATCAATCCATTGGTAGTTAAGCCACTGCGTGACAATCACACCGCCATCTTGCGGCGACAACATCACATCCAACGTAGGAGTTACATCACTTAGCCAGCCCATATCCGCTTTACCGTTCCATGCAGCCCATGCTTCTACATCCCAACTCCAGTGCAGCATTACGTTATGCTGAACGATATTGGCATGCTGAAACCCTTGGGCGTAGCTTGTCGCAAGTAGAGATATATTATGGTCGGGGATCTGAGAGAGTAATTCGCCACGCTCTATTGCTTGTTGCCATTCGCCTTCCGACCATGCACGGCTGTCGTACCAATATTCAGCAATCACGTTGTGTCCGGCTTGGTTTGCCCAGTTCAATCCAATTAAGGCTTGGAATGCGCTGCCCAGCTCCTCAACCGAAACGGGTCGGTAAAGATCATCCTGCTGAAACTGATAGCCGACACTTTGCTTTTGCCACAGCATGGAACCGTGCATGGCGATGGATTCATCCCACACGGCAATGGCACTGGCGCCAAGCAAACCTCGGCGCACATCATCGTAATAACCAATAAGTTGATACTCGGTGTCACCCACCAGCGCATAACGACGAATACCAATACCTTGTTGCTCTGCGGCTTGATCAAGTGCACTTTGGTCTTGTTGCCCCCAGCTTGAATCCGTCGCAATCACCGTCCACTCGCCTGCCATATCGTAGTGTGAAAGTGAAAACACACCCGCACCTTCTTCTGCAACTAAGCCAACCGGGTTTTGTCGATAAGGCTTAAACAGATCCAAAGGTCGGTAGCCATAGCCGACGCCCCAATCCACGCGCAACTTACCCAAACTCACATCAAGAGTGGTATCACCGACTTGCCATTCTCCTAGCCAAGCCAGCTCTCGAATCAGCAGTTGGTTATCAGCTTCACTCCACCAGTCACTCTCTCCTTGTTGATTGAGGTACAAACCTTGGCTGTACAGAGCAAACAAGCCACTGAAGTTTTGATAATTCACCTGCACATCCAAGAGTGCATTAAGTGAATCACGAGAACTGCTCTGCGCTTGTATAAATGCGCTGTCACGCTGCTTGGCAGTTTCGTAACTGACAGCCCAATCCCACTCAAAACTCAGTTCGTCATTGGCAAAAGCAGGGGCTGACGCGCCCACACACAATGAGGCAGCAATCAACAAACTGGTGCTTTTGTTAAGGTTAGGCTGGTGCGATTTCATGTAACTTCCTTGCTCGTTTTCATGGTTCTATTTACGGAGTCCAGGCTAAAGCTGAGTCGTATTGGCTTTAGGCAGATAGCTTGGGTTGTAGAACTTGTTATCTAGTTGCCAAGGCACGATTTCTTGGTACTCGATAACGGTCTTTTTGCTCGGCTGAATGCTATCAAGCAAGGTCATCTCACTGACGTAGTCTTCACCGTTGTCGGTTGCACGTCCGTATTGCGCTTGCTTGGCGAGTTTGCCAGAGCGCAAGTAAAGATCGGCTTTGATAGGAAACGCATCTTGCTCAGACAACCACAAGTCGATCTTCTGATAGCTCGCCCCTTTGGTCTTCGCGTTTAGAGCAAGATGATAAGCCGCGACACTTTCTCCGTTCACCGAAACGGTTTCTGTCGCTTTCCATTCACCTTGATAATCTTGGCTCCACGTCAGGGTTGAGATGTCGCCGATAGACGCTTCACCAAGCAGTTTTTGCATTGGCGTAATTCGAATCGGACGGCGGCTCTTTGGCATTTGCAGCCAGTAGTTATCGCCCATCATCAGCATCTTTTGCCCAGCTTCAACCGCCGATTTGAACACCACCAGCGATTCACGATTTGGACGCGTGTACACATGGTAAAGGCGGGTTTTATCTAATTCTTGGTCTTGATATAAGCGCACCAGTGACACCACTTTGGAGGAATCATCTTGCAAGCGGTAGCTGTCGGCTTTTTCAATCAATTGCGCGACTTGCTGTGCATCTAACGCTGTTTCATTCGCACTGGCATTCATGCTTGCCATGCCGCTTACCGTCAGCAATGCAATTGGTAATAGTGATTTGAAATTAAACATAAATCAGAGCCTCCGTAATTGGCTTGTTCACCCCTTTGCGTGCCGAGAAAAATGCCGCAACCAAACAAATCATCAATACTGCGAGTCCAGCTATAGCCACCAGCTCCCAAGAGAAGTAAATCGTTAATGGGTAACCTTCTGTGCGTCCTGGCGGTGGCGGCATTTGCACATCCACGACCATCAGTAAGACGGTGACTAGCGCCGTAAACAAAGCACCGATTAAGCTGCCAATCACGGCAAGTAACCCTGCTTCGCGCAAGAACCCAGCAATAATTTCGCGAGGGTAGCTACCAAGTGCTGACAAGGTGCCAATTTCACGGGTGCGTTCCGTTACCGACATGGTCATGGTGTTAAACAGCGCGACAAATACCACCAGTGCCATTACTGCACCCATGATGCCGAAGATACGGTCGTACAAATCTTTCACTTTGAGATAGAAGAACGCGCGTTCTTGCCAAGGCGTAATCTCAATATCTTGATCACCAAAGTTCTGCTTTTGCTTACTCAGAACCGAAGCCACTTGTTGCTCGACTTGGTTAGTTAAACTGGTGTCGAACAGGAAGACAGATAACGCACTGACTTTGTCTGAACCGAGCAGCGATTGCGCGCTGTTGATGTGCACGTACAGCTGGCGTTTATCAAGCTCTGGTACGCCTGTTGAATAGATGCCACGTACTTTGAAGTCATACGCGTTCAACGCACCGTCGGTTGTGGTCGCCAGCAAAGTGATCCAATCACCAACGTGCACGCTTAGGTTGTTCGCTAAATCAATGCCAAGCATCACTTCTGGCTCTGCTGGGTCATAACGCGATGCATGAATGTTGGACAGCGTCTGCCCTTCGCGCACATCCAAAAACGGCCCTTTCATATCGAATTCGCGCTCGTTCACGCCAATGCCGATAAAGATCGATGACTTGTTGCCGTTGGAAATCAAACCACTGAATTCAACTCGTGGCTGCACACCTCGCACTTCATTCAACCCAATCAATTGCTTGGTAATGTCGTCTGCATGAGTTAAACCGTTACTCAGTGGCATCTCTTCTTCTTTGGCGAAATAACCCGGCGTGGTTAACGTCAGATGCCCCGTGTCACGCGCTGTCGATTCTTTCAAACTGTCGTAGGTGTACAGACCAAAACCGCCCGCACTGGTTAATGCAAACACGGCAATGGCAATGATCAACATCGACAACAAACTGCGGCGGCGATTGCGTTGCAGGTTCAACCAAGCAAGGCGAACCGAAACAGGAATTAGCTTGCCCATGAAACCTCCTCCACACTTGCGTGCGTTTGGGTGATTTTGCCATCCACCAATTCAATGGTGCGATCGCAGCGAGATGCCATACGAGGGTCGTGTGTAGCGACGATAAAAGTGGTGCCAAGCTCGTGTCCGAGCCCTTTCATAATGTCGATGACCTTGTTAGCAGTTTGACTATCAAGACTTGCGGTTGGCTCATCGGCAATCACCAATGCCGGTTTGTGCACTAAGGCGCGTGCAATTGCCACACGCTGCTGCTGGCCGCCTGATAGGTTATCGGGCATGTGATGAATAAACTCGCCTAAGCCAACGTGCTCTAACATTTGTGTGGCGAGCTCGGTTTGTTCTACTTTTGAAAAGCCATTGAGATGTAGCGGATACGCCACGTTCTCTAGTGCCGTCATCACGGGGACAAGGTTGAATTTTTGGAACACAAAGCCAAGCTTTTCACGGCGCATTTTCGCAGCCTGCATTTGTCCGGTTGGGTATGGGGTGCCTGCAAATGTCACCTGACCTTGGTATTGAGTATCCAGCATGCCAAGCACGTTAAGTAAGGTGCTTTTGCCTGAGCCCGACGGCCCGCATAATGCCACCATTTCGCCGGCAAATACTTCACCAGAAACGTCTCGCAATGCACGCACCGTTTGGCTGCCAAGGGCGTAATCGCGACTGAGTTGATTAAAAACGATCATGACGCCTCCCTACTATTTCGCTAGCAGCGCTTTCGCGGTTTGCGTTTCTAAATTGCTGTCACCCAACTTCTCCATTTGCGCTAACCATGTTTTGGCTTGTTGAACATCTTCAGCGCGTAGTGCTGCTTCAATGGCGTAGCGATAAATCCACGAAGTAGCCGCGAAAGGTTGTTGGCTAAAACTCGGCTCATCGAGCAATGAAAGGTACAGCTCGTAGCCACGCTCAAAGTGATTGAACATGTCTGGCAGAGAAGTAAACGTAGTGGCTGCCATGGCGGTGGCTAATTGGTATTCCGGCAAGCCTTGTAAGCGCTGTTGCTCTTGCAGTGGTACTGGCTGATTCGCCATTAGATCCAAACCTTTTTGGATTGTGGCAAGACCGCGCTCGGTGAACTTCATCTTGTTCCAAGGCATAAACGCCTCACGACCTTGCAACGTCTCAGCACTGCCCAAGTAAACCAAGGTCACCGGCGTTGCGCCCTGCTCTTCGAGTTGTTTGGATAGTTCGCCATAAACAGTATCAACTAAGCCAGAGTCACCCTGCGCCGCTTGGTTGAATTGACTGAGTGTGCGCTCGCTTGGGTTAGCCAGAGCCAGATTGCTGCTAAGTGCAAATGCGGCGATAAACGTACTTGCCAGTTTAAGAGCTTTGATTGAGCGAGATTGAGAAACCATCATGTACTGTCCTTAGTTGAACGTGATTTGATGGTTTGAGATTAAGGGAGAAGGTCGCACGCTGCTTTTGCATGCGACCAATGGCAGTTATGCGGAGTGAATGGTATTGAGAGAAGATGAATGACATTAACTTAAACTGAAAATACAACTCCGTTAATTCGTAACTCTACATTTTTACGGCAGTCACAATAAAAACACTGGCTTAAAATCTGAGGCTAGTGTATTTATCCATCTCACAACTACCCATAACAGACAGTGTCGCACTCTCCTTTCTTACACACCTTTGCATGGTGTCTGTTGTTTCCGAATCGAGATTCTTAGCATCGGAATAGTTTGAACTCTTCGAGTTTTAGTTGTTTTCGCACTCAAAATAGGTGCGTTATTAGGTCGTTGAAAATGAATAAGCGTTATTTCCCAAGAGTTGATTTGCCACTACTCATGGCGATCATTCCGATCATGCTGTTAAGTTCGCTCACTCTCTGGAGTGCCAGTAGCTTTAATGAGGCGATGCTCTTCAAACATTTGGCGCGCTGCGGACTGACATTAGTTTGTATCTTGGTCATGTCCTCGATTCCAGCGTCCAACTATCAGCGCTCAGCTCCATATCTCTACATTATTGCGGTTGCTCTGCTACTTGCTGTCGCTTTATTTGGTGATAGCACCAATGGCTCTCAACGTTGGCTCGATATCGGCTTCTTCCGCTTTCAACCGTCTGAGCTAATCAAACTTTCCATTCCAATCATGATCGCCTGGATGCTGCATATTGAAGGAGGTCGACCAGACAGTCGGAAAATTGCGCTTTGCTTACTTATTACAATGATTCCTGCCGGGTTAATCGCGCTACAACCGGATTTAGACGGTGCAGTTTTTACCGTCATTTATGCATTGTTCGTTTTGTTTTTGGCTGGCATGAGCTGGAAAATAATCTGCGGGTTTATTGCGAGCATTTTAACGTTAGCACCTATTTTATGGTTCTTCGTTATGGAAACCTATCAAAAGAGCCGTGTAACACAGTTCTTGCACCCTGAGTCCGATCCACTGGGTTCGGGTTACCAAATCATCCAATCTTTGATTGCGATTGGCTCAGGCGGTATGAAAGGCAAAGGTTGGATGAATGCTACGCAAGGAACACTTGGGTTTATTCCAGAAAGTCATACGGACTTTATTTTTTCGACCTATGCGGAAGAATGGGGCTTTGTTGGCAGTTTAGTCTTACTCGCATTGTACTTGTTTATTACTGCACGCGTTATGTTGCTTGCATGTCAGTCTGACCACTTTTTTAGTCGGCTGGTAAGTGGCGCATTAGCGATGAGCTTTTTTCTGTATGCTTTTATCAATACGGGCATGGTGAGTGGCTTGTTGCCAGTAATGGGTAGCCCACTTCCCTTCTTTAGCTATGGCGGCACGGCGATGCTAACTCAAGGTATCTGTTTTGGTGTAATCATGTCGCTGTGTTATTCCAAATATCGTAACGCATAGCTCTGCTTGAGAAAAAGCGATCAAAAAAAGGCTTCCCTGAGGAAGCCTTTTTACAACGATATGAGCGAATTAATTACAGCTCTGCGTTGTGGTAAACCTGCTGAACATCATCACAGTCATCTAGAAGATCTAGGAATTTCTGGAACTTCTCAGCATCTTCACCCGATACAGGCGTATGAGTTTGCGGAACGAATGTGATTTCTTCAACATCGATCGTTAGATCTGGGAATGCACCGTTAAGCGCAGTTTTTGTTTTGAAGAATTCTGTGTGAGGTGCGAATACAGTGATAACACCGTCTTCTAGCTCAACGTCAGTAACGTCTACGTCTTCCATCATTAGCGTTTCTAGAATAATTTCATCATCGTCGCCTTTGAACTGGAATACCGCTTGGTGATCGAACATGTGAGAAACCGAGCCCTCAACACCAATTTTCGCACCGACTTTCACAAAGCATTGGCGTACATCTTGGAAAGTACGGTTGCCGTTGTCTGTTAGACAGTCAACGATAACGCTAGTACCGCCAGGACCGAAGCCTTCGTAACGTGCTGGAGTGTAGTCTTCACCACCGCCACCGTTCGCTTTGTCGATCGCTTTATCGATAACGTGCGCAGGAACTTGGTCTTTTTTCGCTTTTGCGATCAGGTGTTTCAAAGACAAGTTCATGTCTGGATCACCACCACCGTTTTTCGCGCACATGTAAATTTCTTTACCGTATTTGGAATAAACTTTAATTTTCGCGCCTGCAGTTTTCGCCATAGAGGCTTTGCGCACTTCAAAACTTCTTCCCATCGGGATGTCTCTCTAAATTCAAATTTAATGCGAAGGATTTTAGCAAAAAGCGAAACCTTTTCAATTTCGCTTAGCAAAGGAATAGGGAGGTTACCTCATTCGTCACATTGGATTGAACCATTGCCACGGTTCGCGTTAAGCGACACCCATTACTCGTTTGTACTTTTCGACCGATTGCTGGAAAAACGCCTTTTCATCAGCATCGTTAATCTTGGACAACTGTTCTTCTATTGCTTCAGGACCAGATTTGGCCTCTCTGAGCTTCCAAACCAAAAACGACGCCTGCTTATCCAGTTCGATTTTGTTTTTTTCGTCAGGCGGCAATAGGGATAGATTAAACGACATTCACAGCCTCAAGGTACTTTAAATACTAGCCGGGCACTATATCACACAGAGTTACAATTACAGAATAGAAACGCACTTAACTTGATCGATTTCAAGTTAACTATTTAGGCACAGCGCTGATTTTCAGTGCTTTTGGTAAATGCTGTTCGAATATTTGTTGTAATCGAGTCTTGGTAACGGGTTTAGCCACGAACTCGTTCATCCCAACATCGAAGCAATGTTGCTGATCCTCTTTAATGACATTGGCACTTAGCGCAATAATTGGAACGTGTTTCCCCCACTCTCCCATTTTTCGAATTCGCTCCGTAGCAATAAACCCATCCATCACAGGCATTTGGCAGTCCATAAAAATCAAATCGAAAGGCTGCTGATCACACAGCTGCAATGCTTCTTCGCCATGGTTGGCGACACTCACTCGCACACCCAGTTTTTCTAACATGATGCGAACTACCTTCTGATTGACGATGGTATCTTCAACAACCAATACCCAAGGTTTATCATTATCTTGAGGGCTGATTTCGTTGTCTTCCGCTTTCCGGAAATCTAATACATTAAGTTGGTCGGTATAGGTCGATTGCGCATTTATTACAGCAACAGGAATCGAAAATTCAAAACAGCTTCCCAGCCCAAGCTCACTTGTTAGTTGTATTTCCCCTCCCATCAAGTTAACCAACTGTGCAGCTATCGCCAAACCAAGCCCTGTCCCACCATACTTTCTAGTGGTACTACCATCAGCTTGTTGGAAGCGTTCGAAGATTGCTTGTTGGTGCTCTTTCGCAATACCAATACCAGAATCCACAACTCGAAACCGGATATGAGCGGTCTCTCCATCAAGTCGAGATAACGCTACAAGAAGCTTCACATGGCCGCGCTCGGTAAATTTAATCGCGTTGCTCAACAAATTGTTCAGAACTTGTTTCAATCGTGTGGCATCACCTTGCACTTCCGTTGGCAAGTGAGGATCAATATCGCTGAGCAGCTGTAAGTTTTTCTGCTTGGCTTTGACACTATGTAAACTGATGACATCGTCAAGTAGCTCGCGAAGATCATAGCTCGTGTATTCTAGCTCTACTTTGCCAGCTTCAACTTTAGAGAAGTCCAAAATGTCGTCGATGATCGTCATTAGTGAGTGAGAAGAACTGTCAATGATCTCTACAAACTCTTTTTGCTGGGGATCGAGGTCGGTGTCATTGAGCAACGACGACACACCAATAATGCCATTCATCGGTGTGCGGATCTCATGACTCATAGTGGCAAGAAACTCACTTTTCTTACGATTAGCGACTTCTGCCCTATCGCGTTCAGCCTCTAACTCAGTCTGGTGCTCTTTCACTTTCTCAACACTTCGGTTGTATTTCTCTGCCAAAACACTCACTTCATCAAAGCACCATCGTTTAGGGAGAGTCACTTTACTCGGCACTGTACCGCCACGAAAATCGCTCACCGCACCAGACAGCAATTGTAACGGATTGACCAACAAGCGAAACGCCACCCAAAGAACACCAATGATGAGGACAAGAATTTTGATCGCTTCTGTCGTAAGTAGAAAAAAGAACTGCTGCCAAAGATCTTCATATATCGCGCTAAGATCCGATTGAACCGTTAATATCGCGAGATCATACGTTTTATCGCCGACCCGATACTGCATCGGCCAGCTTCTCTCGACAACATCCTCAGAAAGCGCCGAACCTAATTCAATGATAACTTCGTCTTCACTAGCAATACGTAAGTAGTCCACCGAGGGCATACGCATTGCACCTTGAGCTTGTGTCAGCAACAGCTCCCTATCCTCTACCCACAAACTCGCAGAAAAACTCGATAAATAGCTAGACTCAACCTGCTTTAATTCAACATCTAAATGGGCTAAATCTTCGTGAAAAACTCGATATAAGCTCACTGTAGAAATGATGACCGTAAAGATTAAACTCAACGTTAATACCGCCAACATAAGTTGGTTGCCGATACTAAAACGACGTTGAGATCGCTCTTTTTCATCCATATGAAACCGCTCCGATAAACTTGCGCTACTCTAAATATAGCTACGCACAAATAATAATCGAGGATACGATGAAAAGACTTCTACTTAGATTGGCTTTTAGCTTAATTGTTGTAAGTTCTCATGTGACCGCAAATCAAGTGAACTATTACGTCATTGCTGAACAAGCTCGACCATTTCAAATTGAACAACAGGGACAAATGCACTCCGGAATTGTGACCGATATCGTCAGCGCTATCTTCGCGGAGTCGGATTACCAAGTGAATTATCATACTTATCCATTTAAACGTATGATTTCCATATTGGAAGAAGGCGCTGAGCCAAACTGGTTAACTTATGGCAGCCCGAACTGGGGCAAGGTGCAATCGGAAAATTTATCTGAGGAGCCCATTTACACTGTAAAACATGTACTGGTATCGAGTAGCGAGAAGCCTTTAGAGTTCAAAAATATGGATACGATGCATGGTCGTTCTATTGTATTACTGCTGGGGTTTGATTATCCAAATTTAACACCGTTCTTTGAAAATGGCAGTGTCAATGAAATGCGCGTGAAAGACTACAACGCCGCATACCGAGTGATAAGCCGAACCCCTGGAGATACAGCTTTTGTCGAGATGGAATCCCGAGTTCTTTACAACTTAAAGCGACTCAATTTGCCGTTAGAGAATTTTCAGATACAGCCTTTCAGCTCGGTTATTCCTGACTACTCAATCTACCTGGCTTTTTCTCCTCAAATGCAACCAGAAACTCAAAATTACATCAATACACGACTCGTTGAATTAAAAGCCTCAGGGGAAATTGATGAAATCATTCAAAAGTATCAATGAATCACCTCATTAACAAAAACGCCAACGATGATACGTTGGCGTTTTTGTTTCTGGGAAATCTGTAGCACTTACTTAGTGTGGTTAACAAACTTAGGATCAAACATGTGCCCCAATTTACTCGCCTTGGTTTGCAGGTAATGTTGATTACTTGGGTTATTCCCTTCTTGTAATGGCACTCGTTCAATGACGTTAATATCAACCGCTTTTAAGGCGGCGAGCTTGCGTGGGTTATTCGTCATTAGACGCACAGCGTCAATCCCCAAATGCTCTAGCATTCCTTTACAGAACGCGTAATCACGCATATCAGCGGCAAAACCTAAACGCTCATTTGCTTCCACGGTATCTGCGCCATCATCTTGTAAGTGATAGGCACGAATTTTATTAATCAAGCCGATTCCACGCCCTTCTTGACGTAAATAAAGCAGCACGCCACATCCCTCTTTGACGATGTTTTGTAGCGCTCTATTAAGCTGAAAACCACAGTCACAACGCGTGCTAAATAGAGCATCTCCGGTAAGACACTCCGAATGCAACCGAATAAGTGGAGCTGCACTTTTTGTTGGCTCACCATAGACCAGAGCAAGATGCTCTTTATTTGTCGCGGCTTCAATAAAGCCGTACATCATAAATGTGCCCCACTGGGTGGGCAATTTGGCTTTATCGATAAACTTCACGAGATTGTAAGGCTCAACATGTCTCAGCTCTGCCCGCACATTCATCAGAATCTCTCCTAGATGATTTTCTCCTTTACCATCTCCCCCGTCTCCCCAAAAGGCATCTTTATGAGAATGCTCTGTTAGGCAAGCGTTACCCGTTCTCATTAATTGCTGCGCTAATGGTGGATTTTGTAGAAACTTTTCCCTAACGATGAAAGCCATAACAGCCAACTTTATATCGTCCCAATCGCTTCTGACAAAGTGTTCGTATTTGCGGCTTAAAGCAAACGCTTCGTCAGGGGTGCTTGCGTGCTGAATTTTACTTTGCAACTGAGCATCGAGAAACTTTTGGGCTTGGTAATAATGTTCGCTGGTGGGCCAAGTTTGGGAGGAGATATTGACTGGGGCATGGCAAAAATTTGAGAGAAAACCGTGGGGCTCATCGGGCTCATAAAAAAGGATTTGATCAACCATACTTGCGCTCCTTGCTTTGTGGTTGCGATAATCAACAAAAAGCATATCGCTACTGATATATCTAGTAACACAAGGTCAGATTGTCAAACTTCTTCGGGACGGGACGTGAGTGTGAAACTCGTGCTTTTGAGGCGCAAGACAGGTAAATGGAGGTTTTGAATAAGAGAGTAATAGAGTGAAAAAATAAAAAGGGCAGTCCGTCGACTACCCTATGGGTTGCTAAACCAACCTGAGGCGATCAGTGTATCAAGCCAAGCTCCCTTGCTTCTTCAATGGTCAACCCACTTTCACGGATCTCACGTAACGCTTCAATGCGTCTTCTGGCTTCTGCTGATTTCACTGTTTTCTCTGGCTTCACAACGGTTTCCTCATCAGGTAATTCCCATTTGTGAGCGATGTTGGTCATCTCGTCATGGTCGATAGAATTAATGGACATATTTCCTCCGAACACACCATGTTTTCGATGCGTAATCTATAGCAAAACCGGAACAAGGTGGTAAGAAAAACTGTAGGGAAATGTGACCCCTCCCGCCCTTTCGTTAACTCCTTAATAGATTCATCATTTAAGTTTTGCCAAGGGACAAATTTACGATTAAATTTGAGTAATTCCCCCTACGAAAAGTGTGCTGATCTAGCTCTCAATTCTGCTCTTCTTTAGTTTTATCAACGACGCATTACACCACTTCCTGTTTAACCTAACTTTCGAGTCACTTCACTGATTCATAGCTTGATACTTTCTAAAAACCGCCACACCTGATAATGATAATAATTATCTTTTAGATTGATAAGGTGTTTATATGGATGGTATTAACTTAAGTCATGCATACCACAATGACCCGGTCATCCAGATCCGAGATTTGTGCGTCGATTACATCACTGATAATGGTGATTTTAATGCGGTAAAGTCCGTCAGCTTTGATATCGGCAAAGGCGAAGTATTTGGTCTTGCCGGTGAATCTGGATGTGGTAAAAGCACAATCGCATTCTCAATAAATCGTCTTCATAAGCCGCCAGCGTTCATTTCTGGCGGTAAAATATGGTTTGATGGCAAAGATATCCTTAGTATCTCAGACTCTGAACTGACCGCTCTAAGGTGGAGTGAAATCGCCATGGTGTTCCAGAGCGCGATGAACTCACTCAACCCTGTCTTAACGATACAAGAGCAATTTGCAGATGTGTTACGACACCATCAAGGCCTCACTAACGCTCAAGCAAAAGATAGAGCAGAAAAGTTGTTGGACTTGGTCAATATTCCTCGAGAACGCTTAGCAGAATATCCTCATCAATTTTCAGGAGGAATGCGTCAGCGGTTGGTGATAGCCATTGCTTTGTCTCTAAATCCAAAACTGATCATTATGGATGAACCCACAACAGCATTAGATGTAGTGGTACAGAGAGAAATTTTACAGCAAATTTATCAGCTTAGAGATGAGTTCGGTTTTTCAGTCCTCTTTATCACTCATGACCTGGCACTCATGAGCCAACTATGTGATCGAATTGCAATCATGCGTCACGGAGAAATCGTCGAAGTCAATCGAGCATACTATATACGCAATCATCCTCAACACCCCTACACGCAAAAGCTTTGGGCTTCTTTCCCAAACATCCATGACGTCCACAAACAACCAGAGTTACAAGGAGCGTAACCATGAGCCAGCCTATCATCCAAATGAAAAATGTGATTAAAGAATTCAAAGTAGGCGGTGGTTTAGCGAAAGAGGAAACCTTTCGTGCGCTTAAAGGAGTGACTTTTGATCTGTACGCAGGAAAAACCTTGGCTTTGGTTGGAGAGTCAGGCTGCGGTAAGAGTACTTGCGCTCGTTTAATAACCAAAGTCTATCCTGCAACGGAAGGCGAGATCCTTTTCAATGGCACTGACATAAATGAGATCACGTCACGATCGGCTCTACAAGAATATCGCAGTAAAGTACAAATGGTGTTTCAAGATCCGTTTGGCTCTCTCAATCCAACTCATACCATTCGCCATCACCTAACACGTCCTTTAAAAATTCATAAACAAGTCAAAAACGAGCGCGACATCCCAGCCCGCTTGGAAGAGCTTCTAAAGCTGGTGGAACTACCTGAAGAGACATTGAATAAGTTCCCTCACGAACTCAGTGGTGGGCAACGTCAGCGAGTAAACTTAGCAAGGGCTTTAGCGGTAGGTTCGCAAATCATTCTTGCGGATGAGCCTACGTCTATGCTGGATGTTTCTATTCGCTTGGGAGTGTTGAATTTAATGCAACGAATGAAGCAAGAACTGGGAATTGGTTTTTTATACATCACACATGATCTGGCGACTGCGCACTACATCGCGGAAGAAACCGCAGTAATGTACAAAGGGCAAATCGTTGAATGGGGCGACACTCATTCAATACTTAAGAATCCGCAGCATCCTTATACTAAGCTGTTGATTTCTGCCGTTCCTGATCCTGACTTACCTTTTGGTAACTTAGTGAAAAATGAACCAAACTATTCGATAGATGCCGATGAAATTCGTCAACGTAGCAGCATAATTGTCGACGAATTTGATCAAATAGGACCAAATCACTATGTAAAACAATGGACTGAGGCAGCGTAATGGATTTGAGTACTTGGCAAGATCAAATCGCCATGTGGTACGAACAGCGGAAACATGATCAAGTAGAAAAATTGGAAACGATCTTATATCAGGTGCCTGATGACGTGTTTGGACCCGAATTGAGTGATCTTCAAAGTAAAGCGATTGCTTGCTGGTTGGATGGATGTTTACGCGTGTTTCAACATGCAAGGTACCAAGACCCTCAGAAAGCATATCAAACTTTGCTTTATACGAGTGCAAAGCTTGAACAAGCAGCATGCCAAGTCTCGACTGATATTCTGATCAAAGATTGGTGTTTGAGACGACTTCAGCATCTCACCGTTGTGGCGTTAGAGTTTTGTAATCAGCAGTGTGATCAAAACAAGTGGCAGGAACAAGCCCATAGCTTAATCGAATCACATGTTGCGTTGATGCGTTCATTACATTGGAATGAACCCAAGAAGCATGATCAAGGTTTACCTCATTAGTCCGGAAAAATGATCAAGGCTTAATTAGCGGAATTTTAGGCAAAAAAAAGCGAGTTTCCTGAGGAGAAACTCGCGAAGTCTATTCAGAATGAATGTAACAATATGAGCCAATCTATTAATCATCAGAAAGGACAAAAGGTTGTCTATTCGGGATAAATAGTAGTATTAGGCTTAGCTTCTAATGTCAGTGGTTTGTAAGAGTTAAGTCTGTTTTTTATCATCGAAAGACATTGTTACATTTCAAACCGATACATCACACCTATAGCTTGATACACATCAAGCGACACTTTTAAATCGCCATTTCATCCAAGGCACGAAATACCATTTCATCCATGTGACCATCGAAGATTTGACGACAAACTTTCCGACGCACCGCTAACCCCGCAATCAAGCGCTCGATGGTAAGATGCTTAACATCGTTCTGGGTGTTAAACAGCTCGACGGTTTTACTTAATGTCTCATAAGGAATCGGCTCATCCCCTACCCTTAGCCAGTCGAGCTTCTCTATGTAATCTGAGCACTCTTCTTTGATTGAGGCATACGAGTGCCCTGTCATCGCAGACAAAGCCGTTATACTGCGTTCTAGAGCCTCTGGTGAGGTGTATTTAGATAGAGTAATGGTGATCTCATCAGCATTGATCTCTACCAAATGCTTTCTTTGCTTCACGCGTCGCCCTAAATTTCCTCTTGGAGACGGTGCTTTGCGTTGAATAGGCTCAAATTCGCCGTCTATGATGCCTGAGAGCTCCTCAAGCTGTTGTCGGGTTACCATCTCATTACGAAGTGGATTTGGCAGCGTAGGCGCCATGTTACGCTTTCCTGCGTTGGTCGTTCGCGCTCGCGAGTAACGTAAGACCTCTTCGACATCACATTTGATGTCGATCTGGTAGTCCATCACTTTGTCATTTTCGATCATGGTTTCGATCGTCAGGTGATAACCCCACAAATTAACGACGAATAGATCATCATTCCCTTTTCCATCAGACAAACGCTTTAGTTCTCGGATCAGATCCATGGAGAAACGTCGCCATTCAATGTTACGTGCAAGCTTCTGATTTAACTCACTCAGTAGCATGCAATCCGTGTGACGACGAACCATGCGACTACGGAAGAAAGAGTACAGTTGAAACACCAACGTATGTTGTTTCAAGATCTCTGGCGGAAACAAGAAGAAATAATCGCGTGTTAACAGCTCTTCATAAAACGAAGGTTCCCAAACTAAAATATATAAGTTTGGCTTGATACGAATTTCACCATCGCTTCCCTCCACAGGTGCCTCTTCAGAGGCTGTGATGGTTCGTGCAAGAAAACGAAAACGATCACTTTTGAAGCCCTCTGGCATGTTTTCACTTAGCCAACGTCCAGTAAGTTCATGGAGCTGAAAATCAGTGAATTCAATGCGATCAATGCTATCGCGAATGGAATCACGAGCTGGGCCACTGTCTTTTTTGCCTCTGAGCGACAAAATATCAGTGATGTATAGCGGCGTTTTGTTTGGTACGTGAGCAGCATCAAGCTGATACTGATCTTTGTGATGATCATGATACTGAACCGTTAACGTGAAGAGAGCGAACAGGGTCATGAGATCATCCACAGTCATGATATTTTTGGATGATCGCGTCTCAATAACGGCTTTTGTGCCAGAGATCGACACCATGGATTTCTGATAACTTTTTCGAGTTCTTGGTGGCGCAAGTGCTTGGTCAATTATCCCAGCCCAATTTGTTGGAGATACAACAAATTGATCGGCTTCATCTTTCATCGTGGGAGGTGTGTTTAACCCGTGCTCATTCAACAAACGTTTGTTTACTTGAGTCTGAGCCAATGCTTTCGAACGTTTTTGTTTCTCGTTCTGGCGAACTTTGTCGGTAACAAGACTTGTTGTTCCCAACACAGATATAAGCTGATTGGGATTCACAAATTTATGTAGCATCGTTTTACCAGCAAGTCCCTCTTCAAAACGCACTGGAGTTTGAGTAAATAAACCAATATTTACTGCCGCGCGCAAACGTTGTTGCAGAGCTGCACGTGTGAGTTGCCCATCTGTTGCTTCCACAATCTCTGTGGTTGAAACCAAACCATCCTTGCTGCTGAAGCCTCGTAATGAGATCAGATTAAGCAACTCTAAGATGCTTTTGGTCACCCCTTTGAAATGTTGGTACTGCTCTACCCAATCCGCAGAGGATTCATGTACCTCAAAAAGATGGCCATCTTTGTGGCTTCTCGGTGCTTTAATCAGAATTTTTTCATCAGCCGTCATTTTAGATCCAGATCACACTAGCCGTAGTTGTGCTATGGTTCCGAAGAATAAAGAAAAACAGATCATAAATAAAGAAAAAAGATTGTTTTTTAAATAACTGATCTTTTTGATTAATCTGATCTTAATTGATTATATGATCTAATGATCTGACTTGAAATTTCTCGCTAAGCTTTTGTTCTATAAGACTATTATTTCCATGTGTTTCGGAACTATGATCATAAGAAGTCTGAAAGTATGATCAACAATAACCTGAAAGCATGATCATATTTATTCGTAAGCATGATCATTAAGGTTATGAAAAGATGATCAAAAGAGTCTTGAAACGATGATCATGATGTTTTTACAGGTTATCCACAGATGCAGTATTTAATAATGATCTTCACGATGATTATATTGTGCATTGGTGATGTTATTTATACTCGGATCGATGATCAAGAGCCAATATATCTATCGTTCTGGCGCCCATATTGATGAGATATCACTCATCTGATTAAAATACATTCAAGTCGCTCATATTTAGAAGTAAATCCTAGTCTCTGCTTATTTACAGGAAGCATGATCATGAGAGCGTGATTTATCATAGCAACTTGAGCAATTTCATTGTTCCGGCTTCTATAACGTCAATTTCTGCTCAATCCCCCATTCTGTCTGCACTCAACCGTAAATCAGAGAAGAAAACTCATGCTTCCGAGAGATTCTACGGCTTGATCATATTTCCGATTAATGGATCTTATTTTATTTGCGTGTTTACACCGTACTCTGCTCTATTTTTCCATGATCATGCTTTCGGATTTGCTTATTAACACGGAAGCATGATCATAAGCATACCTTGATCATACTTCCATAGATGTTTCGCTGGAACTGCCCTATTTTGCTCGGAGACATGATCAAGGTGTTCAGGTCTTTATTGTTCCGATATTACTTACTATTTATCGTTTAAATTAGGTTGGTCTAACATAACCCGTAATTTAGCTTAAGATTATAATCGTTCCGGTAGAAAATTGATTTACATTGTAAATGAGTGACGCTGTAACACTTTTTATTTTTAAGTTTAGGTGTCCACTTATGAGAAGATTATTTGATTAAAAATAGTTATCTTTTTGACCATAAATCATAAAAGCGTCGATTTGGGTGTTTTTTTATGTGATGGTAATTCAAAATGTTTGTGCACCTTTTTGTTGTTTTTGGTCTTTACTGCTGTACAATTGCAATTATAAATCCTTCCAACGGAATTTGGCATGAAAAGAGAAAAAACGATTGAAAACCTTCTTGAGTTAGCGGAGCTGACTCAGCAGGTTCAAGCTGACCGTATTGAAATTGTTTTAGAAGAGCGAAGCGATAACTACTTCCCACCAATGTCGAAAGCGATGATGGAAACCCGTTCTGGTCTAACTCGCCGTAAGCTCGACGACGCGATTGGTAAAATGGAAGCCGCTGGGCATCAATTTACTAAAAACAACGCGAATCATTATTCAATTACGTTAGAAGAAGCACACATGCTCATGGATGCGGCTGAAGTGCCTAAATTTCATGAGCGTAAAAAGAATTCAGGTAACAAACCTTGGATTATTAATGTGCAGAACCAAAAGGGCGGTACAGGTAAATCAATGACCGCGGTTCATTTAGCGGCATGTTTAGCGCTAAATTTGGATAAACGATACCGTATTTGTTTAATCGACTTAGACCCACAAGGCTCGCTACGTTTATTCCTCAACCCGCAAATCAGCATGGCAGAGCATGATAATATCTATTCTGCGGTAGACATTATGTTGGGTAACGTGCCTGATGGTGTGGAAATTGACAGTGAATTTTTACGTAAAAACGTATTGCTGCCAACGCAATATCCGAACTTAAAGTCGATTTCAGCGTTTCCAGAAGACGCGATGTTTAATGCGGAAGCATGGCAAACGCTATCTGAAGACCCATCACTCGATATCGTCCGTCTGCTGAAAGAGCAACTGATTGATAAAATTGCTGATGACTTCGATATCATTATGATTGATACCGGTCCACACGTTGACCCATTAGTATGGAATGCAATGTATGCATCAAATGCCTTGCTAATTCCTTGTGCGGCTAAGCGTCTGGACTGGGCTTCAACAGTAAACTTCTTCCAGCATTTGCCTACGGTATATGAAATGTTCCCGGAGGACTGGAATGGTCTTGAGTTTGTTCGCTTGATGCCAACCATGTTTGAGGACGACAATAAGAAGCAAGTTTCTGTTTTAACTGAAATGAACTATCTTCTAGGTGACCAAGTTATGATGGCTACTATTCCTCGTAGCCGTGCGTTTGAAACCTGTGCCGATACCTACAGCACAGTATTTGATCTGACAGTAAGCGATTTTGAAGGCGGTAAGAAGACACTAGCTACCGCGCAAGACGCTGTTCATAAAAGCGCACTGGAATTAGAGCGTGTGCTGCACTCTAATTGGCCGTCATTGAATCAGGGGTAATAAGTAAATGGCTTTGAAAACGTCTGAATTAAACGCGAAATTATTTGGCAAAACGAATAAGCGTCGTGTTGTGACTCCGCAAGAGGCGCAAACTGCGGCAAAAGAGAAAGCTCAAACGATTGAACTAGCAGTTGCAGGTGAAAATATTGTTCAGTTTGAACTTGTGCGTATTCCTGCAAATAAAGTTGCGACAGAAACAACAGTATTTGTTGATAACGCTCGTGAGCAATCGTTCTTAAACGAACATGCTTTATCCGATGTTTTAGTCACGCTCAAAGAGCGTGGCCAACAATATCCAGCTGTGGGTCGTAGAACTGAAGATGGCAAGATCGAAGTTTTAGATGGTAGCCGTCGTCGCATGTCTTGTATCCTCGCTGAACAAGATTTTTTGGTTTATGTTGCTGACAACATCAATACTGACCATGCTAAGTTTTTGTCTGATGTGGCAAATGCTCACAAACCGCTCTCTTTATACGAAAAAGGTAAAGAGATGCAGGCTAAGCTTGATAGTGGTGAAGCTGAGGATCAGAAAGCATTGGCAAAAATGTTCCAGTGCAGTGAAGCGTTGGTAAGTGGCGCTTTAAAAGCCGCAGCATTACCGTTAGAACTGCTTCAAGCGTATCCGAATGTTGGCGATCTCGGTCGCCCAACAATCGTGAAACTGCACAAACAGTTTTCAACGCTAACGCCAGAGCAGCAGCAAGAGCTGTTAGATAAATGTCGCTCTAGCGAAGGATTTTTATGGCAGCGAAGCACAGCTCAAGGCGTTGCTCGTCTGACAAAAGAAGTCACGGAAAGCATCGAAAATTGGATTACTGAACTTGCACCAGCAAAACCTGGTAAGAAGACGGAAAAAGTCGACTTAGTTAAAGGTCGAGCAAGCTATAGCCGAAAAGGTAGCAGCCTGGCGTTGAACTTGAAGAAAGTTGACGACAGCTTAATGGAAGAGATTCTTGCGTTTGTACAAACCAAACTGCAATAACAAATGATGATTGAATCAACCGCCTCAGGGCGGTTTTTTTATATCTGAGAAGCGTCAAATTAAAGATGTGATACCATTGCGTCAGTTCAACGTTGGATAGACAAAATGCAGACACAATCTGATTTCCTTTCATCACTTCAACATCAAGCTCACCAATCTTTCCAAAGGATTGGTGTTGTCATTCAAGGCGAGGCTTCTTGGCAAAATGCGTTGATGTCAGAGTTCCATAAAACGCAGCGCCATCAACGTTGGTTTTCTGTTGGTGATTTTGGTTTGAAAAACGTATCCAGTGTTTCGTCTAAACAAGGGCACATGTTGCTAGGCAGAGAGTGTGACGTTCTATTGTTTGATGCTCGAAATGGCTTTGACGCAAATAGTTTTACCGCCGCGCTTGGCTCATTGGTTGGCGGCGGTTTTCTTATTGTCATTACTAAGCCGCGACAAAATGCGAATTTTGCTCAGCAATGGATGCGCAAACAATGGGAGAAGCTCGTTGTTATTGAGCAAAACAAACCATTGCCAACGGCTCCAGACATCAAGCAAGCAGAAAAAGAAAGCCACTACACGGAACAAGAACATGCCATTTCTCTAATTGAAAAGGTGGTAACTGGACATCGAAAGCGACCGTTAGTTTTGACCGCTGATCGTGGACGTGGAAAAACAAGTGCCCTCGGCATTGCGTGTGCTAGCTTATTACAGCAGAAGCCACTTAGAATCTTAATTACGGCACCATCTATAAAAGCCGTTGAGCCTGTTTACCAACATGCTTTGCGGCTACTTCCTAATGCGCAGCGTATTAGGAAGGACAGATTAGAATCAGGGCAGGGAGCCATTCAATTCATTGCTCCTGACGAACTTCTATCGAGCAGACCTGAATGTGATTTGTTACTTGTCGATGAAGCGGCTGCAATTCCAGTTCCTATGCTCAAAAGCATTACCGAACATTATCATCGACTCGTTTTTTCTACGACTGTTCATGGTTATGAAGGTTGTGGCCGGGGCTTTACGATTAAATTTGTTGATTGGCTTCAGAAACAGCGTTCGGGAATGAAAACATGGCACATGACACAGCCCATCCGCTGGAGCATGAATGATGCGCTCGAATCATGGCTCTATGACGCGTTTTTGTTGGATGCGGAGTTAACGCACCATCAACTTAACCAGGTCGACTCAATTTCCCTTTCTAAAGCCGATAAGAACAATTTGATATCGCAACCTAGTTTGCTGCGTGAGTGCTTCGCTCTTTTGGTGAATGCTCATTATCAGACCTCTCCGAATGATTTGATTCACCTTTTGCAAGACGACAACAGTCAGCTCTATTTTGCTAAGCAAGATAATGCGGTTGTGGGGGTGATATTAGCGGTCGAAGAGGGGGGCCTTGACGATGAGTTGGTTGAAGAAATCCAGCTTGGTAAGCGTCGTCCTAAAGGACACTTAGCCCCAATTACGATTGCAAACCACCTAGGATTCCCGAATGTCGCGAATCTATCGACGCTGCGAGTCATGAGAATTGCGGTTCATCCAGCATTGCAAGGAAAAGGCATTGGTCAAAAAATTCTGCAGCAACTTGAGCAAATGGCTGCTAAACACATTGCCTACTTATCCACGAGTTTTGGTGCGACGGAAGAGTTGCTCTATTTCTGGCGACAATCGAACTTCCGTACAATTCGCTTAGGGTCAATGCGCGATGCTGCTAGCGGTTGTTATTCAGTCTTGATGGTCAAACCTTGTGATTCCCAACAGACGGTTTGGGTCGACCAATCTCAGGCGCTATTTGAAGAAATGTTGTCTAACAATGTGGCTGACGTCTATCCAAAATTAGAAGCCCCTATTTTTCGAGCTCTATTGCCGCAACCTTTGGGAATGAGTCCACTTCATCCCGCTAAATTATTACTAATTGAATGTTATGCTGATGGTGGTAACAGTTATGAGTCTGTGTCTGTGTGGCTTCAGCAGTGGTTACTTAACTTAGGTTTGAACTCCGCTTCCGACTTGATGATCAGTAAGCTTTTTCTTAACCGTAGTTGGACTGAATGTGCTCAGCAATTTGGTTTACCTGGAAGAAGGCAAGTTGAGCAGCAGTTAAGGGACGAAGTAAAGCACATTTGGAGCGATTTACACTGTAAACAATAAAGAGGAATTTACACTGTAAATGAAATTATTGGGAGCTGATTTTACACTGTAAATCCAGCTCCTTTTTTGTTTCAGCGTGTATTTTGATTGAGCTTTAGGCTAAATCGAGTTTTCTCTTAATATCCTGTTTAACCGTTATTGATGGATTACTTTCTTTAGTGACGTGAGCCCTATAATAAGAAATGCGAGGTTTGTTCAGAAAACGGATTTGGTTAGACTGAGAGTGTTGATGGGAAGCAAAGTGGTAAGGGTATGTGGAAGCTGTGTCTTGAGTTATCTGAAGATAAGACCAAGGTGATAGCCCGTCTTCCGGGTGAAGTGGATCTCGGTGGTGAGCTAAATCAAAATGAATTAAACGAGCAGCTCGTCGTAATGAACGCCGAAAAGATGTTTGTTGTAGAGGGGGAAGTCGTTAGGTTCATTAACTGCGCCAAAGAACGTAAAGCTGAAGCTTACGAAGGCATCGTCATTGCAGAAAAACGCAACGCACAAGTTGAGGTCGAATTGTCGAATAATGACATGCTCGCCAGCATGAACGTTGTCGGCGCGTACGGAGGCCGAGGTTTACGTGGCCCCGAGATTGTTCAAGCCCTTGCTCAAGCGCGAGTTTCGAAAGGCATCAACAAACTGGCTTTGAAGAAAGTGTTGGTTGTCAGCACTCAGCTCAAACCCGGCGAAACTTTTTCTCAACCTGTAGCGGTTGGTAAGCAACCTATCAAAGGCAAAGACGCTCTTTTTACTCCTCTTGTCAAAGACATCACCAAACGCATCCTCAAACCCAAAGACGGCCAATCTGCTAGCGACAAAATTGATTTACGTAACCTCGGTGAAACTATCGCGGTTGACGTAGGCGATGAGGTGATGCGCCGCACGCCTGCGACCAAAGGCACGCCTGGCTTTACTGTTCAAGGGCGAGTGATTCCTCCGCAAGCCGGAAAAGACAGCCCAATGAAGCCGGGCAAAGGCACTGAGATAAGCAAGCACGACCCAAACCTATTGATTGCATCGGTATCCGGTACGCCTCTAATTAAAGACAAAACCATTGAAGTTGATAACGCACTCTGTCTCAATAGCGTTGGCGTGAATACAGGTCACGTGAAATTCAAAGGGAATGTGATTATCGGTGGCAACATTGAATCCGGCATGATTGTTAAAGCGACGGGTTCTATTACTGTAGGCGGCTTCATTGAATCGGCTGACGTACAAGCGCAAGACGACATTCAAGTTGGTAAAGGGATCATTGGCCACACCGTGAGTGATGGCCAGCCAAAGAGTTGTCACGTCAAAGCCAAAGGTTCGATTCGTGCCAGCTACGCCCAATATTGTGATTTGCAAGCCGGCGAAGATATTGAGTTGGCGGTGCACAGCATGAATAACGATATTGTTTGTGGGCGCAATCTGACGGTGCTAGATGCGAACGGTAGGAACGGCACGCTTAGCGGCGGAGATGTAAAAGTCGGTGGCAAAGTGGTGTGCTTACAATTGGGCGTAGAAGGCGACACCGCCACTAAGGTAGAAGCGTTCGCACGCTATTCTGCATTTAAGGAGCGATTAGCAGAGCTCAAAGATCAATACAAATACGCTCAAGAAGGAACGATGGATGTGATTCGTAAAGAGCTCGAATTTAAGAAACGTCCTAAAGCCGAACGTACCGACGAAGAACAAGCTCAGATTGACGTGATGAAAACACAAAACAACGAGCAGCTTGAAGCGATAAAGCAAAAGCTAGAACAAACGGAACACGACTTTGAAGTCGCGTTAGAAGAAAATATTGTCGAAGCCAAAGAGCGTGTCTTCACTCGCGTGACGGTGCAGTTTGGCGACGAGCAAGTAACGACAAAGCGCACTCATGGCGGTTGTTCGTTCCGTTTCAATCAATACGAAATTAAAGTCTCGGCGAACTTGGAAGAAGAGGATGTCGCTGCGGTTTAAGCTTTCTTACTCACTGAGCCCACACGTCGCAACAAGATGTGTGGGCTTTTTTTATCTACAAATCGACAATGTGCTCTTGATAGTAGTCCGCAAGCGCACCGACTTGGCTGCTACACATTACTTTCATTGCTTGTTTAATGTGTTCTATTGGCCAGTTCCACCATTGGATATTGAGTAGAGTTTCAATCTCTTTATCGCTAAATCGTTGACGTACGACTTGGTTGTTTCCAACCACCACAGAATAAGGTTGCACGTCTTTCGTCACTACGGCGCGTGCTCCGATGACGGCTCCATCGCCGATGTTTACTCCGGGCATGATCATCGCCTCACTGCCAATCCAAACATCATTCCCCACCACTGTATCTCCGGCACGCTCGAAACCGTCTTGTACGCCTTCTCCAAATTCTTCAGGAGAGAAGGGGAAGGTCGAAATCCAGTCAATGCGATGACCTTGGTTTCCTGCCATCATGAAGGTGGCTCCAGAAGCGATGGAACAAAACTTGCCAATGATTAATTTGTCGATGCTATCGGGTTCTCTACTTTGCCATTCTTGAAGTGTGACGGGGTCACCCAACAAGTAGCGTACCGCTTGCTCTTCGAAGCTTTTTTGATGATAGAAGCCCGAGTAATAGCTGTAATCGCCAACGATGATATTGGGATTAGTGATGTGATCTTTAATGACTTGACCTTTTAACCACGTGTCGAAAACACTCATAACTCATCCTTTCAAATTTAGGTTGTACAGAGTTTAGAGGCTTTCTATTATTTCCAGTAGTTTGATTTTAGAGATTCAGAATTACTGTATGGAAATAAAATGGCTCAGCTACGTACCACTTTACCTCGCTTTGTGTGAGGAACGAAGTATTGCTGGTGCAGCAAAGCGACTGAATTGTTCGAATGCGCATGTAAGTCGGCAACTTAAACAGCTTGAAGACATATTGTCGGTGCAGCTTATTCAGCGAACTACGCGCCAGTTTAATTTGACCTACGATGGTTTGCGGTTTTATCAGCAGGTAAAGCAACTGCTCGAAGGCGCTGAGCAGATCAATGAGCAAGTGATGGCAAACGAGATCGTATCGGGAAAATTGAGAATAGCGGCGTCCGCTTCTTTTGGAGCCGCGTTACTCAGCCAAACATTGATCGATTTTCGATTGCAACATCCACAAGTGAGCGTCGAAGTGATATTCACAGAGACACCTCTCGACTTGATTGAAGCTGGGTTTGATATCGCATTCTACTTTACCGATACTCCTCCTGAGGGTTACGTCGGCCATCAGTTACGCGCTTTACACTGTAAACCGATCGCTCATCGCTCGTATTTAGCTGATAAACCAAATGTAAGTACGCCAGAGGAGCTTGGTGACTTAGAGCACATCCTTTATAAAAGTCGCGACTTGGTGTTAGACAAGTGGACGTTTACGCATAAGCAAACTCAACAGCAGTGCAGCATTGAGTTAGAAAGTACGCTGAGTTTTAATCTTGTCCAGTCCATGTTGGATGCTACTTTGGCTGGCTGTGGTGTAGCCATGTTAGATGAATTTGCACTGGCTAAACTCGACCCTGCACAAAAAGAACAACTCGTGAGTTTGCTGCCAGAATGGCAAACGGATGCGATTTTGCCGCTTTATCTGCTTTACCCAAAACGTGAGCACTTACCAAGAAGAACGCGAGCGTTCATTGATCACTTTAGGAACATATATTCTGTCGGCGAATAGCGACAACAAACTTAGCAACAATTGAGGAAGCAAAGGAATGCGAAAACACTGTATTGCGATTGGCGGTGGGGGCTGGATGATGGGAGAGAATCCGAGCCCGCTCGATCAATACATTTTGTCTTTGTCTGGTAAGGAGAATCCAAACATTTGTTTTCTACCGACAGCCACGGGAGATGCCGATGAAGTGATTGAACGTTTTTACGATGCGAAGCTTAGTGAAAACGTGACCCATTTTCCGCTGTTTAAGTTTGAAGCTGGTTGGAAAGAAACGCTATTTGAACAAGACATCATTTACGTAGGTAGCGGTAATACGCGTTCGATGTTGGCCATTTGGCGCGAATGGGGAATCGATAGAATACTCAAGCAGTGTTATGAACAAGGCATCATCATTTGTGGCATGAGCGCAGGTGCAATTTGTTGGTTTGAGTTTGCGGTGACAGACAGTGATCCCGAAGCATACCAAGTTATGCGTTGTCTTGGATTTATTGACGGTTTGGCTGCGGCGCATTTTTCTCATGTAGGTGAGAAGTTCGAGGTTTTCCAAGCCTTTGCTTGTTCTCAACCTAGCATCACTTGTTATGGCATTCACGATTATGCGGCATTGCACTTTGTTGATGGAAAATTGTTAGCTACTGTCACCAGCTTCCCTGATGCAGGCGTGTTGGTCAAAACAGGTAACGAAGAAAACATATTACGAGGGTGAGCTTCTTCAAATCAGCATTAAAGGCAATAACTACTGACCGGACACAGAAGAAGCTCATGGATTCAGCTAACTTACATTAAGTATCGTGCTTACAGCTCGTAACGCAGACCTAAGTGGTAGTAGCTTTCGTCTGCGTGCGCACCGCCAAACGAGACTTCTTGTCCATTGCTGTAGCCACGCGAGCCGTTACGATCAACGTAGTTTGTGTAGATAGAAGAACGAGGCGTCAGTTTGTATTGCACTTCTAGCGTTGTATCTTTCAGCTCTAGCTCGTCACCATCACTGTTTTCTAAAGAACGATAACCAGCACGCAGTGCCCATTTGTCATTTACACTGTAAACCGCCGTCAATTCCATCACTTTGTCGGTGCTGGTTTGTGAGTAATAGCCCTCTAGTTCATCTTCCGAGTACAACGCACCCAACATCAAATCACCTAGGTAGTAACGCGTACCTGCGCCCCAGAATGTGTAATCGGTGTCGTTGCTTTCACGTGCATCACCTTTATTTTTCTGCATCGCCACCACTGGCGCCAAGGTACCCAAATTCCCCATGTCTAGCGTATAACGCAGTGCAGCGTTGTAACCGTAGTCGAGCTCAGAAGTGTTGTTTCCTAAAATGTACGCGACAGAAAAGTCGAAATTACCTAGGCTGTTTTGATATTGCAGCGTGCCATCTTGACGGAAAACTTGCGTCGCGGTTTTGTCGACTTTATTCGCTTGGCGCGCCATAGAAACATCGGAAGAGGCGAACACATCACCAATGTCGGTAAACATAATCAATCCAGATGCCACGCGACCACCAGTAATACGACCATAATCTTTCGCATCAATACCCGCCCATACATAACGTGCAGTCAGAGATGGTTTGTCGTTTACTTGGTTTGCGTATTCAGCTGCACCCACTTGGTATTGCGCTTGGCCGATGATCGACGCGTACTCGTTGATGGTTTGTGAACCGTTTAAACCAATACGGCCATCAAACTCGCCATTTGCATCGCCGTGCTCGTCATTTTTACTGGTGACATTGAAACCAAGACGAGAGTAAATATTTAAAACTGACCCATCTTCCGCTTGATACAGCTGCGCTGCCATTGCGTTTGATGCCATCAATGTAGGGAGAAGTAGAGCCAAAATGTGCTTTTTCATGATTAACGACCTTTCATTTCTATTGTTTTAGGTACGACAAAGCCTCTTCCGAGTAACGGAATAAGAAAAATTGTCGTGAAGTAGAGAGAGGGTGCGCCCTTGTTTGCCAAGGGCGCGAGCTAGTCCATTCCTATAGGGGAAGAATGATTTAGCTTAAATCGACGTCTTTGCAGCCAAAGAAGTAAGTCGCGAGGAAGCCGACGATGTAAGAGATAAGCAGTCCGGCAACAAACACCATCATGCCCGGGAAGATGCCATTTTCAGATGTCATGAGAGGAATCGCCACGATACCGGACGGGCCAAACACCGTATTAAGACCAACTGGTAAGCCAAGGTAAGAAACTAAACCGATAAAGAAGCCGCCCGCAGCACCACCAATACAAGCGGTAACGAATGGTTTTACGCGTGGTAATGTCACGCCGTAAATCAATGGTTCGCCAATGCCTAGAAGACCCGGAATAATAGCGCCTTTAACTTGGGTGCGCAGTAGAGCGTCTTTTTTGGCTTTGAAATACAGCGCCATTGACGCGCCAACCTGACCGCCACCTGCCATCGCCAGGATAGGGAATAGCGAGTTAAAGCCCTGTGCTTCCATCAATGCGAAGTACACTGGAACAAAACCCTGGTGGATGCCAAATACCACAGAAATTAAGAACAAACCTGCCAAGATTGCAGCGCCTAATGGGTTATCGTTCAAGTTGAGGAACAACCAAGACATCCCTTTAAACAGCTCGCCGCCGATCGGCATGATGATCAAGAAGGTTACCGCACCCATGATCAACAGAGTGATAACGGACGTTAAGATCATGTCCAGATCATCTGGCATGTATTGACGAACCTTACGCTCGACTTGTGCACCGATGATCGCTGCTAAAAGTACGCCGATAATGTTGCCGCGCGGATCAATCGCAAAGCCGAAAAACTCGTTCATGCCAGAGTAAATGCCGGATGTAGCCTCTGGGTTGTAACCCAGCACAAACAAAGAGGCGAGAATGGCACCATTAACACCAGAGCCGCCAAACGCTTGCTGCGCGTTGTAACCAATCAGAATACTTAAGAAAGCAAACAGACCCTTACCAAAGACTTTCATGTAGGCGATCAAATCCAACATAAACTGGCTTGGTGTCTGGTCAAGAACAAACATCTGCTCCAATAACGTCGCAAAACCTAGCAACAAACCAGCGGCAATAAAGCCTGGGATCAACGGCGTAAAGATGGTGGCAAACTTGCTTAAAAAACGCTGAACCGCACTGGTTTGCTTACTCTTCATCTGTTTTTTCTGCTCGGCTGCGACGGCAGAAAGATCTTGTTGCGGCATATCTGCTTCTTCACTGTCACCAGAGGTTAAGCTGTCGATCAATTGATTCATCATCTCAGCCGCTTGTTGAGCTTTTCCGGGACCGAGAATGATCTGAAACTGCTCATCGCTTTCCACCACACCCATTACGCCGGGAATTTGCTTGATAACTGATTGATCAGCCAAGCCATTGTTGGCGAGCGATAAACGCAAACGCGTCATACAGTTACCACATTTGCTTACGTTGTTACTGCCACCCACTGCGGACAGCAACTGCGATACTGTGTTTGAAGTTATTTTTGCCATAGGGTCTATCCTTCAGAACTCGGATTATTTAGTTATTATTTAGTGCTGCGCGAATAAAGCCGTTGTGCGCGGCGAGGCGTGATTTGGCTTGTTCGGCATCCAAATCGGCCAAAATCATTAAGATGGCGGTTTTGCAGTGGCGACCGCAGGCCTTTAATGCTCGCTCTGCTTCTTCTTTTGATGCGCCGGTTGCTTCCACAACAATGTTGGTTTGGCGTTGGATGAGCTTGGCGTTAGTGGCTTCTACATCCACCATTAAGTTGCCAAATACCTTACCGCTACGAATCATTGCGCCTGTCGTGAGCATGTTTAGCACCAGTTTTTGTGCGGTGCCGGCTTTCATGCGAGAAGATCCAGTGACAACCTCTGCGCCAACTATCGGCAGAATCGCGATGTCGGCCGCTTCTGCCATGGCACATTCTGGATTACAGGCGATAGATGCGGTCGTGGCTCCGATGGATTTAGCGTAGTCCAAACCACCTAGTACATAAGGTGTACGGCCACTCGCTGCAATGCCTACAACCACGTCATGCTTGGTGAGGTGAAGTGCTTTTAAGTCGTCTTGACCCATTTTCGCGTTGTCTTCTGCGTTTTCTACCGCTTTTAAAATCGCTTGATGTCCACCAGCAATTAAGCCAATCACCATATCTGGATGCGTGCCGTAGGTAGGAGGACACTCGCTTGCATCAAGAATGCCTAAGCGACCTGACGTACCAGCTCCCATGTAAATTAAACGGCCACCATTTGCAAAAGCTTGAGTAATTGCGTCAACTGTCTCTGCAATTTGTGGTAGCACCGCTTTTACCGCGAGCGGGACTTTTTGATCCTCTTCATTAATGACTTGCAGCATCTCGATTGTCGAAAGCGTATCGATCTCGGCACTGGCTGGGTTACGGCTTTCTGTCACCAATCTGCTTAAATCAATTTTCATGTTTTGCACTCTTTGTAATGTTCAATCTGAGGGCGATTTTATGGAATAAAATATTCAGGTTTGGTGATAAAAATCACACTTGAGGTTATTCTTTATGCAGGAGAAATTTGGAATAATGAGAGAAAATATACGTCTATTACATCCGGGATTAACTGTCTTGGTTAGAATAATCAGGGGGTTAAATCAAACGCCTATTATTTCTGTTTTGGAATAATTTATTTAAAATTTTTGAGGTTTTTGTTGTGTCAGTTATCAATAGGATAGTAGCGAGGCGTACTCAGCTTTCGCAAAGCGGTCGTTTGGTTGGCGATTGGATTGTTGAAAACGCAGAAAAGGCGGCGCTGCTCACCAGCCAAGAACTTGCGGCGCAAGTAAAAGTGAGTCAATCGAGCATTGTGAAATTTACTCAGCGTATCGGCTTTAAAGGTTACAGCGAGTTTAAGTTAGCTCTGAATGAAGAGATTGGCCGTAAGCATGCGATGCAGTCGACACCGCTGCACAGTGATATTTTGGCTGACGACCCCATTGCGGTAATTTCACAGAAACTGGTGAAAGCGAAAACCGACGCTATGTTTCAAACTACCAATACGCTGTCTTACGAAGCGTGTCACCAAGCGGTGAAATGGTTGAGTGAAGCGCGTCGAGTGCAAGTGGTCGGGATTGGGGGCTCTGCACTGACCGCGAAGGATTTAAGCTTTAAACTGCTTAAACTTGGTATTACGGCGCTTTCTGAACAAGACAGCCACGTGCAGATTGCTGTTGCCCGCACGCTCTCTCCAGAAGATGTTCAGATCGCAATCTCGTTTTCGGGTGAGCGCAAAGAAATTCTCGTCGCGGCAGAAGCGGCAAAAGAGCAGGGCGCGAAGGTGATTGCGTTATCTGCGCCTGGAAGAAGTCGCTTGCGCGGTATTGCCGATATTACGTTTGATACGATTGCCAATGAAACGGAACATCGCAGCTCATCCATTGCTTCGCGTACCGCGCAAAACGTGATCACCGATTTGCTGTTTATCATCTTGGTTCAGCAAAGAGACGACAGTGCCCGTCAGTTGATCAGCGATATCAGTACCGACATCAAACAGATCCTCACATGATCGCTTGTTTAACAGCGGACTAGAGATCCGGATCGTGCCTCAGCAAAGCAATAAAAGCAGAGAGATGTTTTTCAATGGTGAGATCGGCAGAAATCGCTGGTAACTCCAACGTGATGCAAGGTAAATCACGTTCACTACACCAAGTGCCGAATGAGCCGGGTGTTTCGTAGTCGATATCGTCAACGATTGGCAGTTGGAACTGCTCGCCGAGCCATTTGGCAAGGTCGGAATGTTTGGGATCATCCACAAAAGCAAGCGGTTCATGAAACGACACCACAAACTTTGGCTTGCGCAGTTCAATCAAGTTAATTAATGCGCTAACTTCAGGCTCTAGTTGGTTTTTAGTGCCAGTTTTCACCTGTACGTCTCGAACGGGTGTGTGAGAGCTCCATCGATACACTGTGCCATGCTCAGTCCAATTTTGGGTTGGAAACGCGCGATTGAGATCCACTTGGTTTGCATTTGCGCGTGTGCCTAGTTGGTTGCCGTCAGGATTCATTGACAGAATCACATCATGTCGTAAGTTTTCAGCAGGCAAGCTTCTTAGCGCGCAGGACAAACCTGCAATCGAGGCCGTCTCGTCCCCGTGAGTGCCTGCCAAAATCAAACCTCGCGAAGCACTTTCGACTTGAGCCGGAAAATACAGTAATGGCGCACCAAGCACGGATTGACCGTATGATGTTGGCCGAATTAAAAATGCCGCTCTTTCCGTTCTTGGAATTAGACTCACCGTAATCTCCTGATTGATGAAGTAGTATCAATATCTAAGCTAATTACACCTAGCTAAACTGAACCGTTTAAACTCGTCAACGGTTGAAATGTTAATTGTGGAATTTGCTTCACAAGACTCGTTAGGAGAACGAAAAACGATATGGATTTTAAAAAACATTCAACGGCGTTGCTGATTTCCTCTTTATTCACCCCTTTTCTTGCTACATCAGTTGCTGCGGAGACCTTACCTAAAGGCATTCAACTTGCCGCAGAACAGCATTTAGTACGTGCGAATGACGCAGAGGCGGCGACGCTTGACCCAGCGAAAGCCGAAGGTCTGCCAGAAATGCATGTGATTCGTGACTTATTTGAAGGGCTTGTGATTCAAGATCGTGACGGAAACATCATTCCCGGTGTGGCAGAATCATGGGAAACCAAGGACAACCAAACTTTTACTTTTCACTTTCGCAAAGACGCGAAATGGTCGAATGGCGAGCCTGTGACAGCGGATGATTTTGTCTATTCACTGCGCCGAGCGGTAGATCCGAAGACCGCTTCTCCAAATGTTTGGTATCTCAAACTCACCAAGATCAAAAACATCGCCGATGTAGCAGAGGGCAAAAAGCCTTTGGACGATCTCGGTATCAAGGCAGTGGATAAATACACCCTACGTTTTGAGTTGGACAGTCAAGTGCCGTACTTTGTTGCTATGACTGGGCACACGTCCATGATGCCAGTGCATCAAGCGACAGTGGAAAACCGCGACAAGCCGTGGAGCGAACCAGACCAATTTGTTAGCAACGGTGCATTCACATTGGATAAGTGGGTCGTGAATGAACGCATTGAACTGGTTAAGAGTCCAAGTTACTGGGACAGCGCAGATACGCATCTAAACAGAGTGACTTACATTCCGTTTGAAAACCAAAACGCGTCGATCAATCGCTATGCGGCAGGAGAGCTGGATATCACGTCAGATGTGCCGACTCATATGGCGCAGAAGCTTAAACAAGATTACAAGCAGGCTTACACGGTGGTGCCATTATTGTGTACGTATTACTACGCGTTCAATACCACTCGTCCGCCATTTGATGATGTGCGAGTGCGTCAAGCGGTGTCGTACTCCATCATGCGCGATGTGATTACGAATGGTGTCACGCAAGTGGGCAACCTTCCTGCTTATACTTTTGCGCATCAGTACACCGCAGGGTTTGATGCGACGCCGCCTGAATACAGTAAGTGGAGTCAGCAACAACGTGACGAGAAAGCGCGTCAGTTGTTAAAAGAAGCGGGTTACAGCCAAGACAAGCCGCTCGATTTTAAATTGCTGTACAACACCAGTGAGGCAAACAAATCGATCGCGGTTGCGATAGCGTCGATGCTACAAAAAAATCTCGGTGCACACGTGGAGTTAGAAAACCAAGAGTGGAAGTCATACTTAGTGGCGCGTAAACAAGGCAATTTCGATGTGATGCGCGCTTCCTGGTGTGGTGATTACAATGAAGCGTCTACTTTCCTGAGCTTACTTCGCTCAGGTTCTTCGGGTAACTTTGCACGTTACAGCAATGAAGCGTACGACAACGCGATGAACAGTGCATTGGCCGCAACCGATGAGAAAGCGCGCCAAGGTTTCTATGATCAAGCCGAGCAATTGTTGGCGGCGGATATGCCAATCGCACCGATTTACTACTACATGCAAGCGCGTTTGGTTCGTCCTACGGTTGGCGGTTTTGCCAAGAACAACGTAGAAGGTCGTATCTACTCGAAAGACCTCTACATCAAGAAGTAGCGCTCAAAACAAGCGATAAATATGAAGCCCCGAAGATGTATCTTACGGGGCTTCTTTTTATTGTTAGCGAGTGGAGAGCTTGTTCACGAGCATAGCGACTCGTTTGCCAAGATACTCCGCTGTTGCAACATCAGAAGCATGCAACTGACCACCTTCATCACCTTGTGCAACAATACCACCTTGTACACCATAACGATTCAGGTTTTGCTCCCCAGAATTGCTGATCTTATCCAACCCGATCCACATCATGCCGTGTTGGTTAGCGAGCGTTTGTAGATATTGTAATGTGCAAGATTGGTCGCCATTCATTGCCCCACCACTGGTAAAGCCAGCCGCGATTTTGCTCGCCCATTTTTGGTAATACCAAGATTCACTGCTTGCATCTGCAAATGCTTTAAACTGCGCTGCTACACCGCCCATATAGGTCGGTGAGCCAAAGATAATTGCATCACACTCAGCAAGTTCATCCATTAGTTTAGGGTTCACAAAACGTCCCTCAATAATCTCACTGCCTTCAATTCGGTGAGAGAGGATTTCACATTCATCTTGCTGCTTAATGCCTTGTTGTTCAACACCTGCGGCAATCGCGCGAGCAAGCTGACCAGTAACGTCGGTTTTAGAGAAATAAATAATCGCAATTTTGGACACAATGGTTCCTTTTTTCATTGTTGATTTTTAATCGTGCGACTAAGGCTAAAACCTCAAGATAAGTTGAGGTCAAGAAGAGATTTGAGATAGATAAAGTACGAATTGGTATCTAAAGAGCTTTCTTATAGGGTAAGTCGACGGCATAACTACAGTGAATGCAACGACGATGAATGTCGTGTATAAAAGCGTTAAAGGAAGATCTTAAAGATGTAGAAAACTCTCTTGGAAACAATGATAAAGGTACCGATGCTAGTGATGATTAATAGGCGGAAAAATAGATTAAAATATGTAAACTCAGACCTGATCCAAGGCGGGAAAAGTACATTTCATCGTTTCTTAAGGCGAGGGATTATTATCATTATGGTAGGAGGCCTTTCTACAGCCTCTTCCACGGTATTTGCACACTTTATAGCGGGTGTGTTTGATGTGGATATGAATGTTCATCCAGAGAGCTTAGAAGAAAAAGTGCATGCACTACTTTTTGTTTCGGTCAGTCTTGTTTTTTACCTCTTTTATGCCCTTATCTCGCTAACTATTAGTGGGTGGCTCATAATGAAGCTAAAAATATAAGCTTAACTAAAACCATGTCCTTGTATTTTAAGGAAGATGGAACTAGTGACGATTTTTTCTTTGCTTGCACCATCTCTATTTTTGTATTTATTTAAGGTTCGTAAATAAGAAGCTTCCTTTGGTTAAAGTAGCGCTTTTGGTTTCGGCGATGTGTCATGTTTTTATCATGAAAGAATACAGTGGTGACCTTCAGCTTATACGTTTTGTCTCTTCACTGTTTTTCGCCATTAACTTTGGGTTATTTGTGACCACCAAGTGATACTAAAAAGCCGATGTAGATACATCGGCTTTTTAGTGGGTTATTTCTTTCTGCGAGTATAAATCCGAGATTTTACTTTACTTGGCTCTGGCTTGTTTTTCGCCAGCTTTAGCACTGCTTTTTGCAAAATCTGGTTGTTTGGGTAAGTGATCAAGTTACCGTTGTCGTGCTTAATTAACACGTGAAACATGCTGATTTCTTGAATCTCACCGCAGATGTCTTCATCTTTGTCTACGACTTTAATTCGGTCACCCACTCGGTACGGGAAGACAAAAAAGATCAAAAAGCTGGCAGTGATGTTGCTCAGAATTGACCACTGCGCAATAAACGCCACACCTAATACGGCAAAAATGGACGATAGGAACAAAGACACATCGCCATAGCCAATACCTGTGATAATGGCAAAAATAGAGGCGGTCAAAAATAGCAGCGCGACATTGAAACAGCGCTGAATAAAACTCAAACGAGCCTTTTTTACACCTTTCGTTGTTGCCAAATTTAGGATGGCTCTATTTACAATCCTCTTCAGGATGCGATACGCGATCAGGACAAAAATGCCCATCAATAGTTTGTAACCGAGGGAGCCCGTAGTGAAATACTGGCTCACTTGCTCTAATTGGATCCAATCATTCATTTCTTCATCTCGACGATATCTAGAAAGCGGCTTTTATAGCTGATTTTTTGCTGTAAGTAATCACAATTTTTCTTTACACCATTTGTCTCTGTGTTGAGGTACTACAGAGTACTATATTGGTTAATCAAAGACTTAGTGAGCATTGCGAACTCTTTGGCTTTATTACTTATATTCAACCAAAGCTGACGTGATTTTGAAAAGAGCAATCTTTGAGCTGTATCCCATATCCGACATTCTATGACGCTAGTTCCTTATAAACGAGCTGAATATGACTTTTGTCCTGATAACCTAAGGTGTATTAATTGAAATAGCTTTTAGGGCGTTGAAAAATGGAAGAAGATGAAAAGGCGATTATGATTTTATTCGTGATTGTTGGCCTTGTACTCGTTTGGGTCGCGCTTGAAGAACTTAATTATCTCGGGCTCCCAATAAAATAAGCCCCGTTAAACACAAGTTAAACGGGGCCCTTGTCTTTTATCAATGTGAATTCAGGCTAGCTAACCGCACGCACTTTGCCTTGTTTCAAATCGTTCAGCACTTGCGCTTTAGGGCCATCTGCAATGATGCTGCCTTTTTCCATCACAATTACGCGATCAACGATGTCGAGCATAGACGTTTTATGCGTAATCAGAATCAGCGTTTCACTAGGTTTCAACTGTGCTAATTGATGTTTAATGTGCATCTCTGAGCGATTATCCATCGCACTGGTTGGTTCATCCATTAGTAGAACAGGAGGACGACCCAAAAATGCACGAGCGATCGTGACTGCTTGACGTTGACCACCCGAAAGCATTGCTCCACCTTCACCAACTTGGCGTTCTAAGCCCGCTGGGTCAGATTGCGTAAACGCAGTAACACCGGCACGATTTGCTGCGTCTAGTACGTCACGGTCATCGGTTAATGGGCGACCTAGCGTAATGTTGTCGCGGATAGAACCAAAGAACAGATTCGAATCTTGCGGCACACAACCAATATTACGGCGAATGTCGACATGATGCAGCTGTGCGATGTCGGTATCATCAATGCGAACATGACCTTCCGTCGGCTGATACAAGCCCATGATGAGACGTTCTAACGTGGTTTTACCCGAACCGATACGGCCTATGATCGCTACTTTTTCGCCTGGGTTAATGGTCAAGCTCAAATCTCGAATCGACGCCACCGGTGAATCTGGGTAGTGGAAGGTCACGCGTTCAAGTTCAATTTTGCCTTGTACTATTGGGCGGTGAATGTAACGTTTACCTTCTTCTTGTTCATCCGGCATTTCCATGACTTGATTGATAATTGTCATAGAAGACTTCGCTTGGTTGTAGCGCGTAGAGAGTAAGGATAACTGAACCAAAGGACCAATCGCGCGGCCGCTAAGCATGGTTGCGGCAATCAAACCGCCCATGGTTAAGTCGCCTTCTGCAATTAAGTAAACGCCTAGGATGATCATCCCTACGTTACTACTTTGCTGCACAAAACCTGCTGCGTTTTGAATGCTATCCGTAATTCGGCGGCTTTTTATATTCCAGTTCGCCATGTGCGCAACTGCCTCTTCCCAGCGGTATTGGAATTGGCTTTGCGCACTGAGCATTTTTACGGTTTCTAACCCAGCCAAGCTCTCTATCAAATTGGCATATTTTTGCGATGCTAGGCGTGAACCCTCCTCAATGGAGCGACGCAGCGGCCCTTGTATAAGTAGCGAGTGAATAATCAAAATGACCACGCCCACCATCGGTACATACACAAGATCGCCAGCCATTAACCATATAATCACTAAGAACAAAATGGCAAAAGGCAAATCAATGAGAGCACTGACGGTCGCTGAAGTAAAAAACTCTCGAATAGATTCGAATTCTTGTAAATGGCGAGCGAAGGCACCGACCGAAGGCGGCTTCGATTCCATTCTAATCCCCATCACTTTGCTGAACAGTTTGGATGAAATCAGAATGTCAGACTTCTTGCCCGCCACATCAATGAAGTAATTTCTCAGCGACTTGAGAATGAAGTCAAACAGGAACACGACAAAGATGCCACTTGCTAGTACCCATAGGGTTTCAAACGCAAGATTCGGAACCACTTTGTCGTACACCAAGCGAGTGAATAGCGGAGCGGCAACCGCAAAGAGGTTGATGAGAAGTGATGCGATTAAAACATCACGGTAGATGCGTTTTGACTGCCACAAGGTTGACCAGAACCAGTGGCCTTCGTTGGTTTTGAGCACTTCGGGAGAGCGCTCATCGAAACGGAATTGCTTTTTAACTAAAAAGTACCGACCAGTGTATTGCTCAAGTAGGTCTTCTAATGGAATAGAGATCGGCACCATTCCACTTTCTAGGGTGGTGACTTCGGCCTCGCGTTTCTCCATATTGATGCTGTTGAGAACGCAAGAGTCACCGCCTTTAAGAACTAAGATTGCCGGCAGAATTAGGCTGGAGATGCTCTCCAGCTCTGCGCGGTTTTCCTTGGCAACCAATCCGGCCCTTTCCGCTGCTCTTGGTAGCAAAAATGGGGTCAGTTTACCGTCAGATAGCGGTAGTCCGTTGACTAGCGCTTCTGGCGAGTTAGCTAACCCATAGTAACGGCTAACGTAGATGAGCGAATTCAGTAAAGGGTCTTTCATCGTTGATAAACCTTTTTATTCCTTGTCGACGATGAATCCTTGGAATACCTCAACAAAATGTTCAGTGAGGAAATCCAACTGGATTTGAGTTTCGATACGCGATGCGATAGTCGTAATACCAAGGTTGTGGGCAGTACGAGAGATCGACGTTAGCGTGAATTTCTGTTTTTCGTCGTGCAAGTTGTGTGTGAATAGGTAATCGAGCTTCACATAGTTCGGGCGGAACTCTTGGATGTATTCCAAAGATTGGAAGTTACGTCCGTAGTTATCTACGCCGAACTCAGCACCTGATTGGCGAATGGCATTACATAACAGTGCTGTGTGGTGAGGCTGATCGATAAAGCATTCCTCTGGAATTTCAAAATGTAGCTTAGAGGCCACTTTGGCGTGTTTCTCTAGCATGCTAGTTGTCCAGCGAATAAACGATGGTTGAGACAAGCTGCTTTGCGCGATGTTAATCGCGACTGGGTCATTAAGTTCACCATTTTCTAGCATCTTAATCATTGATTCAATGACATACTGGTCAAAGATGTTGGTGGCGTCTAACTGTTCTAGTGCGAATAGGTATTGATTCGCACGATACGTTTCACCATCTTTTTCGATGCTTGAAAATACTTCGTTGTGGAATACTTTACCCCATGTGTTTTTCGCAGCTTGGAAACGGAATTTAACCCAATCACTATGAATGGCTTCTTCAACCAACGCTTTCCATTGCTGTTTACCCATCAAACTAGAAGGTGTATCACTGCCAATGAAGCCGTATGGCTTGTCTGGTTGCGCTTTGGCTTTCGATAGTGCGTTGTCCACCATCGAGAGGATTTCAGAGCGCGTTTTCTGATCTTTGCTGTGTGCAACCCCTAGTGACGCTTTAGGTTTTGCTAAGCCTGTTGGGTCAGTATTTAGGCCGTTCACACAATTGACGATGCTGTCCGATAAAATGCGTAACTCGCTCTCATCCATATGAGGGAAAAGCAAGCCGAACTCATCACTAGACAAGCGAGCAATAGTGGCACCCGGTACATCAATGGTGTTTTTCAAACGTTGAGACAGTTCTTTAACGTGGGCATCTGCGCGTTGGTAATCTTTGGTCTCGTAAATGTCGCCAATGTATTCAGCATGGAGTAGCGCGATACCCCCTTGCGTTTGCTCTGCAAGCCATTGGTCGATTTGGTTGATGTAGAATGAGCGGTTACCCAATTTAGATATAGGATCGAGGTAAGCCTGAGCACGCAGACGTTGAGCCTCTTTGGCTTGCTCTTTGAATGATAGCTCGATTTGAGCAGACATCATATTAATGCCATCTACCACCGCGATAAGATCTTTGGTTCTTGGACGAGCAAGCGGTTCACCAAATTGGTTATTCGCGATTTCATGCATTTTATTCACGATGGCCGTTAACGGCTTTAGCGAGCGACGTAGGATGTATGAAATTGCCACTAAACCAGCCAGAAAAATGACACTGAATACAGACAGCAACCCAATAAAACCTTGCCAGAGCTGCTCGTAAGCTGCGCCTGGGTGGCTAATGATTTCTACTTCGGCGAGCTGCATCCAACCACTGGTCACAACACGCTTATCGTGAATCGCTTTAAATAGATTCATGTCGATAAACCATTGTGGCACCGTACTTGGTTTAACTGGGTAGGTACGCACGATCTGGTAGTCAGAATCTAATGCTGTAAGACGAACAACGGAGTAGGTGCTGCCGTCAAACAGAGCATTAATCACGGACTCAACCGCTACTTTATCTTTGTCCTTTAGGTAAGGAGCCAGTGCCAAACCTACGGTGTTAATAGTGTTGTTGACCTCTGAACGTTGCTGTTGCTCCAAGCTGTCTCGAGTCGTGTTGAATTGGATTACGAATACTGATGCCAACAAGAGTATAAAGACCGTAACCATCCCCACCACAAGCTTCTTATATAGGGTCATGTTTCTCACTCGTCATAGTTAATTTTAGGTTTATTTAACTGCAACTTACGTTCGCGCGAGCGTAAGTCATTCCAAAGGCTCAACCGTGATGCTTTCCCTGCCAGCTCTCCAGTGCTAGCAGATGACTTCATCAACCACAGGTTTGTACCATTAAAACTGTATATCGGTAGCAAGTCGCTACGCTTAGAGGCTCGGACAATGTCAGGATTGATATTATCGAGAATGAGCGGCTCAGAACTTGGGGTAGGGTAGTAAGCTAATACCATGTGAAACTGATTCAGTTCGATGGCTTTTACGTATATTAACCGCATCTTTGAATCTGGTATTCCTAGCTCGAGTAAAGAGAAGTACTTAGCAATAGTGAAATCTTCACAGTCTCCTGCGTTACTCCCTAAAAATTCGAGTGGCGTAGCCCAATAATCTGTCTTTCCCCACAGTTTTATGTCGTCAACGAAATACAGCTGATTAAAAAAGTCGTTAACGCCAGCGAGCTGTTCATGAGTCTCTAATTGTTTAAATAAGTCGAGGTTCTTTCGCCATGTATTTACGCGCAATCCCGCACGTTCGCCGTACACCGCTGTGACCGTATTGACCCATCGTTGTTCTTTACTGTTCAGCGCACCAAGTTGGAACGACAAACAACTTAAGCTGATTAATAATGTAACTTTACGCTGCAAATTGGATCGCATATTCGACTCGTATCACAAGTATACTCTTCTAGAGAGTTCGTCAGTGAGAAATAAGTGCTTTTTATTTAATTACTTATCGCTCAATACTCCCTATCGCGAGTATCTTAATGTGGTTTACTCCTTCAAGGCGTTCGTTTTGGCACTTAAAATCGGTTTAAGTAGATATTCCAAAACGGTTCGCTTCCCTGTGATGATATCGACCGATGCTGTCATTCCTGGAATGATTGGTAAATCTGCATCTTGACCAAAGTTTGTTTTTTCGGTGCGTACACGAACAATGTAGAAGCTGTTGCCTTCTTCATCTTGAGTGGTATCCGCGCTGATATGTTCCAACTCTCCCTCTAAACCGCCGTACTTTGTGAAGTCGTAAGCTGTAAATTTCACGATAGCATGAAGATCTGGGCGTAAAAATGCGATGTCTTTTGGCGCAATTTTCGCCTCTACCAATAGTGTGTCTTCTGTTGGTACGATCTCGACGATATCCATACCAGGTTGGATAACACCACCGACAGTATTGATGTTCAGTGTTTTGATTTTGCCTGTTACTGGCGAATTCACAACCGTTCGGTTTACTCTATCTTCCAAGCCCACCGCTGATTCAACCAAGGCAGATAACTGGTCTTGGGCGCTGTTGAGTTTCTCTTGCTGTTCAGAGCGGAATTTGAGTGCAACATCAATACGGTTGAGCATGGATTCTCGAATCGCTGATTGCAATACGGGAATCTTGAGCTCACTGGACGTCATTTCACGACGGGTATCGTTGACTTGGCGCTGTAATTTGAGCAGTTCAATACGAGGAACAACGCCCTCGTCTGCCAAAGGTTTGGTGATATCGAGTTCTTTTTTCGCGTATTGGTAGCTTTGACGCAAGTTCCTTACTCGTGCTTGGATCTCTACCAAGTCCTGCTGCTTTTGCTGCACTTGTTGGTCAATAACAGAAAGTTGGTTGCGTAAATTATCTAGATCTTCGCGATATTCTGCTTTTTGACGCTGTGTGAGTTGAGGTCGAGTCTCTTCCAAGGTTGGTGGGAAGGTCAGTTTACCGTAATCAAGTAGTACACTTTGACGCCAGTTTTCCGTTTCAAAATCACGATTAACGGCAACACTGTTAATAGAAGCGGATAGTTGCAGCACAGATGCGGTAAGGTTGGCAACTTGTTGCTCACGTTCACGAAAATCCGAGCGAAAGCGGGTGTCGTCGATAAGCAGTAACTGTTGGCCTTTTTCAACCAACTGACCTTCTTTGACCAAGATTTCTTTGACTAAGCCACCTTCTAAGTTTTGGACTACTTGTATCTGTGAGGAGGGAATCACTTTGCCTTGACCAACCGTGACTTTGTCGATTTCAGCCCAAGATGCCCAACCTATTGCTGCAATGAAAAATAGCACCATAACCCAGAGCATAAAACGCGCGCTGTTGGGGGTATTGAGGAGCAATGCTGCAGTTTTGTCATCAACAAAATCCAACTCTTCATCGTTGAGTTTGTTGTAGTTATCTCGGCTCATCACAGTCCCTGCTTATATAATTACGGATTATCTTTATGATCTTATTATTATTAACCGATCATGTCAGCATGCTCGGCTAACAAAATATGAGAAGAGGGTTATTCTCTCTTCAAATGAGCTTTCTTACACTTTCTAAATCAAACAAAAGCATAATTAGCGCCGGAGTATAGCTATTACGCCTTGAACTTGGCTTTATCCAACTGATGTTTTTTTAGTTTGTCGTACAAGGTTTTGCGTGATACCTGTAATTCTAGTTGAACCTCTTTGAGTCTGCCGCGATGTCTTTGCAATGCATCGAATAACAAGCAATATTCAAAGTATTCTGTGCGCTGAGTCATACTCTGAATTTCAAGACTTTTCTCACTGTTCCAATCTTCCATTCTAAAAGTATCTGGCTTGAGGGCACGAAGTTCAGCAAATTGGCGTAGCTGCTTAACGTTTTCTGGCCATTCGAGACTGGTGAGGTGTTTGACCTCTTCTAGGCTGATATGTGGCGGCTGTAACTGATATCGGCTCGCGGTGTGGCGCACAAAGTGCTTGTATAAAGGCCCTATATCTTCCTTTCTCTCATCGAGCGTCGGTAAGTGAATTAGAGTCGCCAGGGATTTTAGAGGCGGCTCGGCTTGGGTGGTCGCGCCAAAAACACGTTCAAGTTTTGGGTGCTTGAATAAGTATTCCCATTGCTCAAATGATACATGCTCTGCGCTATGTAAGTACAAACTGCAGTGGCGTTTTCCTTCACTTAAGCGGTGTATGGCTTTGTCGAGCGCTTCTAATGAAAGCTCATAGAGGTCTTCACCAGAAGCGGCGATTAGCTCACTATCCGGTGTTGCATGTATGTCGTGGGCAAATTGTGCAGCGAGTCGCCGACCCGTACCATCTTGACCTACAAAAATGAGCGGCTGGCTTGTGGGCGCACTGATCAAGGCGCGACGAATACTAACCATGGCCTTACTGTGACCAATCATTTTCGGACCAACATGAGTTTGCATGTCGAGCTCTTTCTTAAGCCAGATGTTTTCTTGCAACAAGTTCAGTTTATCGCTGGCATTGTTGAGCGATTTCATGAGCTGTTCCGTTGAAAACGGTTTTTCTAGAAAGTCGTACGCGCCGCTTTTCATCGCATCTACCGCGGTTTTCACATCTCCATGTCCAGTAAGTACGATGAATTGAAAGTGATCGTTTTTGCTTCGCAAAGTTCGCATAAACTCCAAGCCATCCATCACGGGCATATGGATATCGGTAATGATAATCGCAGGCGTATTTGAGTCGATTACGCGTAAGGCTTCTACTGCGTTTGGTAAGCAGGTGACGTCTATCCCTTCAATCAGCAGGGCTTGAGACACGGCATCACGAATGTGTGGTTCGTCATCAACAAAGAAAACTGGGTTATTCATGGTCGTTTTCCACTTCTGGGGTACGTTTATTCTGATTGACTATTGGTAGCGTCACGATAAAGGTCATCCCTCCTGCTTGTTGTTCTGTGTTCTGATGTTTATAGGCACAGAGGGAGCCGTGATAGCTCTCTATAATCCGCTTGGAGATTGTTAAACCTAATCCAAGACCCTCCGGCTTAGTCGTAAAAAATGGGTCGAACACTTTTGCTAGGGCTTCGTCTGACATCCCTGGTCCGTTATCGGAAACAAGAATGTCGCAACTGTCATCATGACACTGAACAGCAATGGATATTTGCGGATCGATACAGTGGTTTTCCATCGCTTGTGCGGCGTTGTGGAAGAGGTTTATCAGCACTTGTTCTAATTCAACGCTGTGAATGGCCAGCTTCACATCATAGTCGATGGCCGGAACTTTTAGTGTTACTCCTTGCTTAATAAGCTTGTTGCTCAAAATGCTGGTGGCAGTATGTACCGCGTCGTGCAGTACTGAGATTTCATTGTGTGAATCGTGTGTGGCTTTCCGAGTAAAGACTTTTAAGCGGGCAATGACTTCCGAAATGGTGTCATTGAGTGTCAGCATTTTGCCCAAATTGTCAGCGACCATTGGGTATTTTTCCATTGCCAACAAACGCTGCGAGTTTTCGGTATAGGTTCTTAGTGCGGAAAGTGGCTGATTTATCTCATGATTAATACTGGCTGATAGCTCGCCCAACAGTGCCAATTTCGCGGCTTGCGTCAGCTCTTGTTGTGTTTGTTTAAGCTCTTGTTGGCTTTGCTCATATTGGCGGATGGTCTGTTGTAGTTTTTGGTTGGCTTCACTCAGAACTAGTGTTCGTTGCACTACTTTTTCTTCTAGGCTCACATTGAGATGGGCAAGGCGTGCTTTGTTAACTAGGGTTTGGAACCACGCTAACGCAATTAGAGCAATGAGCGCATATAAGATCAGGAAGACGATATCGGCCTGTAAAACGGCGGCAAGAACGCTGTTGTGGTTAATTAAGGCAACGACGCGAAACCCTTTATCCAATAAGTGTGTTGCGTATGCGAGGTAATTCGGTGATAGAAGCAATTGATTGTCATCAAACTCCGTGACACCACTGTGTGCCGTTAACTCACCAAAATATTCGGGTAAGGTATCGCCATATTGACGCGTTTCGGTAAGTTCATTTATTGCACTCGATGACAGTGGGAAAAGTGCACGATAGCGCCAGTCTGGTAAATTGCTCATAAACACGACATTGTGTTTATCTGTAATGAGTACGTCAGTCGTGGTTTGCGAAAGGCGCTGTTCTAATTGCTCCAAATTCACTTTTACTGTGATCACGCCAACGACTTCCTCATTTACCCACAGCGGAGATGAGAAGAAGTACCCACGTTTATTCGAGCGTACGCCTAATCCAACGTATTGAGCGGGCTCACCGCGTCGCGCATTTTTAAAATAGGGGCGATAGCTAAAGCTAGAGCCAACAAACGTATCTTCTTGCTGAAAGTTACTTGAGGCTATGACTAACCCGGTACGGTCATGAACGTAAATCGTATCGGCCAAACTTTGCTTCAACCAATCTGATAACAGTAGGTTGAGCTCTTGAGAGGGCGTTCCGCGCTCGACTGCTTTGAGTAGTCTTGGGTCGTGACTTAATAGGTTTGGTATCTGTTCAAACTTTGCCAGTTCGTAGTCCACTTCTTGTGATACTTGCGCGGCTTGTCTCTCTAGCTTTTGTTGCCATTGATCATGTTGGTATTGAGTTGCGTAATGATGAGTAAGCGCAAGCCCTGAAATGCCAACGGCACACAGTAGCAGTAAAAAATGACGTAGGGCTTTGGGGTTGAGTAAGTTCACGATCAGCTCACTGGTTTTTTGTGTCATGGTATCAAATGACGCACTGTGATGCTGTGAGCGGCAACGATAACAAGCACAATGATGTCCTTGTATTTCCTCAGTATCGGGAGCACAATCGACAAAAACGAGTGAAGGAGTAAAGATGGAACTTGCTGATATTCGTCGTGAGTACACCAAAGGTGGGCTGCGTCGTAAAGATTTGAAAGCTGATCCTATTGATCAATTTAATCTGTGGCTAGAGCAAGCAGTTGAAGCGGGTTTAACGGACCCGACTGCGATGACAGTTGCAACGGTTGATGAAAATGGCATGCCGTTTCAACGCATTGTTCTATTGAAAAACGTCGACAAAGATGGTTTTGTGTTTTACACCAACCTAGGCAGTCGCAAGGCCCAGCAGCTAGAGCATAACAGCAATATTAGTTTGCACTTCCCTTGGCACCCGTTAGAGCGCCAAGTTCATATTACTGGTGTGGCTGAAAAGCTTACCGCCGTAGAGAATATGAAATACTTTACTTCTCGTCCTAAAGAGAGCCAGTTGGCCGCAATCGCGAGCAAACAAAGTAGCCGTATTTCTGCCAGAGGTGTGTTGGAAGGTAAGTTTTTAGAGCTAAAACAGAAGTTTGCTAAGGGTGAAATACCAGTACCAACCTTTTGGGGTGGCTTTCGCGTAAAACCAAAGAGCATCGAATTTTGGCAAGGTGGCGAACATCGCCTTCACGATCGTTTTCTTTTCTCCCAGCATGATGGAAGTTGGGACATTGATCGTTTAGCGCCATAGGCTTATGGTCCCTCATGAATAAACAAACACCGCCGAATTGGGGCGGTGTTTTTGTAGGTGGAAGCGATGCGAATTATCGCTCTCCATTCAACACAACCGATAATTGATGCTTAAGCAGCGTTTTGGGTACAACAGAGCCGTAGCCTGCTTCCATTGCTTTATCTATTAGTTCGTTCTTGCTGTTCGCTGCAAACTTATTACGTAAGCGTGCGACGTGACCTTCAACGGTTTTTGTTGATATGCCCATGACCTGAGAGATAAATTGAGGCTTTTTGCCATAGAGCAAGAGGAAAAGCGTTTCTTGCTCGCGGCATGTGAGCTTCTCTGGTTTTGGTTGTAAGTTAGAAAAACGAAAGATGGATTGTTGATTTGGGTTGGTACTGATTGCACGACAAACCCAATACCCGACTTCAATCACGGCAGTGTCGGTGAGTTCTCTTCCGTAGAAAATGGTGCCTACAATGTCGCCATTGTCATCTCGCCACGGTGTTTTAGTAAATATATGTGCTCGCCAGCGGCCATCTGGATAAGGGTGGATATCCAGAATTTTTAGTGACTCGCCAGTTTCGAGAACGTGTTTATCTTGGCGTTGAAATTCTTGCGCGCATTCAGTGGTTGGGCTGGCCATATCAAAATCAGTTTTACCCAAGCACTCCTCGGGCGATGTGTGCCCTAACAGTTCTGCGTATTCCTGGTTTACGTATAGGAATACCGAATCTTTATCTTTGCATCCCCAACAACCTGGTAGCTGTTTAAGGAGGGATTGTTCTATGGTATCGACTGAAATATTCACAAAAGGACTCACTACATACTGCTTTTACCAATACAGAGACGTCCGTGTTACATGGCTCGTATTGATGTTGCCAAGTAGGCAGTTACGTTGCTAGAACACGTTCGTTGATTGGCGCTCAATCCAATTAAATTCATGGTGTTCGATGTTTTCGTCAGGTAGTCATAGACAACGACGAAATGGAACGAAGAGTTTAATTGGGAAAATGGTCTGTTTCATTACAGATATGTGCGCTCACGGATGTCCGCCAATGTTCGGCTTACAACTCGTATCGTCCTTGATCATGCTTCCTACAACTCAGTTGTAATGTGGTTGACGTTCATATCACTTGTGAGCGAAAGAGCAGCACCTAAGCATATGAGAGGGACAGTGAGACAAAAGCTATGATATCAGCTTATGCCATTGTTTTCATTGTTGAGAAGCGAAAAAAAAGCCAGCCTGAAGACGGGCTGGCAACACAAGATATAATCTTGTCGACGTGTAGAAGAGGTTCTAAATTACCTAGCGAGGGTCTGCTAAGTAAGTTAGAGGTATCAATGAGATACCGAGAGCCTTAGATCGTATGCATCTTAAAGCTCGATAACTAATGTATTGAATCAGAGGCATATTAGTAAGGGGGGAAATCCCTCTATGTTGAGCTTAAGAGTGGGTTTCGATCCGTTTCAGGGGCGACTTATCTAATATGGAGCACGGTGTTTTACAAAATAACAGATTGTTCGGTAATAAGGATCTTTACATTGATTGATTATGTATACGTAAGGTGTTGCCTATCTATCCGTTTTTGTTAATAAAATTGGTTGCTCACTGACCGTAAATTAACCTCGCATGATCATCGTTCCGGAACTATGATCATGTAAATGAACTTGATCATGCTGGTTTGATCTTGTCGATTGAGTTGGGTAAAAGTTGCAACCCAACAAAGAAGGTATATGATGCGAAGACGTAAGCTGACCGTGTAAAGACGACTGTTTAAAATGAGTGATTCAGATAACCAAAAAATCCTTTCATATCAAGAGATTATGCTTCCAAAGCCGGCGGAGCTGATCACACTTCCGTCTTATATGGATTGCCACGATCATTCTTATACGCAGATCGTGATTGGTTTAAAAGGGCAAGCCGAATTTGAAGTGCGCGGGCGAGGTAATCTTGTCGGCCCTGGTCAAGGTTGTGTGGTTACCGCATGCTCTGATCATGCTTTCGGTGGCGTCATCAATCAATCGGATATTTTGGTGCTGAATATGCCCAAACCGACAAATGATGATCCCGAAATGCTTCAAAAAATCAATAACCTGGAGAGAGATCATGTCTACTTCCAGTTAGATAGTCAAATTCAGAAGCTGATACAGATGTTGGTTCAGGAAATGCGAAACCATCCGGATGACCTGCTGTTAAGTCGTGCGTGTAACGACACTGTGATTGCATTAATGCAGCGCCATATCTCGGCATTTGAGACCAGTCGAAAAGAGTCGCGCTTTGATTTGGAGGCGATTGATCGTTACATTGAGCAGCACCTGAGTCATAAGATTAGTGTGGCTCAATTGGCCGGGCGAGTGTTTCTTGGGGAAAGTCAGTTTCATTGCTTGTTTAAAGAGCAGATAGGGATTACACCTCATCAATATGTTCTCGGAAAGCGAATCGACATGGCTCGTGAATTAATCGAGCAAGGGCACCTTTCTTTAGGGCAAATTGCCGAGTTTACTGGCTTCTCAAGCCAGAGTACTTTTACTCATACTTTTACTCGCTTACAGGGAATATCACCTTCCCGTTATAAAAAACAAGTTGGATAACAACGCGTTTTTTTAGGTCAAATAATCATCAATCAGAATAAAGCCATGCACTATGCATGGTTTTTTATGTTTTATTCACGTGACCTATCTCTCGTTTTTTTAAATTCTCTGTTCTTTGCAGTGGTTGATATGCCACTTGATCCTACATTTTCTCTTAGAACGAGCTCTTCACAAAAATCTTATTGATATTCTTGATATTTTGTTGTGAATGCAATGAAAAAATTAAAATTTACAACACAAAATATTACCTATTTGAATGTGACTATGTGGATGTTTTGTTATAAAAGCGAGTTTTTGGCAAAAATGTCGTAGTTTTTGACAAGTATTCTTATCGGCCTCAAAATACACTGCCAGCCATTGATAATCCTCGAAGCGGTTTTCGAGGAGTGAGATTGAGGAACACACATGTTTACAGCTACGAACGTGTTGACACCGGAATTTATCGGGCAGCCGCTTGATAAGTTGTGGTCACTGATCTCGCCATTATATATGGTGGACGAGTCTCAATGGCTAGAGCAACTATTGCCACTAGCGACGCCGACAGAGGATGAAAAATCGGCGATCACTACCCAAACGACCCACCTTATCGAAGCCATTCGTGCCGATAAGAAGTCAATCCAGATGATTGATGCTTTATTGCTAGAATACAGCTTAGATACTCAAGAAGGTATCTTGCTGATGTGTCTTGCAGAAGCATTAATGCGCATCCCAGATGCCGCGACAGCAGATTCTTTGATTAAAGATAAGTTGAGTGTCGCAGACTGGAAATCTCACCTGAAGAACTCTGACTCTGTGTTTGTTAACGCATCAACATGGGGCCTTATGCTAACAGGTAAAGTGGTTGGTCTTGGTGAGCAAGGCACCCAGAGCCCAGGTCAGGCTGTAAACCGTCTGGTAAATAAATTCTCTGAGCCTGTGATTCGTAAAGCCATGTATCAGGCAATGAAGATCATGGGTCACCAGTTTGTTCGTGGTCGTACGATCGAAGAAGCGCAAAAGAACGGTCGTCCAATGCGCGACAAAGGTTTCACCTACTCATTTGATATGTTAGGTGAGGCGGCGTTAACTACAGCGGACGCGAACAAGTACTTCAAAGATTACCTAATGGCGATCGAAGCGGTGGGTCGCGAGACTTACGGTAACGACACCAGTCCAGCGCCTTCGATTTCCATCAAGCTTTCTGCATTACACCCGCGCTACGAAGTCGCAAATGAAGAGCGTGTAATGACAGAGTTGTATGACTCACTAATGCAACTACTAAAACGTGCTATTGAAGTCGACGTTGCAATCACAATCGATGCAGAAGAGGCGGATCGCCTTGAGCTTTCCCTGAAGCTATTTGAGAAAGTATACCGTAGCGATCTTGTGAAGGGTTGGGGCAAGTTTGGTTTGGTTATTCAAGCCTACTCAAAACGTGCGCTACCAGTCTTGGTGTGGCTAAATGCACTCGCAAAAGAACAAGGTGACGTTATTCCTCTGCGTTTGGTTAAAGGCGCGTACTGGGACAGCGAAATCAAGTGGTCTCAACAAGCGGGTTATGCAAATTACCCAGTATACACTCGCAAAGAAGCGACGGACGTTGCATACCTAGCTTGTGCTCGTTTCCTACTTAGCGAAGGTGTTCGCGGTAATATCTACCCACAATTTGCAAGCCACAATGCTCACACGGTGACGGCAATTGCTGTCATGGCGGAGCACAAAGAATACGAGTTCCAGCGCCTGCATGGTATGGGTGATTCACTGTATAACCATGTTATGAAAATGTACGGTCAGCCAGTACGTATTTATGCACCTGTCGGTAGCCATGCTGATCTTCTTCCGTACTTGGTTCGTCGTCTGCTTGAAAATGGTGCGAACAGCTCGTTTGTACACCGTCTAGTTGATGCGCGTTGTCCAATTTACGAGTTGACCCATCACCCTGTGGATGTGTTGACGGGTTTTGACACGCTACACAACGACAAGATCCCATTACCTGCCGACATTTTCCCTGAGCGTAAGAACTCATATGGCGTCAACATCGACATCGACAGTGAAGCGAAGCCATTTGAAGCTCAGGTCGAAAGCTTCATGGACAACCAGTGGGTTGCAGGCCCGATGATCAATGGTGAACGCTTTGCCGAAAGCATGATCAAGGAAAATGCGGCTGAGATCATCACCGCACCATACGATCGCCGAATTGAAGTCGGCAAAGTGGCATTTGCAACTCTTGATCACGTTTCCGCTGCAATTGATGCGGCGCAAACTGCTTTCTCTGATTGGAAAACCGTTCCTGTTGAGCAAAAAGCGGCTTGTTTAGAAAAGCTTGCTGACTTAATGGAAGAAAACCTGGCTGAGCTGGTGGCGATTTGTCACAAAGAAGCGGGTAAAACGATTCACGATAGCATTGATGAAGTTCGTGAAGCGGTGGATTTCTGTCGTTATTACGCGAAACAAGCGCAAAACCTACAGCCATTTGAGCTAGAAGGCTTTGATGGTGTGAAACGCATTTCTAGCCGTGAAGGTCTTGGTGTGTTTGTGTGTATCAGCCCTTGGAACTTCCCGTTGGCTATCTTCCTTGGTCAGGTGACGGCAGCACTGATTGCGGGTAACACAGTGGTTGCAAAACCTGCTGAGCAAACAAGCTTAATTGCCGCTCGCGCTATTGAACTAATGCTTGATGCTGGCTTCCCTGCAGGTGTGATTCAGTTACTTACTGGTCGCGGCGCTGAGATTGGTCATGCACTGACTTCTCATGATGCTATTGCTGGTGTGGCATTCACTGGCTCAACGGCAACGGCGCAACGCATTAACGTTACGCTTGCGGAGCGCAGCGCGAAACCGGTTCCGTTTATTGCGGAAACAGGTGGCCAAAACGCAATGATTGTGGACAGTACTGCATTGCCAGAGCAGGTGGTGCGTGATGTGATTCGTTCGGCGTTTGCATCTGCTGGTCAGCGTTGTTCTGCCCTTCGTGTTCTATTTGTACAAGAAGATGTAGCAGACCGTATGATCAACCTGATTCAGGGTGCGATGAATGAACTGCATGTTGGTTTACCTTACCTACACAAAACAGATGTTGGTCCGGTTATCGACAGCAATGCAAAACAAAAACTCCTCGCTCACCTTGAGCAAATGAGCAAAACACAGACTAAAGTCGCTCAGCTACAGCTGGATGAATCGTGCCAGCATGGTGACTTTGTCTCACCAAGTGCGTTTGAAATCTCGGGCATCGATGTGCTGAAAGAAGAACAATTTGGTCCAATATTGCACATTGTTCGCTTTAAAGCGTCTGAATTACCGAACGTGGTTGCGCAGATCAACAAAACGGGTTTTGGCTTGACGATGGGTATCCATAGCCGTAACGAAACCACGTACCGTTGGATTGAGAAGCATGCTCGAGTAGGTAACTGCTACATCAACCGAGACCAAGTTGGCGCTGTGGTTGGTGTACAGCCGTTTGGTGGTCAAGGCTTGTCGGGTACTGGCCCAAAAGCTGGTGGTCCACACTACCTATTCCGCTTTACTCAACATCTTCTTGTTCAAGCAGAAAACGCATAAGGAGTCGCATTATGGTTCATCAGATCACCTATTTTAAAGATGCATTCTCTGCGTGGGAGCAGTGGAATCTGACTGATTTTGATTACAAATGCGAGCATGTTCTGGCATTTAAATCTGCACTAGAAGGGCAGCAGTCTACCGTTGCCAAAGTGGTTTCTTACCACTTGCAACAAGCATCAGCTCTTCTTGCAGAAACTCACCAGTTAGTTGGCCCTACAGGGGAAACTAACGAACTGTATGCCGCAGGACGCGGTGTGGCTTTGGTGATTTGTGAAAACAACATCGAGCCTGCTGATAATGCGTTATACAGTGCTTTTGCGATGATCACCTGTGCCTTAATTGCAGGCAACAGTGTGGTCGTTTGCAGTGACAATGCAGAGCTAAACCAATTGGTTAAGCAAGCTGTAGCGTTGGCAAACTTCCCATCTAACTTAGTCCAGGTTGTTGCGTACGATGCGTCTGCCCCGTTGCTTGAGAACGATGTACGTAGTGTGGGTTATGTTGGGCGTTCACAGGTTGAGCATGCGCTCAATCTTCAACTAGCTAAGCGTGACGGTGCAATCGTCGGCTTAGTTTCTGAAACGGATTTAGAGTCACCGAAATTGGCTCATGATCCTCATCTCTCGTTGCGTTTCATTACTGAGCGCACTCGAACGATAAATATTACCGCGGTGGGTGGTAACGCAACTCTACTCGAGTTGGGGAACGAAACTCACTAACCTGACTTGTAATGCCAATCTGGAGTAACTGGACTGAGAGCCGGTCCAGATTGGTTTTTTATACTCTGATGTATTGCTGAGACGGTAAAATATCAGGGCAGGCAAGGAAGGAAATAATTATAACGAGGACTATCTAATGATAGAAAATAGCTTTGCTATCACGTCCACTTTTGTGGCGTATTTACTGATTATGGTTGCTATTGGCGTTTACGCGTATAAGAGGACTTCCAATTCATCTGACTACTTCCTAGGTGGCCGTAGCCTAGGTCCGTGGCCTGCTGCATTATCTGCAGGTGCTTCAGACATGAGTGGTTGGCTGCTGCTAGGCTTGCCTGGCTATGCGTACGCTGCGGGTATCGAGGCCTTCTGGTTAGCCGGCGGTCTACTTCTTGGTACATGGGCAAACTGGCTCATCAGTGCAAAACGCCTTCGTACCTACAGTATCCAAACTGACGCGCTAACGTTGCCAGAGTTCCTGTCACGTCGCTTCAACGATAAGTCGAAGCTGATTCAGACAATCTCTGCGTTTTTCATTCTTCTATTTTTCCTTTTCTACACCAGCTCAGGTTTGGTCGCAGGGGGCAAACTGTTTGAGACGGTATTCGGTCTAGATTATACCTACGCTGTTATCATCGGTACGGTGTGTGTCGTTTCTTACACACTATTCGGTGGTTTCCTAGCGGTATCTTGGACTGACTTAGTGCAAGGTCTACTAATGGCGGCTGCACTAATGATTGTTCCTATAGCAGTAATGGACGGTGGTTTAGGTCAGCTAAGTTCTGATCTACATGACATCAACCCAGAACTTGCAACGCTATGGAATGACGCGAAAGGCGAACCATTATCTGCGATTGCTATTATCTCTCTAGCGGCGTGGGGCCTTGGTTACTTTGGTCAGCCACACATCCTAGCGCGTTTTAAAGCGTCTCGTTCAAACAAAGATCTAACGACTGCACGTCGTATCGCAGTGATTTGGACGGCACTATCTATGGTCGGTGCAATGCTTGTTGGTCTTGTTGGTCTGGTTTGGGTTACGGGTCATCCGGGTACTCAACTAGAAGACGGTGAGAAGATCTTCATGCTATTGGTTAACGCAGTATTCCACCCTGTCGTTGCGGGTATGTTGTTAGCAGCAATCCTAGCGGCGGTAATGAGTACCGCTGACTCACAGCTCCTTGTTTCATCTTCAGCGCTTGCAGAAGACTTCTACAAGCAAGTATTCAAGCCAGAAGCGTCTTCTGAAGAAATCGTAATGATTGGTCGTATCGGTGTTATCGTTATTTCGCTTGTTGCGCTATTCCTAGCGATGACGCCTGATAGCTCAGTACTTGGTCTTGTATCTTACGCTTGGGCTGGTTTTGGTGCGGCATTTGGTCCTGCGGTTGTACTTAGCCTTTACTGGAGCGGTATGAACCGTAACGGCGCGTTAGCAGGTATTCTTGTTGGTGGTATCACTATCGTGGTTTGGAAGCAGCTAACTGGCGGTTGGTTTGATGTGTACGAAATCGTACCGGGCATCATCTTCTCTACGCTTGCTATCATTGTGGTAAGTAAAGCAACGGGCGGTGCTGCGCAAGACGTGTTAGACCAACACCAGTCGTTCGAGAAAAAACTGGTTGAACTAGACTAGTAACTTCCCGTATATGAACACAAAGCCCGCTATTTTAGCGGGCTTTGTTTTATCTGAAACTTAATTAACGTTAATGGTGGTAGCTTGAGATCAAAGCTTAGCATTGCTCGGTTAGATTGGAGTGTTAGTCGCGACGAATTTTGGCGTAAATAACGGTGTTACTCAACTCTCCCGATGTAGTCAGACGTTCGTTTCTGAGCTCTCCTTCGAACTCATAACCACAGCGTTCGGCTACAGCCCAGCTCTTTTGGTTGGTGCTATCAGCATGAATTGCGATTCTCTTGGCGCCCAAGTCATCAAACGCATAGCGCTCAACTTCGAGCACAGCCTCGGCAACATAACCATTGCCAACGGCAGCATTATCTAACCAATAACCTATCTCAAAGGATGGTACGTCGGGATCTCGAATCATCAAGCCGACCGCACCCAGTAAGCGATCGCTTTCCTTTTCAATGATGTAGTAACGCAGCTCTTCTTCGAAGTTTTCAAAGTTTGCGATGGCTTTCTCTGTCCCTTCTATCATCGCTTCTAATGTCAGCACATGAGGCACCCACGGCAGATAGACTTCGAGAGTCTTTTGGCTGCGAACGACAGCTTGATGCGCCTCTTCGGCTCGTTCTAAACAAGCAGGGATGAGTTTGAGACGTTTCGTTTCCATGCCGACTCTCCTATGGGTGAAAAATGAACGGAAAATCATTTAAACAGATGTACTTAGAATGATCTAGTCAACGCCGTCATATTATTCACTTGGTTTGCCAGAGAGAAACTGAGAGAATCGAACCGTTATCAAACCAACTAGGTTCATTATGAAACTTTTAGTAAGAAACTTGGCTCGTCACATGACCGAGCAAGATATCCGCAAATTATTCTCAGCGTACGGCAAAGTAGAACTGTGTTCGCTAGTGCTTGATCAAGACACGGGTTTGTCGAAAGGCTTCGGTTTTGTCATCATGCCGGACGAAGCAGAAGCCATTTCTGCTCTTGAAGCACTGAATTTGACGAACGTAGAAAAAAGCAAAATTCGCGTGAAAGTCGCACAAGACTAACACAGAGAAAAGCCAGCGTTATTGCTGGCTTTTTTGTCTTTCTATTTAGAGACCAAATTGGCAACATTCTAGAATGTCTTCTCTTTTCGTTTTAGCGAGATTGATCATCAATTCTCTCTTCAAGTTGTTTCATTAAATCCTTTAACTGTAGAGAATCGAAATTGTCTGAATTCGGCACTTGGTAAGCGTCGTTGACTGTGTAGAGCATCAAACTTTTGCTAGAGAAGAACTCTTTCTGTATTTGGACTTTGACAATGTCATCAAGAGGTAGACGGAAGTAAACCGTTGAGCCCTGGCGGTACTTCAAGGTGTTGGTGCTTGCATCGATATCTAGCGTTTTAGGATTGAACGCGCGGCGCGTGAAGTACGTTGAGAGCAGTTTCAATCCTATTATTGTGAGTGCTACGAGTCCAAACTCGACGATCTTGTCTGCTAGGTAGGAAAAATAGAACAGCGACAACAATACAGTTCCTAGCAAGAAAGGGTTGTTCTTGGGCAGATTTTGTGAAGTTTCATGGATGATCATCCGACATATTCCTCGACTTTATTCAGAAGCGACGAACGTGAGTTGGTAGACACAAACCTTTCGTTCTTTGCCTTGCATGCGCAATGTTTTGTCACCGATGTAAGGGATATTTAGTTTTTGGATCACCGATTTAGAACGCTGATTGTCCACCAAATGCATCACGGTTATTCCGTTTAACTCAAAGTGCATTCGAGCAAATTCGAGTAAGGCTTTGGAGGCCTCGAATGCATAGCCTTTCCCCCAATGTGGCACGCCAACCCAGTAGCCTAATGTACCGTAGCCCTCTTCGATACGCGGTAAACTCACTGCACCAAGTAACTCCCCGGTGTTTCGCAAGGTAATAGCGTACGCCACGCCTTGATGCTGCTGATACATCGGATCGTGCCTATCTATCCATGCTTGCGCCATCGGTCGCTCATAAGGATGAGGGATGTTTGCTGTCATGTCGGCAATTCGCTTATCTCCAGCGAGTAAAGCCACTTGTTGGCAGTCATCGATATTGAATGGTCGGAGGACGAGTCTTTCGGTAGTGAGAATCGGTTGTATCGTCATGCATTTCTTCCTTGATGAGACGGCTATAGCTGCTAGCAACTGGTTTGCGGGGTAAATCGAGATAACAAGGCGTCTCGAAAGCTCGATCTAGCCAGGCGTGTAGTTGTCATGCGCCTTACTAAATAATAAGCCCGAACAATTGCTTATGTGTAATGTGTCGTATTATTACACACATAAGCACGTTTGCTCATATTGATGGTACAAAAGTTGAGGTCTGACCAATGTCTCAGTTTTTTGATACTTTCGTTCAATTTTTTGAAGATAGGGCACAAAAAATTAAAGGAGCTTTTTAATTGTGGAATTATTTTGAACAAAATATGTCAATTGTCAGTAGGACGAAAAGTAGGGAGAAGAGAAATGCCGGATATATATTGCGCAGCTTGTAGAAAATCAACGCAACATAAAGTGATTATGAAGCGTTGCGAGCCTCAGTCTGTTGAGTCGTTAACAGGCAAAATGGTGAGTTTTACACAGCTGATGGCGAAATTTGTATCAGGTGAACATTATTACGAGATGGAGCCTCAATACTACTGCCGTTGTTGTAATCATCGTGCAATTGGAGAGGTTGTTCCACATCCTACACGGCATACATCGGCCGCACTCTAATTCTGAGTGATAGCCATGATTAATGGTTAAATAGGGCAGTGTTGCCCGAACGACATATCTATACAGGCGTGTCATGCGCTTTCAAATTTGCGACTCCGCGGGAGCCGCTAGGTTGCTTTTTCTCTTCATATCACGGTTACTAAGTGAGCGGCAATAATCATAGCTCTTTCCCTCCTTCGTTGTTTTCTGGTTATTCTCTGCTGAATTTCACATGCTGTGCATTTGATGGTTTGCAATTGTTTGAGCAACGATTAATGTGATGCTTTCTAAGTGGTTACAAGGAAGTGGGTTAATGAGTTATCAATTGGACCGGATTGATTTACATATTTTGAGAGTGCTTCATTCGAGAGGCAGAATTCCAGTTGTAGAACTAGCAAAGCTGATTAACTTAACGACTTCTCCATGTTCTGACCGTGTAAAGCGACTAGAAAAAGAAGGGTATATCAATGGTTACCATGCGGAGTTGAATGCGGAAAAGTTGGGGCTGGATGTGCAAGTATTCATCCATATTCGTTTAGACCAAACCAGTTTTTCTATTTTTGAAAAGTTTGCGAAAGCGGTGGAATTGATGCCTGAAATTGAAGAGTGCTACTCGCTCTCTGGAGATTTCGATACCATGATAAAAGTTCGTGTTAAGAGCATGAAAGCGTATCAGGAGTTTATGTCGAGCAAGTTAGGCACGCTTCCGGGCGTGATTCAAACTCGTAGTGAAGTGGTCATAGAAGAACATAAAACGGGATTTGGTGTTAATCCCGAGCTCCTTGGTTAGGCGAGGCATGTGTTGATCCTCCTTATTTAGCGTGGCTTGGTATATTACTTTTTTAATAAATCGGTGAGCGATTATGCCCCGATAAAGGTGCTGATAACGCCAATTAAACCACCAAAAACACCGCCCCAAACGACTAGCCAGCCAAGGTGTTGTTTGATCATCTTTTGCACCATTTCTTTAACTAATGCCGGTGTTAATTCGCTTAAACGTTGATCGATGATACCTTCAATGTTCTGCTTTATCTCATCCATCATTGCAGGAGATTCGAATTGCTCTTTCAGTGCTTCTTTGATGTTATCGCTCTTGCTCAACTCAATGATGGATTCTTGCATCTTTTCGACGAAAGGTTGGCGCATGGGTTGTAGCGCTTCCGAGCCGCCAAACATCGCTAGCATGCCACCAAACTGAGAGCCTTCAATTACTTCCACTAGGGAATCAAATGCTGGATTTAAATCTACTTTCTCAATTACTGGTTGAAGATCGATGTTCACACCGCCCGCCATTTCTTTATTCAAGAATCGGTCAATGTTCGCTTCAGTAAAAAACTGTTCCATCATCAGGTTTTTGATAGCCAGTTTAAACTCTTCAAATCGCGCGGGGATCACGCCAGAACCGTATAATCCAGGCACTTTCTCAAACAGCATATGGATGGCAAGCCAGTTGGTGATGGCGCCTGAGAACGCAAATAGCCCCGCATACCAAAGATAGTCGTTTTGTAATTGATGACCTCCAGCCATCAAAGCGATAGCGAGGACATTCGTTAGCAAACTTTTGTTCATAGTGACCAGTTATATGTGAATATCGGAAAGAATAAGTGGGCCTGATTCTATACCTAAGTCACATTGAGATGCTAGGTTTTGCCGTGATGAGTGACCGTGTTGCGAAGGGATAAAAATGGATGTACAGAAAAACAAAACCCGACAATCATTGTCGGGCCACTGCTTTTTCTTAGAAAAACTAAGATTCTATTTTTAATTTTAGATGCGGTAGATCTTACAACAAAGTTGGCATTTCCATCTTTCTGAGTAGCCGAATAGCTTGTCAGCCCAACTTGGTTTGAGTTGTACGATCTGCATTGAACCACATTTACACATAAGCTAATTACCTTATTGTTAATATAATAACTAAGCCATCTATTGAGTATAGCTGTTTCTCAAAAAGTGAAATGACAAATGAAGACGGCTCAATACTCTGTATTGTGTTCATTGCAATGGATACGCAACGAGGCGGTATATTAGCAGAAAAAGTGTGAGCTTTATCATGGAGAGTGTTTCATATATGAGAAACCACAATGGCTATATGAGCATCTAGCCATGGATTAAAATAAAAAACGGCGCTTAAAGCGCCGTTTTTATTGAGCTTATCACTCGTTAAGAAGCGTGTTGATTGTCTAGTTCTTCAGCGATAAATCCGCCAGTTTGATGCGCCCAAAGCTGGGCGTAAATGCCGTTATTCGCAATGAGTTCTTGATGAGAACCTTGTTCAACGATGCTGCCTTTATCTAGCACGATGAGGCGATCCATTTGTGCGATGGTCGATAATCGGTGAGCGATAGCAATAACCGTTTTCCCTTGCATTAATTCATTCAAGCTTTCCTGAATCGCCGCTTCGACTTCTGAATCCAGAGCCGATGTTGCTTCATCCAATACCAGCAATGGTGCGTCTTTGAGTAGCACACGAGATATTGCGATACGCTGACGTTGGCCGCCAGACAGTTTCACACCACGTTCACCAACTTGCGCATCGTATCCGACATTACCAAATGGGTCGGTCAGAGTTTCGATAAACTCATGGGCATGCGCTTGCTTAGTGGCTTTCAGCAAATCTTCTTCTGTCGCATCTGGATTGCCATACAAAATATTGTCACGAATTGAACGGTGTAGCAGAGAAGTATCTTGGGTCACCATACCGATCTTTGAACGCAAAGAGTCTTGTGTGACTTCTGAGATGTTCTGTCCATCGATCTTAATGCTGCCGTCTTCGACATCGTGGAAACGAAGTAACAAGTTCACCAAAGTCGATTTCCCGGCGCCGGAGCGCCCAACCAAGCCTACTTTCTCTCCTGGTTTGATGTTGAGATCGAGATGGCTAATTACGCCTTTGTTCTCGCCGTAATGGAAGCTTACGTTATCAAAGTGAATGCCTCCTTCAGTGACAACCAAGTCTTTTGCGCCTGGTTTATCTTTAATATCAATAGGCTTAGAAAGCGTTTTCATTCCATCGACAACGGTTCCCATGTTTTCAAAGAGGGCGCCAACTTCCCACATAATCCACATCGACATACCGTTTACGCGCAATGCAAGACTAACAGCAATCGCAATCGCGCCAACGCTGATGGCACTATCCAACCACAGGTAAATCGATAAAGCAGCAACGGAAAAGACCAAAATATAGTTTGAGATCTCTACAGCGACGTCGAAGCCGGTCACTAGGCGCATTTGACGATAGACCGTATTTAAAAATCCTTTCATGCCTTGCTCGGCATATTGGGTTTCGCGCTGGCTATGAGAAAACAGTTTGACGGTTTGAATATTGGTATAACTGTCGACGATACGCCCTGTCATTGTCGAACGTGCATCGGCCTGCGCTGAAGCGACGTCTTTGAGCTTAGGGACAAAATAGATTTGGATAGCGATGTAAGCGAGTAGCCAGACGATCATTGGGATCATCAAACGCCAGTCTGCCGTCGCTAACATAATGATCATGCTGGTAAAGTAAACCGTAACGTAAACAAACACATCCATAGCTTTCATTACGGTTTCGCGCACAGCTAATGAGGTTTGCATGACTTTCGTTGCGACTCGACCTGCAAAATCATCTTGATAGAAGTTCAAGCTTTGATTGAGCAAATACCGGTGTGCAAGCCAGCGGATAGACATTGGGTAGTTGCCCAATAACGTTTGATGAACGAGCAACGAGTACAAGATCACCAATATAGGCATGACAACCAGCAATAAGGCTCCGTAGAAAATCAAATCCGATTTATTGTCTTGTAAGAACGTTTCTGGATTGCTGGTAGACAACCAATCAACCAGTTGTCCCATGGCGCCAAACAACATTACCTCAACAACAGCCACAATTGTGGCCATCAAAGACATGATGATCAAAGGCTTTTCATAACCACGAGTGTAATAACGCAGAAAAGCGAACATCCCTGAAGGAGGCTGATCCGGTGTAGATTTGGGGAACGGCTCTGTAAAGCCTTCAAATCGTTTAAACATAACTCATCCTAAAGTTAAAACAGTGCCATTTGGGGTGGCTAAATCCATCGATTCACGCTGCTTTGGACGAAACCGCGTGTATGAGAGTTTCTTGCCTGCTCCTCGATAAAGCAGACCGATTGACGAGAGGGGCGAAAAAATAGTCTAACCGATTGTGTCTTAAATGTAACTAGTTGGTTATGAGTGTGATTGTCTATGGTTCTGATTCTTATGATGAATTCTTATCATGTTCATCACGGTGCCATAAAATCTTAAACCTGCAAAGTGACAATAAAATTTAGGGAGAAATAAACTTAATGCAGCAAAAAACACTTTTGTGCAATTAAATTAATTGTCAAAACAGCAAAACTGAAGTTAACAATAAATTTACAATCTCCTCATTCTAGTGATAAGGAATATATTGGATGCTATTACACGAATCAGTGACCCAATTTGCTAATGGGAAAGAAGAAAGCACGCAAAGTGCTCAGCGCCAAACCACAAACTGCGTAGTGATGGTGCCACCGAAAGAGTTTCGTTTTAATGAAGAAACCGCACAAGATAATGAGTTCCAACATAAAGTGTCACTCAGCCAAGAAGAAGTCTCACGTCGAGTAATGGCCGAGTTCGCGAGTATGGTTGCAACGCTGCGTCAAGAGGGCGTTCAAGTTGTTGAGTTTGATTATCCAACTTCAGATGTTGCGACGCCAGACGCGGTATTTCCAAACAATTGGTTTAGCACTACGCCAGATGGCACGTTGTACACCTTTCCAATGGCCTGTGAAAACCGTCAAAAAGAAGTACGTCCCGATGCGCTTGTGGCAGCACTAGCGCAAGCAGGGCGAGAAGTTCATCGACGCAGCAGTCTAACTGAATATCTTGACGAGCAAGCGTATTTAGAAAGCACGGGTGTGATGGTGTTTGACCACCTAAATAAAACGGTCTATGCCGCACTCTCACAACGTTGTGATCGTCTGGTTTTAGAAGATTACGCCGATCGTATTGGCTATGAACGAGTGATTTCTTTCCAAACTCGTTTGCCGTCTGGTGCGCCGATTTATCACACCAATGTGATGATGGCGGTTGGCGAACAGTTTTGCGTGATTTGTGACGAAGTGATCCCAGAATTTGAGCGTCGTTTTGTAATGAAGTCACTCGCCAAAGACAAGCAAGTCATCTCAATTTCGCTTGAACAGATGAACCAGTTCTGCGGTAACATTCTGCAACTGGAAACGATCAACGGCGACAAGGTGATTGCGATGTCGCAATCGGCGTACGATGCATTCTCACCAGCACAAAGAAACCAATTGGCGACGCACGGTAAATTGCTGCCATTCGACGTTTCTACCATAGAATCTATTGGTGGTGGTTCGGTTCGTTGCATGTTGGGTGAAGTGTTCTTACCGAATCGTAAAGCTGTGCTTTAATAAACTGCACATTTCTTTTCAGCCGCAGTGAAAGGCTGACGAAGCGTTCTCTTCAAGGGTTTTTAGCCGTTAGCTCTGTGGCAGTACAGACTAACGGCTTTTTTGCGCTTTTTAGTTTTCTGACGATTTGCGTAGGCGACGCTTGGTTTAAGCGCCTAAAATAGGATGGTTCACCTAGCAGATTGTGGTAAAGTCCGCGCCTTCGTTTTACCGCATCTTCATTATTTTCATTGCTTCTTCAACCCAAAGTACAAGGTTTTCGTTAATGCCATTTTCTACTCTCTCATTGAGTTCTGAGCTGATTCATGCACTGCCAAAAGACTTCAAGAAGCCGACTTATATTCAAGCGTTGGCCATTCCTGAGCTGTTGGCTGGTCAAGATCTATTGGCTTTGGCAAATACAGGCAGCGGCAAAACCCTTGCTTATGGTTTGCCTTTGTTGGAAAAGCTGGGTGTCAATCCAGAGCAAAAAGCGCTGATTCTTGTGCCAACTCGTGAGCTGGCAATGCAAGTGAGTGAAGCAATTAACCAAGTTGGTCAAGTTCTTGAACTCAACGCAGTGTGTTTGTGTGGCGGCGTTGATAAAGAGCAACAACAGCAGGCGCTAGCGACAAATCCTCATATCCTTGTCGCGACGACAGGTCGTTTGGTTGACCTAGCAAATAATGGCTTGGATTTGAGCAATGTTCATTATCTAGTATTGGATGAGGCGGATCGTCTGTTGGATATGGGCTTTTGGCCTGACGTACAAAATATTGCGGGGCTTATTTCAAACCAGCGTCAAACCGCGATGTTCTCGGCAACGTTTTCAGATGAGTTGAAGGGTAAAGCGAAGCTGCTTATGCCGGCACCAAAGCAAGTTGCAGCGCATCAAGAAAACAGCACCAACCAAGATATTGCTGAAACGCTGTACCTCGTTAACAAAGGCAGTAAAACCAAGGCATTGATTGAACTGATTCAAAAAAACGCGTGGACTCAGGCATTAGTCTTTATTGGTGCGAAAGAGAACGCCGATGGCTTAGCGAAGAAGCTGAATAAAGCGGGCATCTCAACCAATGCGCTGCATGGCAATAAGAGTCAAGATGAGCGAGAAGAAGCACTGGCGCAGTTTAAATCTGGGCAAATTCAGGTGTTGATTGCCACCGATCTACTAGCGCGCGGCATTCACATTGAGCAATTGCCTGTAGTGATCAACTTTGAACTGCCAATGCATGCAGAAACCTATGTTCACCGAGTAGGGCGCACCGCTCGCGCAGGCGAACAAGGTGTGGCGGTGTCATTGGTTTGTCATGGTGAAATGGACGCACTAAGCGCGATTCGTCACCTGACTCAACGTGCATTACCAGTGCAAGATCTGGCAGGTTTTCCAGTAACGGATAAGCCATCAACTGGCGAGAGCAAACGCGCGCCACGCGATAAAAAAGCCAACCGTCGAACTCATGCTAAGAAGAGCATTAAGCAGTTTCAAGGTAAGTCGAAACGCCCAGCCCCGAGTGCGAAGTAAAACAAAAAACACGCTCTTGACGGCATAGTCGGTTCAGAGCATGGCTTACAAATTTTACTTTTGAGTATTAACGGCAGTTGGGCCAATCAAGCGCATTTCCCAATCTTCGACTTCACCAGTTTCTAGACGGCGCTCGACCAACTTGCCCCAAGACTCGACTAACGGCAGCTCAGACAGCTGAGTGAGTTCTTTTCTATCTAAACAGCCAGTGAAAACCGCGCCCATGATGCGAGCCAGTGGCCATTCTGGATAAGGTCTTTCGCACAGAATAATCTCGTCACCTGCACCGATATCGCCTTCTTCCAACACTCGGAAATACCAGCCTGTTCGAAGCGTATCTTGCAGTTTTCTCGCCATGTCGTGTTGGTCAAAACGTACGTTAAGTTTCCAACAAGGCATGCGACCTTGCGACACTTCCAGTAGTGTTGAGCCGATGCGAATTTTATCTTTCAAGCAAATCGTGGATTCGGTGACGCCTTCGGAGCTGATGTTTTCGCCAAAGCCGCCGGCGGATTGGAAAATTGGTCTTTCGCCTAATTCTTGTTGCCAGATTAGGTAGTGCTCGCTTGGGTAAATATGAAGCGCTTTTTGAATGCCACCATGAAAGCGCGGATCGCCTTGTTCATCACTGATAAAACCAAGCTCTGTTGCGTGCTGGCGCTCAGGTAGCACTTGTTTGTTGATTGCGCTTTGCGCTCCATGAGCATAAGGGACGGTTTTCCCTGCTAGCACAGCTTTTACGACGCCGATTTTCTTCATATAACCTCCTTATTATTTGAATGAGAGATAAAGTGTTTACCTTCATTCGCGATGCGGAGCATGATAGCCTAGTAAACTTGTGTCGGTGTAGGGATGAAAAGACAACTAACAATGCTAACTCGCCAAATTGATTCGAAGTCAGGCGTCGTCACCTCCAATGAGATGATGGCCGCGAATCCCCATTCTCCTGTTTTAGTGAAAACCATCGACATGCCAAAAGGTTACATTGATGCGCTGCATCAACACACTTGGCATCAAATCATCTTTCCTATCAAAGGGTTATTGCAAACACAAACGGAGCATTATCAGCACTTGGTTCCGCACACCTCTGCGTTATTTGTTCCTGCGGGTGTTCAACACGAGTCGATTGCTCTAAGCAATACGATATTTGTTGGCATTTACCTCAACCCTGAGTTTGGTGCGACGTACGAGCCACAAGTGAGAACCATTGCTTTAACGTCGTTTTTAAATGAGCTTTTACAAGAGATCCGCAGACTGTGTGAAGGTGAGACAAGCCACGAAGAAGTGTTGCATTTACTGGCGGTGCTGCATGATCAAATTTTGAAACGCAACGTGCAGACATTTCAGTTATTGCTGCCACAAGACAGACGACTAAAACTGATTTTCGAGCGACTGACTGACGAGCCAGCGTTGAGCTGTTCGCTAAAAGAGTGGGGGGAGAAAATTGGGGCGTCTGAGCGTACTTTATCACGGCTGTTCGCCAAGGAATTCAACACTTCATTTCTACTTTGGCGGCAACAAATTCGGCTAATTTACTCGCTTTCTTTGTTAGATGAATCGTTGCCAATCCAAGCCATTGCAGACCTAGTGGGTTATCAAAATGACTCATCCTACATCAAAGCATTTAAAGCCTATTTTGATATGACGCCACAACAGTTTAGAGTGAACGGCGCATCGCGCAGGTAGAAATACAGAGCTTCGACTTCACTTAATGCTTTTGAGTAGAAGTCGCGAAACTTCCTTTTTGAATTTCAATTACATGGTATGAATAACAATGGCACCAACGATAAATACTCGAGTGAATCAATTCTGTTTTGGTCAACCCAAAACGTCGCTGTCGTTGGAAAAAGAGCCCCTCAAACCGCTTGCTCAGGGCAAGGTTCGGGTGCGACTGGAAGCCACCAATATTAACCCAAGTGACTTGCTTTCCATTCATGGTGTTGGGCAATACCGCCGCGTTCACGTACCACCTCGCGTGCCGGGATTTGAAGCGGTTGGGCGTGTGGTGGAAGTCAGTGCAGTTGGTCAAACTGACCTTCAAGTTGGGCAAAAGGTGTTGGTGGCGATGAGTGGTACTTGGCAATACTACATAGATGCCTCGCCTGAGAATCTTTTTCCGCTACCTGAGAGTTTGGAGAACGGCTATGCCTGCCAATTGTACATCAACGCGCTAACCGCGTGGGTTATCACCACTAAAGTGGCGAAGTTGAACAAAGGCGATGTGGTGATCATCAATGCGGCAGGGTCAGCGATCGGTAAGATATTCGCCCAGCTTGCTCACTCACTGGGTTTTACACTGATTGCTGTGACTTCAAAGCCAGAAAAGTATCCGTACGATACGATTCCAGTGTTGGACGCGAAGAAAGACTTACAAGCGCAGCTGCAAACGCGCCAACTGCCACAACCAACGGTCGCTCTGGACGCGATAGGTGGTGAGGCTGGCACGGATCTCATTCGTACCTTGAAAGAAAACGGCCAATACATTAACTACGGAACATTGTCGTTAACGCCTTATACGCCTGGGTTTTTTGAATCGATGGAGGCCAACAACATCGACTTTAGTACATTCTTTTTGCGGTATTGGGAAGAATCGGTAGGTAAAGGTGGGAGAAAGACGGTGTTCGCTGAAATGTTAGAACACTTTATTAGCAGCGACATAAAGTTAAACGTTGCATATGATCTGCCGTTAGAGGACTTTCAAACAGCGATTGAAATGGTTGAGCGACGCTCGTCAGCAGTGTCAGGAAAAATCATTTTGACGCTGTGAATTACAGTGAGCCTGTTGAGAAAAGGGAGGATAAAATCCTCCCTTTTTTATGGGTTTACTTGTAATGATTGGGCTATTTTAGATGGAAGATTTGCTCTGTTTCGAGCGATGTCATCGCACGTACTTGACGCCAAATGTAATAAAAAATACCGAACATCATCAACATACTTGGGATGGCAATCATTGGGTAACTGTACAGCGTCATTTTTCCTAACTCTTCGTTAAAGGCAGCAGTACCAGAAGGGCTAGTCACAATCCAAGTCGCAAGGAAGTAGTTCATTGCAGATGAGAACGCAAAAGTACTTGCAAACAGGTAGTTAGAAGACATAAGGCAACGTTCGAACGCATCGGTTTTACCATTTTCTTTTAAACGTTGGTTAATCAACGCGAGATTCAACACTGTGTTATTCAGTACTAACTTCTGCATCAGTGGGTAGCGGGTAAACGTTGAACCCAAAACCGCTAAACCGATCAGGCCAGGAATCAGGGCTTCTTTTAGTGCTAACCAGCGTGTATCAAGCTCTAACAAGCCGATGCCACCAGTTAGTAGAACACTGATAAAGCCCAGAGCAGAAATAAAGTTAAATTTCTTGTTACGGACAAGGTCCATACCGCCATAAATGATAGGAAATAGCAAAGCGACAACCAGCGCCATTGCTGTCCCTAGATGCTCATCGCCACTAAACTTCATCAAAATGAAGGAAGGGATAAATACGTTGAAAAGGATTTCAAATAAGGGATTCGGCTTTTTCGCCGTCGTGTTACTCATAATGTTTTACTGACTCTACTCTATGTCGGCTGTTATTGTACTTTGACAAGAAGTGTTCATCTAGTCGCGCTTGATGTAAAGCGTTAAAGCGTCGAGTTGTGTAACGACTTATGAAATAGACCGGAGCATAGCCAGTTAGTTTACATGATTGACTACTTTTTGTGTCTTAATGACTCTCCTTCTGTGCGATGATCTGATTACGCGCTCTGAATAATCGAGTCGCCACTGTGTTGTGGTTGAGCCTCAAGGCTTGGGCAATTTCATCATGATTCAACCCAGCCACTAAGCTCAAGAGCAACGGCTCTCGGTATTTGGGTTCGAGAATCATCATTTGTTTTTGAAGCCAATCTTGGGCCATGTCGTAGTCACTGCCAGGGTAGGTTTTTGTCTGTATTGCACACTCATCAATGTCGACAAAATCGTACTGTTTTCTATCAAAGCGCCGAGCATTCTCACGACGCAAAATAGTAATGAGCCAAGACTTCGCGGCGTTGGGGTCATTTAATTTATCAAAGAATCGCCACGCTTTCAGAAAGGTTTCTTGCGCTAAATCTTGAGCAAGGTGGTGATCTTTGCATAACCAATACGCGAGACGGTAGATCTCTTGGTATCGATCTTTCGTCAGTGCTTCGTAACGTTTATGTTTTTCCATAGCATTAAGATAAAAAGTTTGGAGAGCACGTTGTGTCTGCCAGATGAACGACAACCCTTTTTATCGCTTTTACAGTGATAAAAAGGGTTGTTCGATTAGGAAGATAAATTCGAAGAGTTAACCTTCGAAATATCGAAGGGTGGCTCTGATTACTTTCTTACACGCTTAAAATGGTTGGTTGGAAAAACGTGAGTACTGGATGGCATCTGCGACTTCCTGAGCTTTAGACTCTGAAGTCATAAGGTGAAGTAGCTTAAGAGCAGCTTGATAGCTAACTAGGCTACCGTTCGAAGTGATAACGCCATCATCAATGACAAAATTCTGGTCGACTTGTACTTTGACTGCTGGGTAATCTCTTTGAAAGCCGTTTTCACCTCCGGCCCAAGTTGTTGCTTTTTTGCCGTTTAAAAGGCCAGCTTCGGCTAACAAATACGCGCCAGAGCAATTACTTGCCATCCAATCTGCCGCCTTTGAGGTAGTTTTAATAAAGTGAATGAGATCTTTATTTTCGATTAGTGCATCCATGTCATAGCTGGATGTTAAAACCAATACGTCGAGTTCCGGCAGATCACCAATCCAAGCATCCACACCAATTTTTAATCCTTCTTCAGTGGTGATGGTTTTCTGATCTGAGACGGAAATGGTGAGCACGTCATAATCACTAAACCAAGTGAGACGACTTGCGACGCCAAAAACCTCTAAAGGAGCAGTAACATCAGAGGTCAGTACGCCATCGTAAACCAGAATACCAATTCGTTTATCTGCGGCATGTGCTGTTTGAAGCACCCCAAAGAATAGGACTAGTGTCGCTATCAATAGTTGTAGTGCATTCTTCAATCCGTTTTTACCCATGGTTTTTTCCTCGCTAACAGAGCATCAAGTTATTGAGGTTCATTATATTTAGGCTAATTAGTGATTGAAGAGCCACTTGGTCTTTACTAAAGTGAATAAAATTCATGAATAGAGTTCATTGGTTATATGGATAAGATACGGTCCCTACGATTTTTTATTGCCACTTTAGATGGCGGTAGTTTTGCTGCGGCTGCCAAAGTGTATGGCACTGACCCTTCGACCGTGAGTAAAGCCATACATCGTCTTGAAAGCGATTTGGGTATACAGCTTTTTCAACGTTCTACGCGACAGAGCCGCCTGACAGAAGCTGGTCGTAGGTACGCAAATACTGCTAGGTTTGTACTGGAGGAGCTGGCGGCATGTGAGGATTCATTAAAAAGTCACAATGATGCGCTTTCAGGGCAGCTTAAGATTAATGTGCCAGTCTCGTACGGTCGCCTCTATATTCGTCCTTTATTAAAAGAGTTTTGTCGCCGCTACCCTAACATCACTATCGATATTCATTACGATGACGCCTACGTTGATATTATTGAGCAAGGTATTGATGTGTCGATTCGCTCTGGTGTCGTTCACGATAGTCAATTGATTGTGCGTCAGCTGAGCCCTATCGATTTTATCATTTGTGCCAGTCAGGATTACTTAGCGCGCCATGGTGTTCCGAGTGGCCCGGATGTATTCAATGACCATTCTTGGGTTCGTTTTCGTTTTAAACAAACGGGGAAACTGTTGCCGATTCGGATGCCAGAACCAGACGGTGCGAGTGAATATGACCCCGAAAGAAACTACATTGTAAATGACGGTGAATCCATGGCAGAGCTTTGCGCAGAAGGCTTAGGATTAACTCAGATCCCTCATTTTATCGCGAGAGACTGGCTTAAAGCGGGGCGTTTAGTGCCGATATTTCCGAGCATGCGCCAAGCAGGAAATGGCGTGTATCTTCTCTATGCCAACCGGGATTATGTGCCTGCACGAGTTAGGGTGTTCATCGATTTTATCACTCAAGCAATACAGGATATGGATGAAACGCCATTCCATACTTGGGCTGAAACGTTGCCGATTTATCGACCGAACCAAGGCGATTGAAAACTTCATGTGAGTCTTTGGTTAAAACCCCCTAAGCTATATGACGCTTTTATTGGTTTTTGTTAGTTTATTGGGCGTTATTATCGAAAAGCGCAGTTTGCTCTTCGTCACTCATAAAGGAAAGACAATGCCAACTAAGATCTTAGTGCCTGCTTTGGCCCTACTTCTCAGCGCATGTGGCGGCGATGGGGAGTCGTCAGCCCCAGCAGAAAGCGGCTCACAAAACACAGGTTCCACATCGTCACAAGGCACATTTGCCGAGCAGATGCTTGCAGCGGTCAACAGCGCTCGCTCTACTACACAACAGTGTGGCGCAACCACCATGCCACCTGTTGGGGCCCTGACTTGGAGCTACGATTTGGAAAGCGCCGCTTATCGACATTCAAGCGATATGGCGAACAGCGATTTCATGAGCCACACAGGCTCTGATGGCAGCAAAATGTCAGATCGAGTTAACGCTACGGGTTATGCTTGGAGCGCCATTGGTGAGAATGTCGCCGTAGGGCAAAGCACCATTAACGCCGTCGTGAATGCTTGGTTATCGAGTGAAGGTCACTGCCTTAATATCATGAGTGCGGATTTTGATCAGATGGGCGCGTCGCTTGTCGAAAATCACTCTGCACGTTACGGGTATTACTGGACTCAGGTTTTTGCCAAACAGCGCTAATGCGATAAAGAAGCCCGATAGATAAAAAATAAAACGCCAGCAGTCACTATCTGCTGGCGTTTTATTATTTACATCTCTTTTAGCTTGTCAGGTTACGAAGTTTTGGGTCATCCGCCAGGTATTCAACAAATTCAATCTCAAAACCTGCAGGGTCAACAAAATACACATTTTTGCGATATGGTTCATCAGCACCAGGTTGGGCAATCGGATAACCTGCATCGGTTAGTCTTTTGATGATTGCATCGACGTTGTTGGTCACATAAGCAAAATGCGCTAGCCCAACTTGGTGCCCGCTCAACTCGCGGTTTTCTCCTTCGCCATGGTCACTCATGGCTATGTATTGATACTCGTCGCCAAAATGTAGCCAGTTTCTTGGCTTGCCACTCCATTCGCCTTTACCTTCATCACGCACGTACCAATGTGGAAATGCAGTTTGGTAAAACTTCAGCATTTCAGGGATATCTTTCACGACTAAGTTAATATGTTCTAGTTGGATCATGATGTGCTCCTTTTTGTCATTTTCTAGCCAACGATGAATATGCTAAAACCTCAAGTAAAGTTGAGGTAAAGGGCTTTTTTGATTTTATTTGTAGACGCCATTTATAAAGGTCAGGCAGCTGACACTGAAGAGTTGGCTCACACAGAAATCATTGAAACCTTGTGCAAGATTGGAAAGATGTTACATGATGGGGGACTTCCAGTTAACCGTTTGATTTAAGTAAGCAAAAGATGAAAGTTTTTACACTTAATCATGATGTTGAGAATTTCCCTTTTTTACAAGAAACTCAACTAGAGATTTCTATACAATACTCGGATGGCGATTTGCGGGAGTTATGTGGTGAGCGTGTCGCTGATACTTGGATGATTATTGATTTGGAGTGGGTGAGTGATAACCACATGCTTACAACAAAACCTGATTTTGCAATCTGGCGTGCAGGCGAGTTTGCTTGTTCTGAGTCCGCATATAATCAAATAAACGAAGCTCTTGATTCCAGTTGTGAGTTTTTGCCATTACGCGTCGCTGGCGAGCGTTGGTATGCTATAAACATACTCAAAACTTGCGATGCCATTGATAAGGATCGCACTGTGTTAAATGTAAGAGCTAATGGTAAGCCAAGTCGTGTAAAGCGGTTTAAAAAATTAGTGTTGAGTAGTAAATCAATCAAATCCGGAGGCTTGTTCAGGATTGAAAATAACGGAAGCGGTGTTTACTGCAATGATGAATTAGGTGGTTTGTATGAAATTTACCATCGTTGTCAGCTAAAAGGCCTGATATTTGAAGCAGTAGAAACGAGTTAAAGCCCGCAATGTTTCACCCTAAGTGTATTTCGGCAGCTTTATTTTACGCTGTTATTTCTAGTAATAATTTGTTTCCCCCCCCCAAAAAAAAACAAAAAAGCCAGCAGTTAATACCTGCTGGCAAAGTCTTTGGGCTTCTAGGTTTTTTGATTTTATTTCTTGTTACTCATCGCTGTCACGGTGCCCCGATTGGTTTTCCGGGGAAGAAAACACAGCACCGTGCGCTTTGTGCTCAAGAAATTGGAGATTAACCTTGCTTACGGATTAGGTAGTCAAATGCGCCTAAGCTTGCTTTTGCACCTTCACCCATCGCAATGATGATCTGTTTGTAAGGAACGGTTGTTGCGTCACCTGCTGCGAACACACCTTCTAGGCTAGTATCGCCACGGCTGCCGACTTCGATTTCGCCGCGCTCAGATAGCGCTACTTCTGAATCTTTTAGCCATTCTGTGTTCGGTACTAGACCGATTTGAACAAAGATACCTGACAATTCAATCTCTTTGATTTCGTCTGTGTTGCGGTCTTTGTACTTCAAGCTTGTTACGCGAGTACCGTCGCCCACTACTTCTGTTGTTTGCGCCATCGTGATGATGTCTACGTTTGGTAGTGAGTTCGCTTTGTCGATAAGCACTTGGTCTGCACGAAGTACGTCTGCGAATTCAAGAACCGTTACGTGTTCTACGATACCAGCAAGGTCGATAGCTGCTTCGATGCCTGAGTTACCACCACCGATAACTGCAGTTTTCTTGCCTTTGAACAGTGGACCGTCACAGTGTGGGCAGTACGCGACACCTTTGTTACGGTACTCTTGCTCACCCGGAACGTTCATTTCACGCCAGCGTGCACCAGGGCTTAGGATGACACTCTTACTCTTCAGCGTTGCACCGCTTTCAAGTTGGATGTGAATCAAGCCATCTTCAGTGTGTGCTGCGCCCATTAGCTTCTCAGCTTGTTGCTCAGTCACGACGTCTACGTCGTATTCTTTTAGGTGTTCTGCTAGGTCTGTTGCCAGTTTTGGACCTTCAGTGCGTTTTACCGAAATGAAGTTCTCGATTGCCATGGTGTCCATAACCTGACCACCAAAACGCTTAGCAACAACGCCAGTACGAATACCTTTACGAGCAGCGTATAGTGCAGCTGCGCTACCACCAGGACCACCGCCGACAACAAGTACATCGTATGGGTCTTTTTCGCTCAGTGCTTTCGCGGCTTTCTCGCTCGCGCCGTCATCCACTTTGTTTAGGATTTCAGTCAGAGACATACGGCCTTGACCGAATAGCTCACCGTTCACGAATACGCTTGGTACGGCCATGATGTCGCGTTGTTTCACTTCATCTTGAAACAAACCACCGTCGATCATGGTTGCTTTTACTTTCGGGTTGATCGCCGCCATCATGTTGAACGCTTGAACCACGTCCGGACAGTTTTGACACGAAAGTGAAATGAAGATTTCTACGTCTAGATCTTTGTCTAGTGCTGCGATTTGCTCAATCACTTCTGGTTCTAGTTTGATTGGGTGACCGCCAGAATGAAGCAGTGCCAATACTAGAGAGGTAAATTCGTGACCCATTGGCAAGCCTGCAAAGCGTAGTGCTGTGCCTTTTGCTGGGTTAGTTACCGCCATCACTGGTTTACGTGCGCTTGCGTTGTCGTCACGTTCAACGGTGATTAGGTCGCTCATCTCTGCGATTTGGTTCGCTAGAGACAAAATGTCATTCGATGCTTTGCTTTCATCTAGACTAACCACTAAACGAACTTCTTCTTTTACATTAGCCAGATATTGTTTGAGTTGTTGTTGGATCGCTTGGTCTAACATAGTTGTTACTACCCTAAAAATATTAAAAGTGGTTACTGTAGATAAAACCTGAGGGGGAGAAAGCAAATCAGGCAGAAGGTCGTCAAGGTATCTAACCTGAAGTGCTCTCTAATTCAGTTCTAATCAGAAAAAGGAAATCGGAACTGATTAGAACTTAAATTTCAGTGGCTTAGATTTTGCCAACTAGGTCTAGTGATGGAGCTAGTGTCTCTTCACCTTCTTTCCATTTAGCTGGGCAAACTTCGCCTGGATGTGCTGCTACGTATTGAGCTGCTTTCACTTTGCGTAGTAGGTCTTCTGCGTCACGACCGATACCTTCAGCAGTGATTTCCATTGCTTGGATAGTACCTTCTGGGTCGATTAGGAACGTTGCACGGTCTGCAAGACCTTGACCTTCACGCATCACACCGAAGTTGTTTGTGATGTTGCCTGTTTGGTCGCCAAGCATGTAGTACTGAATCTTACCGATTGTGTCTGAGCTGTCGTGCCATGCTTTGTGAGTGAAGTGTGTGTCAGTTGATACTGAGTAAACTTCTACGCCACGTTTTTGTAGCTCTTCGTAGTGGTCTGCTAGGTCGCCCAGTTCTGTTGGACATACAAACGTAAAGTCTGCTGGGTAGAAGAAGAATACTGCCCATTTACCTAGAACGTCTTGTTCTGTTACTTCAACGAATTCGCCGTTTTTGTACGCTGTAGCTGCAAATGGTTTGATTTGAGTATTAATCATAATTTACTTTCCTTTGAATGTTTTAAGCTGAGCTGTTGTTGCTTTCGGAAAGTATATTCTCATCGGAGTGTGTTTAAGGAAAATCGCTTGTAACTATCCTATTGATAGCCATTTCCTATTTCACTTGATAGGGAAATCCGATGTAAGAGGGGTTCCTTTGATAGGTTTTATTGAAGATGAAGGCAGAGTAGCAATAGAGAATAGCGGTGATGACCTTAAGTGGATCGTCTGAATAAGATCGAAAGAGCCTGCATCTCGGCAGGCTCTTTCTAATAGGAAGTTGGGAAGCGAATGCTTCTATTTTTTAGCTCAGATTGTCGAGCACTTTGCCACACAACTTCTTCAGCATGATCATTTCATCCAACTCTAAGGTGATTTTACACATCATGGCGTTTGGCACTGACTTGGCTTGTTCTTTAAGGTCACGACCTTGTTCTGTTAGGTTGAGTACGCGAACGCGTTCATCGGTTTCACTTCGGCCGCGTTCTACATAACCTTTTGCTTCTAAGCGTTTGAGCAGCGGTGTGAGTGTGCCAGAGTCCAAATGCAGTTGTGATCCCAGCTCTTTCACGCTGGCACCGTCTTTCTCCCACAGCACCATCATCACTAAGTACTGCGAGTAAGTCAGATCAAGCTCGTCCAGCAACGGGCGGTAAGCTCGGATCACTGCATTTGCTGCGCTGTAGAGCGGGAAGCAAACTTGGTTTTCGAGTAAGAGTTTATCGTTGTCGGTCATGGTATTGTCGGTGTAACACTGGCTCATTGGTGTTGCCTACCTGCTTACAGAGAAAGAGAGTTATAAAATAAATTGTGCACAATATAGTTGCAAACTATCTTCACTTCGATGTAAGATTGCAAGCAATTAAATTGTGCGCAACTTAAATTAAGAAGGACACTCGCATGACTACTCTATACAAAACTCAAGCTACCGCTTTGGCTGGTCGTAATGGTCAAGTAAAAACTGATGACGGTCTTCTCGATCTAGAGCTGTCATACCCGAAGGAAATGGGCGGCACAGGCGCAGCAACTAACCCAGAACAGCTGTTCGCAGCGGGCTATTCAGCGTGTTTTTCTAACGCGATTTTGCACGTAGCACGTGAAGGTAAAGTAAACCTGAAAAGCGCTCCTGTAACGGCAGAAGTGGGCATTGGTCCAAATGATAACGGTGGCTTTGCACTGACAGTGAGCCTAGCGGTAGAGCTAGACATGCCACAAGAACAAGCGCTAGAGCTAACGCGCATTGCACACCAAGTTTGCCCATATTCAAACGCAGTTCGTGGCAACATTGATGTGGCAGTAACGGTAAACGGCGAAGCAATTTAAGCGGTTCTTACCACGTTACAAAGACAAGAAAGCCTGCAAGTGCGCAGGCTTTTTTTGATTGGTATGAGTCGAGAATACTTAACGCGACTCTAGCGGGTAAGAGCGGTAGCTCCACATGCCGTATGTACGCAGTGCATCGCGGTAGATACCAAGCAGTTCGCTATCGCTGGCTTTGGCTAAGTCTTTCAGTGGCTTGTCTGGGTAGCTTACGGTGTCGAAAGTGATGCCTTGTGGGCCAGTTTGCCAACTTGCGATTTCAAACAATGTTTGACCACGGCGCACGTGACTCGCTGAGCTGATGATGGTCGCGTGTTTAATGTTATGACGCGCCAATGCGTAGCTGCTAAATAGAGCGTTACCTACCGTGCTGGTGGCGTAGTTTTCTTCAATGATGCGATCTTTGCTGATGCCTTTTTCAATCAGCCAATCCGCCATTAACTTGCCTTCGGTTTTGTGGTTCTTCGGTACACCACCCGTTAATACGATCAACGCGTCTGGATTTGCTTTCGCCATTGCTAGCGTGGTTTCCAGACGCTCAACCAAGATTTGATGCATTGAACCATCTGGGTTCAGCGCGTATCCCAACGTGACTATAGCGCCTTTGTCATCCAGTTTGCCTTTATCGGCTTTCTCTTTTAGTGGCGTTGCAAGTACGCGGTCTACGGTGTCGAAGATGCGTTGGATATCTGCCGCTTTACCTGCATTGAGCTTCATGAGCGTCGCCATGTGTTTCGCTGATTCTGCTTGGTTGCCCTCAAAGCGTTGCCATACCGCTAAGTAAGCGTGCAAATCCACATCGTCTGGTGCGACAGAAAGAGCTTGTTCAAATAGTTCAATCGCGCGGTCTGCATTCTTGTTGTAGATCTGTGCGTTTGCCGCAGAAATCAGTAGGTCAGTGCGGTACGGCTCAAGTTTGTAGGCTTCTAGTAAGCGGTCGGTAACAATCTCCATGTTGCTCGGCATTTTGGCGGTAAAACCCGCATGCGAGATACGCGCAGGGGATTTGAATGCTTGTACCGCGTCATTCAGCAGTTGGTCGACAACCTGACGTTTGGTGACGATCTGTGAGTAGTCGGCGGAAGATTGGATAGCAGCATCGTTAGCCGCGATAGAGTATGGGGCAGCAGTCAGCGCAATTACGCTACCAAGAGCAATGGCAAGTAAGTTCTTCTTCATGGAATGTCCTAGAGGTGCTGTAGTACCTAGTTTTTATTGTGCCTAGCGTTGTAGGTCTAACGGGGTCGATAGAATTTTTTCAGTCTAGGTTCGCTTCATGAATAATCTGTGAAATGAATCCCAACTCAGCCGAGCAAATGAACGCGCGTGGTCAAAACGCGAAGTAGGATCACGAAAACACTGAGGTATTCATTCGTGTTCTAAGTAATTGGATTAAAAGATAAACAGCGTTTGGAAGAACGGATTTAAGCAACCAGAGTAAGAAATGAAAAAGCCTGCAACGATGCAGGCTTTTGGTTTATTTGATGGCAGTGCAGAAGCTAACGTCTGCATGGTGCGTTTGTGGGTCAAAGCTGTGGTAAAGCTCAAAGCAAGGACGGTCGTCGTTCTCAATACCGGATTCAATTACCTTGCTCATGACATCATCCCATGCTTTTGAGTATTGGCTCGGGTCAGTAATGTGCTGGCGCATCACCGCATATTGACCACCGGGGAAGTCTTGCAGCTCAATGCCTTTTGGAACTTCCGTATCTTCTGGCACCATCAAGCAGATATCAGTGCGACACTTCTCGTCTGGCGTGATTTCAGGATTGTCATGGTAGATGAAGATGCAGGTATTGCCCGCCAAACCTTTCATTCCTGCCCATTGATACAGGCGACCTGATGGCTCTTCATAGCCTTGCCCGTAAGGGCCGTTTACGCGAATGTAAGCCAGTTTTGCTTTTTCAAAGTTTTGCGTTTCCATTGTCGTGCTCCATTTGGTGAGTTCAGAGCCAGTATATGAATCGCTTGGTGTTACTTCGTTTCCATTCTTGCGCAACGTGTGTCCAATCTTGCTGTTTCGTGCTAATTCAGAAAATTGCTGATAGTTTTCGCAGTCACGAAAGGCCGTAGGTGTAACGCCATAATGTTGTTTGAAGGCTTTGGCTAAGCTCTGTGAGCTAGAAAATCCGTACTCTAGGGCAATGTTCAATACTGGTTGCTTGGATTTGAATAAGTCATCGGCGGCGGCTTCTAGACGCAAACGTCGAATGAAATCAGCCAATGTCTCGCCTTGCACGGCTTTGAAGGTGCGATGAAAGTGATAAGGGGAAAGGTTCGCCAGCGCGGCCACTTCTGGCAGGTTGAGTGGTTCATTAAAGTGTTGCTCTAAAAAGCGAATCACAGGAACCAGTCGTTGGTGGTAGTCGACGCGCATCGGGGTATTTCCTTGTTCTGTTCAGCTTGTATTCTCTGCTCAAAGCCTACCGCAATCCAACAAGCTTGCAAGGGAGTAGGGTGAGAAATGCGTGGCGAGATGAGCGTCAATCAGTCACACTCAACGAACAGATGTTTAAGCAAAAACGTTGTGCTCATTATCTTTACTAACCGCTAGGACAATCATGATAGCTTGGAAACAGTCTATGCCAGAGTACGAATGGCTCGTTCATCAAGTTTGGTACTTGGAAGTGCTAGAGGGTGAAGTCATTGACCCCAAGCCGCACCTTATTCCAAACCCGCGTGCTCATTTACTCTTTACGCCATCAGAGCAAGGCTACAGCTACGACACGAGAGACACTAAGCTTGCTGGCAAAGGCTGCCATTTATTAACGGCTAACGAACATTTGCTGTTGTTGGAAGATAGGGCACCCATCAAGCGTATTGGTATCACCTTTCGCCCAGAGGGTTTGTATGCCATTGAATCACGGTTTAGTGATGCATCCCAAGTAGCTGCAATTAACCAATGCGAATGGTTTGATTGGCTTAACGCGGCGTTTGATGAGCGCTTTCAACAAGGTCTATGGCAGTTAGAGTTGCAGGATTCACCGCAATGTTTGCTGAGCTACATCAAACAACATTTAGATGCGTTAGATACCGACCCTTGCCGTACCAAACCGTTTTTGGCATCGCAAAAAGCGGTATCCGTGATGGACGCTCAAGCACTACGCTCACCTGAACTAGCGATGGATATTGATGAGATAGCCAAACAGTGCGCCTGTTCTCGAAGAACGCTTGAGCGCAGTTTCAAGCAAGTGGTGGGGTTGAGCGTTAAGCAGTATCAACAAATGGCGCGTCTGGAGCAGATGATTTTTACCCTCTACAAGCAACAAGAGGCGATTGATTGGGCGAGTTTCTCACAACAATTTGGTTTCAGTGACCAATCGCATTTGATTCGCACCCTCAAACAGCAGCTACGAAAAACGCCGAGCAAATACTTGAAAAAGCGTGACTTAACCATCGATATCTATGGCGATTTTGAGTCGTAATACATTGCTAATCAGCCCGAAAGTTGTCGCAAAAATCCAATTCTTCTCTTATCCGCTGGGCTACTATTTTCAGCAGATAACGAGGTAACACATGTCATATCAAAAACTAAAACAAGGCGAAGCCATCCCATTTAATGAATCTTTGACTATCCAACTGATTCAAGGCTCTGATCTACAAGATATTATCGAGATGTTGAACGACGATAAGGTCAATCAATATCTGTTCTTCGCACCTGCTGACAACAGCCTATATGAAGGCTTCTTTGGCCCTATTATTGAAAATACGGCACAAGCGATTAAAGACGATGTTTGGCCAGATAGCCCAACGTTCGTGATTCGCGACCAACAAGGTCTGTACATGGGAATGTGTGCAGTGACCGCGGTGATGTTCTTAACTGGCAACTACGAAGTGGGTTATCAATTACCAACTTGTGCATGGGGCAAAGGCGTTGCGACTCGCGCTTGCCAAATGATGACCGAGATTGGATTTACTGAGCTAAACGCCCATAAAGTCAGTGCGGATTGCTACGCTTCTAATGCTGGTTCTTACAAAACGTTAGAGAAAAATGGTTTTACTCAAGAAGGCCGTCAGAAAGACTACTACAAACGAGAGCAAGGCTTTGACGACAAGCTTTACTACGGCATGACCGCAGAACAATTCGCGTCTTTAAATCGCTAATAATTAGCTAACAAAAAAGGCCGTTAACCCAAATGCTCGGGTTAACGGCCTTTTCTATATTCAGCGCTAAATGGCAAAGGCTTAGTTGCCTTGGTTTTGGCTTTGAAGCTTCTCTTTTGCTTCTTCAACCTTTGAGAAATCCAATCCCAATTCGTCTACCGCTTCTTTGATTAGCGCAGGGTTTTGCATCACTTGCGCCATCAGCATTTGTAGCTTGTCTTGTGGCAAGCCTAGTTGGCTGATTGTTGCCATTGCCGCTAGAGGGTTTTGCGTCAGAGTCTGAAAAATCTCGTTGATTTGTTCGTCGCTGATGTTGTTCTCTTTTAGCAAGGCGATAATTGGGTTCATCATATTTCCTTTCAATTATTCATTGGATGACACTGAGGTGCAGTGTATCACTCGGTTACCTGTGTTTGTACTAGCTGAATAATTGGGGTAATCACTCAACTTTTCAATACCCCGTTAGTTCCATATAACCTGTCCCAGAATGAGAGCCCTCAATACGCACTGGGCCTTCCCAATAAGGCACAGAAAGGGGCATTTTCGCGTTCGGGTTGAGGGCAGAAACCGTAAGTTCGATTTGCTGGTTAGGAATCGATACTTGCCACTCGGTTGGATACTTTCGCCCTTGGATTTCTGTTTGCTTAGTTGCCTTTAACTGAATGTCTTTTTGAGAAATGGCGATGCCAGAGCCATCTTGCTGCATCAGTCTTGCGTTGGAGTAACTGGCTGCTCCGGTTTTGGAATCCCGCAACTGGAACACCACCAAGCTGGTGTCGTCACTCAATCTTAGGGCAAACCAGTCCCAGCCTTGTTGTGAGTCGAGTAAGAATTGCGAGCTCCACTCTCGGTCTATCCAGCCTTTGCCCGACACTTGATGGGTTTTGCTGTCGATCGTGACTTCACCGGAGACATCAATAAACGGTTGGCTGTAGTAATACGAAGCCACCTGACCATCGGCGCTTTTGGTGCTGTACCCTTGCTCTCCTTGTTTTTGATACGGTGCGCTGCTGGTAAGAGTGAGCGAATAGCCAAACTGTTCGGAGTTTGCATTCAATGTGGCAGGGAAGAGATCGGTGGTTGAAGAAGTCCACTGCCAATCATCGAGATAAACCCGAAATGGTGAAGTGTCGACGCCAGCGAGAGAGGCTTGATCGCGCGACCATTTTTCATCGGCGTAGTGTTTGTCTGCGGTCGTCACTGCGCTGTGCGCCATGTAGATTTGTTGAGCTTGCCATTCGGTTTTCTTCACGTCATCTTCGCCCGTTGGCGGCGCAGCAGCAAAGCGAAACTGTGTCCACTGGACGCCAAGTGGAGTGCCATCTTCATCAATTAAGTTAGCGGTTAAGTACCACCATTCATGACGAAAGTTTGGGTGTGCTTGATGGTCTGCAGGGAAGGTGAGTTCAATCCCTTTTTCTACGGGTGTGAATAGGTTGCTTTCGCTTTGCATATCTCCACTGCCCAGAAAAGTTCCCATATTTTGTTGCTGCGCATCTTCACAACCGAATAGGAATAAGCTGCTTATGAGTAGAGTAAGTTTGCTTGCCAATCGAACCATCACAACACCTCGCTTTGCAAACTGGATACGACAGGCTTACTGACCAATCGCCACAGCGGAATCAAGGTTGCGATCACTGCCACCAAGATTGTGATTGCCGCAATGCTGAGGGCGTCACTCCAATTCCACAGATAATTTAAGCTCCAACCAAAAGCTCGTAAGGTGACGATGTCTGTCAGTACGTAACCCACCATGGCTCCGAGGGGCAGGGCGATAACCAGAGTAAAACTGACCAAAGCGACGATCTGTCCGACCACCATGGTCATTAATTTACGACGACTAACGCCAAGTGCATACAGCCTTGCAATGGCGGCTTTGCGCGCGTCGAGCAACATAAAACAAGCACTGAACAGACCAATTACCGCGACCATCAAAGTTACGCCGTTGAGTGCGCGCGTAATGGCGAAGGTCTGCGAGAAAATATCCAACGCGATGGATTTGATTTGCGCCTGATCGTAGAGCTGACTTGGGTGCAGATTCAATTGCTCGCGCAGTTGGTCGTATACGATTTGTGGGTCACCAGATACTTTAATGCCAAGGCTTGTCGGCAAGTCGGTAAAGCCGCTCTCTTGCCATAGCTTTGGTGCTAATAACACTTCACCATTGGGTGAGCCGTAATCGTGGAATATCGCACCCACAAGTAGGTTCTTATTTGGAACGGCATCAAGCGTGAGCTCGCTACCCAGAGATAAACCCAGTTTGACCGCGGTTGGTTCACTGATAGCGACCAACTCACCTTGGTAAAAGCGTGACCAGAAGTTCTCCAAACGCGATTTGAACACTATTGTTTGCTCTAAGGTGTCTTTGTCTTTGGTGCCAAGCAAAATTGATAAACCATGCAGATTATCGTCGACGTAGTATTGCTTGTAGACGGTCTCAACCTTGTCGAATTGCCCTAACGCGCGCTCCACATCTGCGATTTTCCCTTGCGCAGGGCTGACGTAAATATCGGCGTGCAACCTTTGTTCTAACCACTGTTTTAGGGTGGACTCGAAGCTGCCAACTAGCGTATTCATGCCCATATTGGCTGTAACGGCGAGTAGCAGTGCCATCATGGCGAGAGAAAGCGGAGAAATCAGCTCGCGCAGCTCAGCAAACAGATACTGCATCAAACCAGAACTGGTGCGCTTTTCACACCAATTGGCTAACACGCTGAGTGTTTTGGGTAGATACAAAGGAATCGACACCACAAGCACGCCGAGCCACGCCATGGTGAAGCGGTGATGCTCACTCAGCCATAACCCTGCAAGTGCGAAAGTCGTCAACGCAGCACCTATCACGAACAATTGGTTTTCGTTAGAGGCTTCCGGCGCTTGATAAAATCCACCATGAGAGGAAAGCGGCTGACGCACTCGCTGTTTAAAGTGCTGCCAACACGCCAACAGGGTTGCGGCTAACGTGAGCAGCAGGGCTTGCGCCCACCATTGCCACTGCCAAGTGCCGGGCAGCAGTGTCGCACCATAAAGTTGTTCTAAAGTCAGAGCTACAGTCGGATGCAACCAATGGCTGAGCTGCATGCCCAATACAAAACCAAGGGAAGCACCGATGGTAACGAGAATAGTGAGTTCAACTAACAGCGCAGAGAACACAATGCTCGGCGCAACACCCGCCTGTTGAATTTGCACTAACAGCCGATTGCGTTTAAGCAAGCTGTACTTTACGCCGTTGTAGGCAATGAACAACCCGACTAAAAAGGCAAGTAAGCTCATTGCGGTGAGATTGAGGTGAAAGCTGTCGGTCAGCGAACCAAGGTCTGTACTTTGGTTATTGGAAATCCATTGCCCTTGCTCACCAATGATGCTTTGCCAATTTGCTTGCGTGCCTTTATGCCCTTTATCACCCGAATGGAAAACCGCAATGTAACTGAGCTGTCCTTGTTTATTGAGCAGTTGCTGGGCAAAGCCAATGTCCATCAACATTCGGCTACCTAACTGCCATTCGTCAGGCAACACCACCACTTTGGTTGGAATGTCGTCCAAAGTTAGGGTTTCTACCTCCCCTAAGTTTTGATGTTGAGATTGGCTCATCATTACGATCGGCTTGCCAGCCAAAAGCTCAGGCAAAGGTAAAGCACTGTCGAACAAAGACACGTTCTGTTCACTATCCGATGAATAGCGAGAACGTGAAGAGATAGCGGCAATCAACTCGCTGCCTTGTACTGACCAGCGACGCCCTTGTTCGTCTCTCACTCGCCCTTCGATTACCGGTAGTGCTGCACTGAGCCCATTTTGTCTAAGGGTGAAGTAGAGCGATTCGGGCAGATAGTTTTGCCCTGCTGGTGGAATAATTACGTTCTGAGCTTGTGCGCTGAGCTGCTCGGTAGACTCAGCATAACTGCGCTTGGCATTGAGGTTGATGGCTTGCACCGCAACAAACAAGGTCACTGCCAGCACTATACCGATCAGAATTGCGGCGGCTTGCAGTGGCGCCTGCCGATAGTGCGCTACAAACAGATTCAGGGCGAGTCGAGTATGCGTGAATCTGGTGTTTGGTTGCTTAGCTTGCTTCATGGCGAAGCTCATGTTTGTTTTGGTGATGACTGTTCTGTAGCTGACTATTATCTAATCGCAGCCGTGTTTTCATAAACTCAGCGCATTCAGGGCTGTGGGTGACTAACAGCACTGCCGTATTGCCTTGGGTGGTGATTTCACTGAGTAGCTTCATCACTTCTAACCCCGCTTTTTGGTCGAGGTTACCTGTGGGTTCATCAGCAAGTAGCAGTTTAGGTTTGTGTGCTAAGGCGCGCGCAATAGCGACTCGTTGTTGTTGACCGCCGGAAAGGGCAGAAACATGTCTATCGAGCAGTTGGCTGATGCCTAGAGTCTCGACCAAATAATCGCACCAGTCATTCCATTTTTGTTGATTCAAATGCAGAGGGAAGGCGATGTTTTGCTGCACGTTGAGCGGCGTTAATAGATTGAATTGCTGGAAGATAACACCGAGTTTTTGATGTCGAAATCGGCTCCATTGTGGGTCTTTCCAAGCCGCCGTGTTATCGCCATCTAACCACAACTTACCATCGGAAAGCGGCTCAAAGCCAGCGATGACATTGAGTAAGGTACTTTTGCCGCTACCACTTGCACCCGTCAGCGCAACGCTCGCTCCTGTGTTCAACGTAAAGTCGACGCCTTCCAACACGCGATGTGTCTCTTTGCCATCGACAAAGCTTTTGCTGGCGTGTTTGAGTGTGACAAGTGGGCTTTCCATTTCCTCTCCCTGTATTCAAAAGGTGTCGTTTCTTTTGGCAATCGCTATTGCAGTTCGTTCTTTAGAAACTTTAGACAACAATCAGATAAAAACAGCGATTTACATCGATTTCTTAATAACTTGTACTGAAAAGAAGAGGGAATAGATTAAACGAGAAGGGGATATGACAGGCATTAAAAAAGCCCGAGTCAGACTCGAGCTTTCAAATACATTCAGCGTGGTCAGCTTACACGTAGTACGCTTCAACTTCGCCTTTAAGTTTGATTAGCATTGGGTTACCGAAACGGTCTTTTGCTTTAGGAGAAGCAATTTTTACCCAACCTTCGCTGATGCAGTATTCTTCTACGTCAGTACGCTCTTGGCCGTTGATACGAATACCGATTTGGTGCTCGAAGCATTCTTTGATGAAGAATGGGCTACGTGGGTTACCCGCTAGGCGATCTGGTAGAGCTGGTTTAGCTGTATCTGTCATTTTGTTTGACCTAAATTCCGTAAAAAGTGCGCTATTGTAGTCAGTGCACTGTATGTGTTCAAGATATGTTGAGAGTGGATGCGTTGTTTAACTTTCAAGTACCGCCTATAACCCCTTTAAATACTGCGCGTTGGCTGTTGGTTGAATCATGGCATTCAGCGTTTGGACGGCTTGTTCACTGTGATCTTCAAGTAGAGCTAAGAACGCGTCAATCAACTCAGGTTTGCTTGCTGAGACTTTTGTTTCGGTCTGGATATCACACAGATCGATCAACACATCGGTAAACAATTGCGGCAGATCGTGCAGCACTTGCAGGTTTAAGATGTTGTGCTCGCTGTAGATTGAATTGTGGCTGCCTTTTTGTTTTTGCACCAAGTAAGGATTGTCTTTTAAGTTGATGATAGACGTGCGTTTATCACAGCGTTTCAAACAACTTTTGTTGACCTTCACCTTACGGCATCCTTCGGTTTGTTGAAACAAACATTGGCGGCTCGTGAGTAGAGTGTTCGGGTGATAAATGCTGTAGAAGCTGCGCATGTTTTTCGGACGCTTTATGTGACGCACCTGCTTCATATTCAGCTCGTTAGAAACAAACGCGCCACTTGCCGCGAACTCGTCTTGAAGGCATTTAAACGCGTATGAGTTCACCGTGTTCAGTTGTGGGCCTGCCACCCAGCCTAAGCCGAGCTCTTTTGCGATCATGCCGACACCTGAGTTGTTGGTGATCAACAACTCAGGTTGGATGGTTTCCAAAAATACGCGCGCGGCGTGGTAGTCTTCGCCAATCAAAATGGCTGGGAACCAAGGTTTGAGCATTGGGTTGGCTTGGAACAATTCAATCATCGCGCTCAGTTCACCAGACAATCCCATTGGCAATTGATAGTAAACATCAACGTCGTGGTATTCGCACAGCATGGCTTCTTGTGCTGACGAGATCAGAACCGATAATTTTGGCGCACCTTGGCGAGGTTCTGGTTGAGGTAACGTTGGCAGAGTTGGCACATCAATCGACCCTTTCAAGCTGCTGCCGGATACTTGTGTTGAAGTGACATCGAACGACTTAGTTTGCTCTGCCACTTTCTCAATGATCGCGGTTTTGTCATCGTAGAGTTTCTTTTTCACCGCTTGTACATCATCAGCAGACTGGCATTGGTAAACCTTCGAAAAATGCTTTACAGCATGGTCGCGCGGGTTGTCGATGTACATCGCCTTGCCGAAATCACCTTGCAAAAATGCGTTGGAGAAATCACGGTTGAACACTGTGTATAACTCTGTGGTGTCTTCAGAGAGTTCCAAACCCTCGCACAAGCGATCAATCTGTTTACGCCAGTTATCGACCACGGTGTACACGTAGTGGGATTTCTTAATGCGGCCTTCCACTTTCAACGAATACACACCCGCATCAGCAAGCGCTTCCAAGTCCCCAAAGGCGGAGTTGTCTTTCATATTGAGTGGGTAGTTGTTGCCTGTTTTGGTCGTTTCGTACTGTTCGCGACAAGGTTGGCTACAGCGTCCACGGTTACCTGATGCGCCATTGCGAGCGGAACTGATGTAGCAAATTCCGGAGAATCCGATGCAGTATGAGCCGTGGACAAACACTTCCATCATTACGTTGTGCTCGCGACCAAATTGCGCCAGATGTTTTATCTCACTGATGTTAAGTTCGCGAGATAAGTTTACTCGGCTTGCGGTGAGCTGGTTGAGAAAGAGGATTTGGCCTTCGTTATGCGTGTTCAGTTGCGTTGAAGCGTGCACATCCAAATCGGGAAAGTGATGTTTGAGAATGTAGGCCAGACCGAGATCTTGTACGATCACGCCATCGATTTTGGTGGTGTTCAGTTGGCTGAGCAAGCGAACAATCGCTGGAATTTCACTTTCTAAAATCAGCACATTCAACGTTAGGAAAATCTTACAGCTGTGCTGATGGGCCAACGTTAACACGCCATTTAAGTTATCTAAAGTGAGGTTGGTCGCTCGGTTACGAGCATTGAAGCGGTCGAGCCCACAGTAAATTGCATCGGCGCCAGCGGCAATGGCGGCTTTGATGGAATCTAAATCACCACCGGGTGCTAATAACTCAAATTGATCGCGTGTCACTACTTTTCTCTTTCTTACTAAAATAGGCTGCAAATGTTACGTATTTCACGCTTTTGATGCTCAGCTAGTTAACGCTTTATTAATCTGAATCAATTAATCCGTGTTACACGGTCGACTCTTGAGTGGGTAGAGTGCAATTCGCGATAGCGGAATTTGACTTCTATAGTTTTCCTACACTTGGTTTTTCTATATCTAGTTTTCGACTCAGAGAGAGGAAGGGACGACAAATGAAAAAAGTAATCATTGGGTTGGTCGTGGCGTTGACGTCATTGAGTGCATTGGCTGGGGAGGGTGTGGTAACCGTTGCGAGCACGCATTCAGCAAAAAATACGGCGGATAAATTTGTCGCTATCGCGCAAGAAAAAGGGTTGAACGTCTTTGCGCGCATTAACCATCAAGAGAATGCCACGAAAGTCGATATGACGTTGCGACCAACCGAAGTTATCGTGTTTGGAAAACCTAAAGTGGGCACGCCACTGATGATCTGTGCGCAGGAAGTGGCGCTCGATTTACCCCAAAAAGTGTTGGTGTATGAAGATGCTGACGGCAAAACGTGGTTAGCTTACAACGCTCCGATGTATTTAAAACAGCGCCATCATATTGAAGGCTGCGACGAGGTATTGAACAAAATCAGCGGCGTGCTGGGCAATTTAACCAACGCGGCGGCGAAGTAGGGCTGGTTATTGGCTTCGCTTTTTTTACTCCGAAAACGAAAAAGCCAACCTCACAAGGAGGTTGGCAAATCTTACCTAGATTGGGGGAGGTAAGATTAGGAGGTGGCGAGTACGCTGTGCACTTCTGACTTAATTGAGTCAGACTGCGTACCGAAAATCGCTTGTAAACTGTCGCCAATCACTAATACATCTCGTGCGCCAAGTGCTTTTAGCTTAGCAACATCAACGTTAGCAATGTCTTTCACCGAGACACGCAGACGAGTAATACACGCATCGACTGACTTAATATTGGCTTTGCCGCCCAATGCAGCCACTACATCTACCGCGATTTCATCAGGTTGTCCGGCAATCTTCACTTCTGCAATGTCGGTTTCACGGCCCGGCGTTTTTAGATCCAACTTCACAATTAGGAATCGGAACAAGCCGTAGTACAGCGTCGCCCAGATTGGACCGATGATGATGAACATCCACGCGTTGGTCGACATTGGGTAGTAAAGGAAGAACTGGATCGCGCCGTGCGCAAAGTCAGTACTGTGTTTGATTTCCAAAAATGCGGTGATCGCAAACGCAATACCAGTTAGGAAAATATGGATCACGTACAGCACTGGCGCGACGAATAGGAAGGTAAATTCGATTGGCTCTGTGATACCAGTCAACCAAGAGGTCAACGCCGCAGACATCATCAAACCGCCGACGATTTTCTTACGCTCAGGAGACGCGCAGTGGTAAATCGCCAATGCCGCTGCTGGTAGCGCCCACATGGAGTACATAAAGCCACCAGACAGATAACCTGCGGTTTTATCGCCCGCGAAGAAGCGAGTGAGCTCACCGGTAAACTCTTTGCCGGTTTCTGGGTCTACATAGCTGCCGACTTCAAAGAAGAACGGCGCATTCCAGATGTGGTGCAAACCAACCGGGAGTAGTGAACGTTCGCCCGCGCCGTAAACCGCCCACGCAAGTACAGGGTTTTGGTACGCTGCCCAATGAGAGAATGCATCAAGAAGTTGTCCGACAGGTGGCCATGCAAACGCGAGAATCGCACCAACGACGATCGCCGATAAACCGGTGACAATGGGCACAAATCGCTTACCCGCGAAGAAGCCCAAATATTCCGGCAGTTTGATGTTGTAGAAGCGGTTGTACATGATTGCCGCGACCGCACCGATAAAGATGCCGCCAAACACCCCGGTTTGTAGCGTCTCAACGCCCATGATGGTGGCGTCAGTTTCTAGGCCGCGCAGACCAGTCACGATACCGAGCGATGCGTTCATAATAATTAGGCCAACTAAGCCAGCGAGCGCCGCGGCACCGTCATTGCCTTTTGATAATCCGAGCGCCACACCGACCGCAAACATCAACTGCATGTTGCCGAACACGCCTTCACCGGCGGCGAGCATCACTTTGTTGACCGCGTCTGGAATAAACGCAAAGCCCGCGTTACCAATACCCAGCATCAAGCCGGCCACTGGTAACACCGCCACAGGCAGCATCAACGACCGCCCTATTTTTTGTAGTTGTCCAAATATACTTGCAAACATGGTTTCCTCCTGACGAATGCCAGTGTTGTAGGACCTGATTCCTTCAGGTCATGTTGTTTCACGTAAGGTCAGGATGATCATAGCGAGCAAGGCGGCGCCTAAGGTTACAAAAGGCAATCAGTTTGTAAGTGGCCGCTTACAAATCTCTTACACCGAGAAGTGAAAATTGCAATCGGCTCGATTGTGCATGGGCGTTTAAGAATGCATCATATTGGCCAGCGCCAAACTCAGGGGCAGGCACAGGGACGGACACAGGGAAAGTAGGATGGAAAACAAGCAGATACTGGTCGTCGATGACAACCTAGACCTTCGCGAAGCGTTGTCAGATTACCTTGGCCGCGCTGGATTTGAAGTGCTTTGCGCGGAAAACGGCGGCGTAATGTGGCAACTGCTCAACGATCACCATCCTGATTTGATCATCCTCGATATTATGATGCCCGGTGAAGACGGCTTTACCCTGTGCCAGAAACTGCGCAAAAACTCCGATATCCCGATCATCATGCTGACCGCCGTCACTGAAGAAGCCGACCGAGTCGCAGGGCTAGAAATGGGCGCTGACGACTACATCACCAAATCATTCAGCCCGCGTGAACTGCTCGCGCGCATCAAAACCATTCTGAGACGCAGCCAATCGACCGCCAATAGCAAACTGACGCGTAAAGTGCGTTTTGACGATTGGTTATTAGATACCGTAACCCGACAACTGACCCACGTTGCTAGCCGCGAGGTCAAGCAACTGAGTGGCGCGGATTTGTCGCTGCTCGGTTTGTTCGTCAACCACGCGCAATCAATATTGTCTCGCGATGACATTGCGCGCGAGATCTGGGGACGTGATGCCGACCCGTTTGAACGCGGCATTGACGTGCAGATCAGCCGCTTGCGTCATCACCTTGAAGATAAAGACCGCTCGCTGATCTTAACGGTGCGCAACAAAGGCTACATGCTGACCACGGACGTGCATTATGAGAATTAAACACTGGACGGGATCACTGGTCGTTCGTACCAGTGTGTTCTTGTTGCTGGTGATCATTCTGGCGCAGGTATTATCCGGGATTATCTGGTATCAACACGCCAGCGAACGCGATAAAGAAGGCCTGACCACCACAGTCAAAAGCTTAGCACTGAGTGCTTCTTCTACCATCGCCTTCTTTCAAACCCTCCCTTCGGAGTATCGCCACTTGGTGCTCAATCAACTACGCAACATGGGTGGTACGCGCTTTTTCGTCTCACTCAACAATCACCAGATTGACGTCGACCCACTGCCAGAGAGCGAGCGCAAAACGTTGGTCATCAACGAAGTTCGCGAGGTATTAGAAAGCGAGCTGAGCGGCATTCCTAATATTGAGGTGGAGTTCACCCAGCGCGACAAACTCAAAGTGTTCAACAACGAGCTACCTATCGATGAACTGCCACTATTGTGGGCGCATTATTCGCTTTCGTTTGGTGACCTCAACCCACCCATTCTGGTGATGCAGGTCGAAGTCGCACAGAACGAATGGTTTTATCTCGCGGCGGTGCTACCCGCGCCTTACATCAACCTAGAGACTAACTATTTTGAGCTGCGCCAATGGCTGACGCTATTGGTGTCCGCGCTAATGCTGTTGCTGTGTACCTGGTTTATCGTTCGCAAAGAAATTCAACCAATTCGAGAGCTGGCAAAAGCAGCAACCCTGATGTCGAGCCGATTAGACGTGCCCGAAGTCTCTGAGCGCGGCAGTAACGAACTGAAAGCAGCGGTACGTGCGTTTAACAAAATGAACCGACGCATCGACAGCCACATTAAAGACCGCGAGATGCTGTTCAGCGCCATCTCCCACGATCTGAAAACGCCGATAGCCTGCCTAAAACTACGGGCGGAAATGCTGGATGACGACGCCGACCGAGAACGCTTTATCCGCCTGAGTAACGACCTAGATTTGATGGTCAAAGGCGCATTGCAATGCATTAAAGAGACCGATATCCACGAGGAAATCGAGCCGATCAATTTCACCCAACTGATTCAGCACATTTCCGCCAATATCGCCGATGCGCCGGACACGATTCGCATCCACGGTGAAATCCGCACCCACTTTGCCGGCAAACCGTTAGCGATTAAGCGCTGCATTCAGAATCTGATCGATAACGCGCTCAAATACGGCCATCAAGCGGACATTACGCTGAGTGAAAGCCCAGAGTCGATCCAGATTGAAATTGAAGATCACGGTGATGGTGTTGACGATTTATTACTTGAAAAGCTCTGCCAGCCATACTTCCGCGCTAGCAACGATAAAGAAGGCAGTGGGCTGGGGTTAACCATTTCACAGAGCATTGCAAAGGCTCACGGCGGCAGTTTGTCGCTGAGCCATTCTCAGTTTGGCGGCCTCTGCGCCACACTGACTTTCCCGAGAGACTGACTATGAACAAACTGGCATTCTTGTTCCCACTGTTGCTCGCCCCTTGCGTCGCTCACGCTGAGTCTCCACAAGGGGTAGAGTTTTTACATTGGTGGACTTCTGACGGCGAGCAGCAAGCGCTGCAAACACTTAAAGCTCAGCTAAAACGGCACGATATAGAGCTGCTGCAAAGTCCGGTGTTAGGCGGTGGTGGCGACAGCGCGATGACGGTACTGCAAGCACGCGCGCTGGCGGGCAACCCACCGAGCTTCGCGCAAATCGAAGGGCCAAGTATTAAGGCGTGGGATGCCATCGGTATTTTGCACAACGTCAACGCGGTAGCGGATGAGCAGCGCTGGGACGAGGTGCTCTACCCGCTGTCTATCGAAATCAATAAAACACAAAACGGCTATATCGCCCTGCCACTTACGCTGCACCGCTTGAACTGGTTGTGGGTCAACCACAAGCTGCTTAAACAACTGAATCTTTCCGCGCCGAAAAATTGGCAAGAAATGTTCGCCGCCATGGAGCTTGCGAAGCAAAATGGCATCGAGCCGATCGCAGTCGGTGAGCAGCCGTGGCAAGTCGCCCAACTTTTCGAGAACTTAGTGATCTCCACTGGCGGCGTTGAGTTCTACACCAATGCAATGGTTAAACTTGAGCGAGACAGCATCGACAGTGATACCCTGCGCCAAGCGTTGACGCAATTTCGCCGCCTGAGTTTGTTGATCGACAACCAATTACCCGACAGTAAGTGGGATACGGCGACCCAAGCGCTAGCCGACGGTCAAGCGCTGTTTCAAATCGGCGGTGATTGGATTTTGGGTGAGCTGCTCGCCAATCAAGTCTCAGTTCCACAAGAGGTCGGCTGTTACCCAACGCCTGACAGCGATGGTGTATTCCTCTACAACATGGACAGCTTGGTGTTTATGTCGAGCAAGTCGTTTTCTTCCGAGGCTGCTCAGCAAACCGCAAGCGCGCTGGCAGACGTCGAGTTTCAAGCCAAGTTCAATAAGGTAAAAGGCTCGATTCCGGTACGCACCGATATCGACATCAGCGATTTTAATCCGTGTCAGGTCCAGTCATATCAAGACTTTCACTACGGCGTTAAACACAACCTCGCTGTGCCGAGTATGATTGATTCAATGGCGGTCAATCCGGTTGCTCAGCAAGCGATAAACTCGGAAATCTTCCGTTTTTACCGCAATCCCAAGATGGAACCCGACGAGCTGATAAAACGCATTATTGCTATTTCGCAAAGCGGTTAATGGCAATGAATTTGTGCCGAGATGGAATAAAAAAGCCCCAATGATTGGGGCTTGAGTAAAGCGAAGTATGCCGTTTAAAAATAGTGGAAGATCGGCGGTTCATGCATCAAGAAGTTTTGATGGGAGATGTTCCACGCATAGGCGCCCGCTAAGGTAAACACAACATAATCACCAATATCGACGTGGGCGACGTGTTGATTGCGTGCCAGCACATCTTTGGGCGTACAAAGCTGACCGACAAAGGTCGCTTGTGTATGCTGAATTGGGTGAGAAATTTCGTGGTGTTGCTCGTTTTTCAGGATGACGAATGGATGATCATGGCTCTGCGCCGCTGGCGTGCGGAAGTGGTGAGTTCCTCCGCGCGCGATGACAAAGTTTTCGCCAAGATTTTGCTTAATATCCAGTACTTCCATCACGTAATAACCGCATGCCGCCGTGATGAAACGTCCGCATTCAAAACGCAGTGTCCAATCTTGCACTTGCTCTTTGGCGATGAGGAATTCCAACTTGTCGCAAAACTCCATCCACGGAAAGTGTTGCTCAGGGTTTTGGTAGTTAATCCCCATGCCTCCGCCTAAGTTGATCATCAGCTCACCGAGTTCAAACTCTTGTTGCCACGCTTTCACGACTTGGAAATAGCGCTGCATTAACGCTAAGTGGCGTTCAACATCAAGCTGATGCGACATCAAGTGAAAATGGAAGCCTTTGAGTGACACTTGCGGGAAATCGCGCAGCAACATCAAAGCATTGCTCAGTTCGGACTCGTCCAAGCCAAACGGAGTCGGCTTGCCGCCCATTGCCAACTTGCTGAGCGTGATGTCGCCAATATCGATGTTCATACGCAAAAAGATCGAAGCAGGGCGGTTGAGGCGCTCGGTTAGCGCACCAATGCGTTGCAGCTCAGTGAGGCTTTCGACGTGAATCGCATCGACATCAAGTTCAATCGCTTGTTGCAATTCACTTGGCATTTTTCCTGGGCCACCGAAGATCAATGGTTTATCGAGTTGTTGCTGGTGGAGGTGTGCCAACTCCCCGCCAGATGCCGCTTCAAAACCATCGACATACGGCGCGAGCGTTTTGAGAATCGGGCCCGATGGATTGGCTTTAGCTGCGTAAAATAGCTCGACATTTTTCGGCAAAACGTGACGCAGTTGTTTGATGTGTTCTTCTAAGGCGCTTAGGTCATACACGTACGCGCACAAGGGTTGACTTTGCTGCCGTGCGAGCGTGTGAACTTGTTGGCAAACGTGTGTCGGTAGAGAGAGTGAATTAGACATGTTGCGATCCTTTTTCGTGTTGCTGCCAAGGCGCGGCGACTTGGGTATAGCCCGACTCCTTATCGGCTTTTTGCATCAAACGCGTGGTGAAATTATTTTTGCTTGGGAAGTGACCGCCATTTAGCAACGTTTCTAGTTCCGGTTGTTTTCCATTCACTGATTGCCAATGCACAATGGCACTTTGCACCGCATTCCACAGCGTTTGCTCTAGTGGCTCATCACCTTCTGCGATGAAGAAAATCGCTTCGCTGATGTTGTTGATAAAGGTGCAGTATCCGATGCGATTCCAGCCTTGTTCGCGACTGTAGTAAACCGATTGTCGTGCGCGTTCAGACGAGTCAGTTAATGTTTCTGCTGGCCAGAACTCCGGCAGTAATTTAGTGCCTTCCAAATCACGAATCCAAACACAACACGGCATCTCTTGCTCAAAGCCAATCAGGGTGTTTTGCAAATGCGGCTCAAACGCCACCCCGTGTTTGAAGTAGTAATTAAATACGCCCGGGATCAGGCAATGCAAATAGCGTTCAAACCAAAGTGTCGCGATGTCGGAATAGCGATTTTGCGTAGTACGCGCTTTGTTTTTAAGGCGTTGAGCAATGCGACTGTTGCCGTTATTATCGTAAGCAAACAGAGCGCCAGCGAGGGTTGGTTTCAAGATGTCGACTTCGCTCAGCGAGAAATTTTCGCGATACAAAATCCCAAACGATTCGCGTGCTTTGGTGTTGTCGTCCCAGTTGTGCTCAGCGACACTTTCTAGATTCAACGTGGTGGCGTAAGGCTCTGTCATCACTTTAAATACGGGGTTGTGCAGCTGTTCGTTTTCTCGAATCGGTTTGAGAATCGACGTGAGCTGCACGGCGCTGTCGAGTTCGTACCACGCGTTTTTGCGCACGCAATTGGTTAATCGTACGTTGATGGAGAATTTCGCAAACCAGTCCATATCTGGGTGGTAGAGGGTACGAACTGAAGAGGTCGGCTGCATCTTTTCACCACCTAAACCCAGTGGTGTGATCTTGCCTTGCTCAATGGCACGCTTCACGCTTGGGTTGCTCAAAATGGTGTAGCTTTCCCAAGGATGGCAAGGGTAGAGGGTCTTCTCATTGCTGGCGGTGTGTTGTGGCGCGAGCTGTTGTAGCATGCGCTGCGCAGGGTTAGCTTCTCCGTCAGAACTCAGCACATCAAGTAAGGACGTATCCACTTCAAACCAGTACAGCGGGACTTGCGCGCCGACTTCTGGAGAAAACGCCAAGAGATCATCCATGGTGACGCCCGAACGACTTTTCGGGGTCGGATGGAAAGTATGCCCCCAAATCAGAGATTGTTCCGAAGCGATAAATTCGTTGTGATGCGATTTGGGCGCGACGTTGAGAAACTGCTCGGTAACCAGCACGCTATTTTCCAGTTGTTCGATCAGCTCATGGTTAAATGGGATCGCCAACACCTGCTTGAGATAGTTAAGCAAAAGCGTAAGAGTTTGCGTGGCATCCAATTTCGCCCAACCAGATCCCGGCATTTTCGCCCACGGCAGTTCTGCCAATTTGATTTTGCCCAGTTTGCTCGCGTAGTGAATCGGCAAAACCAACACGCCATTTTGTTGAGAAAGATGAACGGCTATCCGCTGTTTAGCGGGATAGTTGCGTTTTAACGTTTGGGGTAGCGATGTCGATTGGTAGTGCCATTCCACTTGTTGATTCGGTAGCGCAAATTCACGTAAGTAACAATTAAGAACACCCATTATCGTGTTGAGTTGGGCTTTCTCACGGTTGAGCTGCACCTCATGCGCGCGCAACTCGCTAGTCTGAGAGGATTGAGTTTGTAACATGTTGATTTCCAAATTTTGAGTGGAGAACCAGCGCGATCAAGGTGATTACGCTGACTATCGCAGAAAGTAGGAAAGGAACCTCAAGTAGCCCCAAGCTAGAAATGAAAGAAGCGCAAAATCCCGCTGCCACGCCACCCCATTTGGACATGGCATCAAAGCGAGAAAATACTTTGCCACTGAGTTTGCGATCCAGATTGCTCGCAAGATGCTGATGCAATCCGTGATAACAACACACCATCGCGATGCCGAAGATAATTCTCGCAGCAATGAGTGCGGTTTCGGACGCAATCAAATGCAAAGCAGAGCTCACGGCAAGCAATGCAAACCCGAGCCACAACGTGCGCAGCGGTTGATGGCGACTCAGCCCATCTGACAACACGTGGATTTTGCCTGCCAGCAACAGATAGACACCATGCGGCAGTGCGTACAAAAAACCGATCCATGCGTGGTTAGTGATGCCATATTGCTGCACAAACGGCGAGAAATAAGGAAAGGTCACCACCATGGAAAACGCAAACCCGAACTGAGCAAAGAAGATCCAGCGAATGGCATGCATTGCGTTTTTCTGTGCAACCGGTTTTTCTTGCTGAGATTCTGAGTTTGGCTTTTCGAGGTTTCGTTCGGCGGGTTTATCCGCAGGCAGTGTTAGCGTGATGCCCATAGCAATTAAAGGCAAAACGCATAACCACAGGTACGCGTTGAGTGGGTTGGTTTCGGACAAGCTCCAGCCGAGCCCAATGGGCGCAACGATCAGCGCCAAGCGAGCAGATAGTTGGGTTTTATTGAGTGACTTGCCGAGTGTTTTGGCTTCTTTAATTTGACTAGATAAGTAGCTGTTCGAGGCGGCCATGGTGCCGCCAAAGGTTCCTTGAACAATAAGACCAAACACAAACATGGCGAGGTTGTCTGCCAAGCCGCACAGCGCAAAACCTGCTGCAAGGCCAAGTTGCGCACGCAAGAGTGAGCGGCGGCGACCGTAGCGATCGGCAAAGTTGCCCCAAAATCGCGCCGCCAACGCAGTACAAAACGTAGGTAGGATAAACAATACCCCTGCCCAGTCCGCATCAATGCTTGCGCCTAATGTTGGCAACACGACGGGTAGAAATAGCGGCATACCTAACGCGGCAAACGCAGCGATAAAGTGGCACAACAACACACTGTAGATGAGTTTGGTCATAATCGTTTAACGTACGCTTTTTTTGATGGCTTCTAAGTAGGCGCGCTGCGCTTCTTCGCTAGAAAGCAGCAAGAAGTTCGGGACCGACAAACCATAGAACTTATTGATGTCACTCGCGCCGGAGGCTTCTTTCGAGAGCAAACTGCCAGAGCTCAACAAGTACTTGGCGTACAAATCAGGCGCCTCTTGCAGTAACTCGCGTGCCAGTTTTGTTTCTAACCCTTCGCCTTCCAATCGGTTGAGTTGCTCAGCAATGCTTTTGGCCACGATGGCGTAAAGCGATGCTGAAGAGGCAATGCCCTTTGTAGCCATTGCTTCTACAATCGCTGCGATATCCAATTGTAATGTGATGGTGGTAAACATCTGACCGAGCGCCAATTCATTGTCGACTTTGATGCGTTGGTCGAGCAGTTCATCGCAATCCACTGGAATTGTTTTTGCGCCGTGTTTTTCGGCAGCATGGTCTGTTGCAAAGCGGAAGCGCTCTGGCCAAATTCGCGCCGCGTCGTTGTCTTTCATCGCGAGCGTCATTTTGCCCTGTTGATCAAATGCAACGATGGCGTTTTGCTGGTTGGACTCCAATGCAATGCCATAACGAAGCCACAAGGTGAGGTGCACTTGGCATAATAGATCGACGTAATCTTGGAACCACGCCAGCGTATCTTGTTGATAGTAATGTTCTGCCAAATGTTCTAAGAACAAGCGGTCGTCAGGCATTGGGCTTGCCAGTGCTGCAACCGGAACTAACGCTTTGTCTTCGCAATGAGTAAGTGGGTACTCACGTACGATGTACGCGAAGGTTTTATCCTCGCCGACGTGTCCACCGTGTTTTTCGTTGCAATGGAACAAGCGACTGTTTAAGTCGGCGTCCGTTTGTTCAAGGTGGCTGAGTAGGCGTTCAAACCAGTGGCCGTCATACAGTGTTGAAGGCTTGATTAAGCGAATATTTTTTGTGCCTAGCGATCGCATGATCAGCGGAACCTTGATGTGAATGTGCGGTGCCTCGTTGACGGCCACAGTACGAACGGAAAGCGTCGGCGTCACGTCTAGATACGTTAAAGGCGCTTCTATCATGCCTTCGGGTAAGGCTTCTAAAGATCGCAGGGTGAGCGGATGTGCAGGGAACAGAACGTGGCTCAGTGCAAAATCAGCAGGAAGCCCAACTTGCTCCATGGTCGGCCAGCAATCAGGTTGTTCGCTGGTTAATGTCACCAGTGATTTTTCAATCGCAATCCAATGCAGAGCAAAGCTTTGTGCGAACTCGGGCGCGTACTTAGCAAGGTCTTCATCGCTCAGACCAAACTTCGCACGCGCAGTTGGATAGTACGGATGGTCAAGGTAAGAAGCGATCTGGTCGGCTAGCAGCAGCTTTTTATGCCAGGAACCAAGCTCGGATATTGGTTGAGAAATGTGGTCTGCGTGATGATGAAACGCTTGGTCACACAGCGCTTTGTGTTTCTCTGCACATTCCAGTTCTTGAAGGTATCCCGCCAGCAACTCGTGAGAGCTCTCATGCGCCAGTGTCGTTAGTAGTGCAATCCACTCTTTGTAATGTTGTTGATGTTCGACTTGGCCATTTTTCTCCACCCACCAACCTTGTGGTGCTTCGTCATTGGCGTGACCGTAGCGCCAGTGCTGCATGTAATACGTTGGCGCAACGGGTAAATACAACGTGAAATCAGAGTTGGCAAATATCAGCCAGACTTGCTCGCCTTGAGGAACAATTCCCCCTTTTGGCGCGTCGCTACTGAACTTGGCTTTCGACAAAATGCCAAACATGTCTTCCCGTAAGCAAGTGTCGATCAATCGTTGCGTTAGATACAAAGCGTTGTCATTCATGCTGCCACCTCACGAGTCGGAGCGAGATCGAAATTGCTAAGCGCGTTCTGCAGCGCTTGGTCGAGGTTTCGCCCTGATGGTGAGACAATCGAAATTCGGGCGAGATAATCCTTATTGGAATAACTCTGTTGGAAGTGTTCTCCAGCGGTTTTTAGTACCTGTTGCTGAGTGATGATATCGTCATCGTGTTGGATGAAGGAGGTTGAATCTCCATCAATCACACCACTGTGCTCCGCAACCACATAGTGCACGTGCGCTGACCCATGAATTTGGTAATCGCCGGCCAATCTTCGGCCCAAATGCAGACCCAAAATTGTGCTAAACCAACCGAAGTGAGCGAGATTGTTGAGCAAGAATTCGCGGCCATCTCCAATACTGCGGTAGTTAATTTCCACCAGAACCGGGCCATTTTCCGTAATGATAAATTCGCTGTGGCAAACTCCAAAACCAACGCCGAACGCTTTAAGTTGAGCCAAGCAAGCTTCTCGGTGAGCAATGCCGTTTGGTCCGTTCCAGTCTGCGGCGGTTTCGATAAAGTAAGGCGGCTCAGAGAGCGACACATCAAAACCGCCCACGGCGATAAGTTGGTTACCGTCTCCTAAAGTTTCGAGCGTAACCAACGGTCCTTGAAGAAACTGCTCCACCAGAATGGCGGTGTTTGGGTGCTTTTGCCAAAACGCCTCGGAGTAAGCATCGAGCTCGCTTTGGGAGTCACAGCGCTGTACATCTAAACTTGCCACGCCTTCTTTGGGTTTTGCTACGACAGGGAAGGCCATGCCTAATGCCACATTCGAATGGCGATGCAGCAAACAGCTTTGTGTGTTGGGTAAGGATTTTTCATTTAACACCTGTCGAGTTAAGTGTTTGTTTTTGGCCTTTAACGTGACAGACCAATCTTTGGATGGGAGGCCAAAAAATTGCGCGCAGATGGCGGTGGAAGTTTGTAAGTGATCACTATTGCTGAAAATAGCGTCTGGCTTTAATTCATGCTCCGTGATGGTTTCGATGAGTTCTAATGGGTTGAAGACATCACATTCTAGAATGGTATCCGGATTAAAGTGACTATCACGACTCGCCAGCTCTAAATGGCTTAGCTTGTGGTCGGTGATAAGAACGACGTGAAGGTCCATCGCTTTAGCTGCAGGCACAAAGCCGTGAGTGACTGCATCGTTAACGACATGACTTACGATAATCATCGTAGATTTCATGAGCTTTCCTAATTTTCTAACATTTTCTTCTAACGTTGATAAAGTCGCTCACGGTCGTCTTCCAATGTGCCTCTCTCGAGACGGAGGGCAGAAGTTTTAGTATTTATTGTTATGATATTTGGTTTTTTTTGTTGTTAGTTGTGTTTTTAGGGTAAATAAATATAGAGCATAAAATTAATATTGCAAATAGAAATAATATTTGTTCTTATTTCCATCCGTTGGCTTTATAACAACTAAACGGAATTATGGAATGAATAAATTATTGACCCTGACCCCCTTGGCGGTCGCGATTGGTTCTTCATTAGTAGCACCAAGCGCAGTGGCTTCAGAAGAGACGAACTCAACCTCATCAGCAACTGAAACGATTCAAGTCTTCGGTCATCAGTACGAAGGTTATGCTGAACACATGCCTCAATCAGGCACCAAAACCGATGTGGAATGGCTTGATGTGCCACAAGCGGTATCCGTAGTAACGAAAACAGAAATGCAAGACCGAGGCGCGGTGCGTTTAGTGGATGCGCTAGATGGGGTAGCCGGGGTCAATAACACCTTGGGCGAAGGCAGCCGCGATCAGTTCATGATCCGTGGTTTTGATTCACTCAACGATATGTACCGTGATGGCTTGCGAGATGACGGTACGTTGCAGTCTTACCGCAGCTTAGCGAACGTTGAACGCGTTGAAATTGTGAAAGGCCCTGCGGGTGCTTTGTATGGCCGCGGTTCGGCTGGGGGCATCATCAACTTGGTGACGAAACGCGCTAACGGTGAGAATTTTACTCACGTAAACGGTAGTGTAGGCAGCAACAACCAGTATGTTGGTCAGGTCGACAGCTCAATGGCGTTTACAGATAAGGTCAACGGGCGTATTAACTTGGAATACCGTCAAGCCGACTCGTACGTTGATCATGTTGATTCAAACGATTTCTTCATTGCACCGACCATTCGTGTGTTACCAGCGGACGGTCACACCATTGATATTGACGTGGAATACGCCCATCAAGAACTAGTGCCGTATCGTGGTGTGCCATCAAAAAATGGCAAGCCAGTTGATTTGCCAGTAAGCACTTACTTTGGCGGCACAAACGACTATCAGGAGTCAGACAGTCTCCGTATTGCGGTGGATTACGAATGGCGTCTGAATGATCAATGGGTATGGAACAACCGAGCGGCGTTCAACCATATCGAACTTGAGCAAAAAGGCACGCGTCAGGGCAAAGTGACGGGTAATGAAGTGTCTCAAACCGTCAACAACTTTGGTTACGATCCACGTACTACGACCACTTTACAATCTGAGTTGGTTTGGGAAACCAGGGACAATCAATTGATGGTGGGTGCAGATTTCAACCAGATCGATATCGACCTAACGTTGGCAAGTGACAAAACGCTTCCTCCGCAAAATATATACGACCCAGTCGTTGGTCCAACGCCTGATCCGGGCTTTAAGCCATTTCGTGACAATACCACCACCACGACAGGTTTGTATGTGCAAGACGTCTATACGTGGGGCGACCTTTCTTTGATCGGTAACGTGCGTTACGACTCGATGGAGCTCGAACAACAAAAAGCGGGCTCAGATAAGGAAAAGTTGGATGATGACAAAGTCAGCTACCGTGCTGGTTTGGTATACCGCATCAATTCCGACACATCCGTATACGCCAGTTTAGCGCGCTCTTGGCAGTTACCGTACGCTGGTATCTACATCAATCCAAAATTGGCGGAATTCTTCCACACCGACTTAAAAGAGGTGGGTGCGAAAGCGTACCTTTTGGATAACGCATTAATGTTGAATGCGGCACTGTTCCAGATTGATCAAGAGCAACCACAAACTAACGTGGACGGCGATGTGATCGATAAAATTGAAGTGCGTCACCAAGGCATTGAATTAGAGGCTCGCGGCCAAATCACCAAACAGTGGGACATCTCTGTTGGTTACAGCTACTTAGATGCGGAAGACAAAGCCACAGGCAAAAAGCCTAACGATGTATCAGACCACTTGTTCTCTCTTTGGAGCACTTACCAATTGGATGACAACTGGCGTTTAGGCGGTGGTGTGAAGTACGTGGGCGACCGTTACGCAGGTAACGACGAAGCCGTCGCACTTGGCGATTACACAACGGTGGATTTGATGGCGGCGTACACCACTGGTCGTCACAAAATCCAAGCGAACGCTTACAACATTTTGGATGAGAAATACATTCTTGGCGCAACAAACGGCACGTCTGGCTTAAACCAGATTGGCTACGGCGCACCAGCCGAGTTCATGCTCAGCTACGGATATCAGTTCTAGGCTTTTTGTGCGTAGTTAGCGCCTGTTAGCCGATTTTTGCCTCATATTGAGGATGTTTAGCCCCTAGAGCCTACGGGATGTATTCTGCCCGAGGCTCAATTTCTCGCAAAGGAGATCTTAATGTCTTACCAGAATTTGGATGGTAAAGTGCGTGTACGTGCTGGTTTGTCTACCACTTACAGTGTGCTTGCGATTGCAATCGCTTCTGCCACATCCATGAGCGCGGTTGCTGCTCCTGCTAAAAAAGAACAAACTACCACGATGGAAACCGTCGTTGTCACTGGTAGCGTGATTGGTAAATCTGAAATTGAAGACGTCAAAGAGTACCCAGGTGCTCGTACCGTCATTACCCGCGATCAAATCGAGAAAACCGCCGCAGGCTCGATTGATAACGCGCTACAGCGCGTGCCGGGTATTAAAGTTCAGGATGAAAGCGGAACGGGCGTATTGCCTAACATTTCCGTACGTGGTTTGAAAGCAAGCCGTAGTGGTCATGCTCAGTTCTTGATGGATGGTGTACCGCTAACACTTGCGCCATATGGTCACACTGGTCAGTCTATCTTCCCAGCAACACTGTCGATGCTTGATCGTATTGACATTGTACGCGGTGGTGCCGCAGTACAGTACGGCCCAAACAACGTCGGTGGTGTGATCAACTTAGTGACCAAACCGATTCCACACACGTGGCAAACTGAAATCAGTAACCGCCTTACCGTTTTTGATGGCGGTGATGCGCCGCTGAATGATTTTTACCTACGCACGGGCGGCTGGTTAAGCGACACATTTGCACTACAGTTGGAAGGTAACTTCCTAAAAGGTGAAAGCTTCCGTGAACATTCCGATACGGACGTGAAGAACTTCCAAGCCAAAGCACAGTGGCTACTGAGTGACACTCAAGAGATTCAAGCATTCCTGCAACGTTACGATGCTGAAACGCAAATGCCGGGCGCACTTTCGCCACAAGATTACGAGCAAGATCGTCACCAATCGAAACGTCCTTACGATGATTATGAAGGTAAGTCGACGCGCTGGAGTGTTAAGTACATCCACGATTTGCCATTTGCCGACAGTGCCGAGCTAGAAGTGCTAACGTTTGGCCATAAGTCAGAGCGTCTTTTCAAGTGGGGCTTTAACAGCGCGGGTGGCCATTGGGCGGATCCGGCTCTGCCAGCGACGGACGTTCGTACCTCTCCACGTGAATTTACCGTGTATGGTATAGAGCCAAAAATGGCGATGTACTTTGGCGAAGGTAAATCCGTTACTCAAAACTGGATCGTGGGTACCCGTTATGTTAATGAAGACATTGACTACAAACTCACTCAGACTCCAATCGCCGGTGGTGCAACCAGCGTTCCGCGTGATTGGCATCTAGATACGGACGCGTTTGCTGGATACGTTAGCAACGAAATTGGTTTGTTCAATGATACATTGAAGGTAACGCCTGGGTTGCGTGTTGAGTCGGTTCGAATGACGTTTACCGATCGTGGTAAAAAACAAACGGCAGACAACACCGTGACGGAATGGTTGCCAGGTTTGACGGTGGCATACAACTTAACTGACCAGTGGGTGACGTATGCGAACGCGCAAAAATCACTTCGTGCGCCACAAATTGCCTACATCCGAGGTTTGGGTGAAGAAGGTAGCGAACTGGCTTGGAACTACGAAGTCGGCGCGCGTTACACCCAAGATGCGACCAGCTTTAACGCTGCACTTTATCGCATCGACTTTGAAGATCAATTGCAATGGCAAAGCTCAACGCAGACCTTCGATAACATCGGAAAAACACTTCACCAAGGCATAGAGCTTTCTGCTCGTTACGTGCCTGAAGCACTACCTGCACTGAGTTTAGGCGCAAGCTACAACTATCTAGACGCTACGCTTGAAGAAGAAGGCGCGAATAAAGGTAATCAACTGCCTTACACCTCTAAGCATCAGCTTGGTTGGGATGCAACCTACGCATTTTACGGCATGGACACCACGCTATCGGGCTTCTACTTTAGTGATTCGTATACCGATAACGCCAACACCAGTGCCGAAGATGCAACTGGCGCAACGGGTAAAGTACCATCTTACATGGTGTGGAACTTCAACTTGGGGACGGATTTATACAAAGACGACAAAGGCAAGTTACGCATGAATGTTGCGGTGAACAACTTGTTTGACGAGGAGTATTACTTCCGCGGGATTGATACAAGCCCAGTTGGTCGGTACCCAGCTCCGGGACGCTCTTACACACTGGATCTGAACTATCAGTTTTAAGCGTTTCGTTCACCGAGTTTGAAAAGAAAAGTCGCCAATTTACCTTGGCGACTTTGCCGATCTTAGGTAATGGAAAACTCTTAGCACTGGAAAAAAGCAAGATGAAAAATAAAAAACAATTTACGATCAAACACTTTTCAACAGTTTTGCTGATGCTGTTGAGCTCAGCTTTGATGTCATTTAGCGCATTTTCTCAGGCGCGCAGCGTGCAAGATGAGCAAGGCACTTTTGAGCTAGAAGCGATACCTCAACGTATTGTGGTTTTAGAATTTTCGTTTGTCGATGCATTAGCGGCAGTCGATGTCTCACCTGTAGGCGTCGCCGATGACAACGATGCCACACGAGTCATTCCTGCTGTTCGTGCCAAGGTTGGTCCTTGGCAATCGGTCGGCATGCGCTCGCAACCGAGTTTAGAGGCGATTGCGGTGCTCAAGCCGGATTTGATCATTGCTGATGCAGAACGTCATCGCGCGATTTATCAAGATTTGCAGCGAATTGCGCCAACTTTGCTGTTAAAAAGCCGTGGTGAGACATATCAAGAAAATCTCGAATCCGCACACAAAATCGGCGTGGCAATTGGCAAACAAGCGAAAATGACACAACGAATTGAGCAGCACAAACAGACAATGGCGGAGTTCAAACAGCATTTTGCAACACAGGAAACCATTCAGTTTGGTGTGGTTTCTGACAAAGGGATGTGGTTGCATAGCCCGGTTTCTTACGCTGGGGGCGTTTTGAGTATGCTGGGCATCCAAAGCCCGCTGGCTCCATCTGAGCAAAAAGCGTATATCCCAACCAGTTTCGAACTTTTACTAAAAACCAACCCTGATTGGTTGTTAGTTGGACTTTACTCTCAACCAAATATTGTGGATGAGTGGCGCAAAAATCCATTGTTTAAGTTGCTAACTGCTGCGAAAAAACAGCAACTTGTTGAGGTTTCTCCTGAACTGTGGTCGTTAAATCGCGGCATGTTGGCTGCGGAAGAAATTGCCCGCAATCTTGAAGCGTTATTGGAGCGCTCATGAGTGCGGCGATAAGCTCGGAAAGCGCGTCTTCGGTTAGCAAATCGCATTGGAAAGCGAGCTTGTTTGTCTGTGCTATGGCGTTGTGTACGCTCTCAGGCTATGCAGCCTCAATGATTGGCTGGTCCAACTTTTCTTTGAGCGTTAATGATCTGACAAGCTATTGGTTTGCGTTTGATGAGGGCAATATGCTGCATCAAATCCTCGCGACGCTGCGTGCGCCTCGTACCTATGCTGGGTTATTAATTGGCGCTTCGCTTGCGGTATCCGGAGTGCTGATGCAAGGATTGACTCGTAACCCTTTGGCGTCGCCATCCATTCTCGGCATTAATGCTGGTGCGGCTTGTTTTATGGCCTTGGCGTCTATCGGCGTACCATTCTTTATTCAATTGAACCCAATCATCAACGCAGTACTCGGCGCGCTACTAAGTGGTGGTGCGGTCATGTTGTTGGGTGGTTTTTTCTCCGCGCGTTCTCACCCATTGCGTTTAGTGCTAGCGGGCATTGCCATCAGTGCACTGCTGATAGGGTTAACTCGTGCGTCGGTAATTTTGGCGGATGACATGGCTTACAGCGTGTTGCATTGGTTAACGGGTTCACTCTCCGCGGTAGATTCTGAGCAGTGGCAGCAACTGTGGCCTTTTGCGACTTTAGGTTTGGTGCTCGCCATGGGCTTAGCGCGAAACTTAAATTTACTCGCGTTGGGGGACGAAGTTGCTGTTGGGCTAGGTGGTAACATTCGTCTTACGCGATTTATTAGTGGTTTAGCGGTTGTGCTGTTGGCAGGAACTAGTGTAGCGATTGCTGGACCAATTGGCTTTGTCGGGTTGTTAGTGCCGCACTTGGTACGCCCGATTGTTGGTCACAACTATCACATTCTCATTCCGGTTTCCGCCTTGTGTGGCGCGGCATTGGTGACGTGGTCAGATGCTTTATCACGCGCGATTGCCTTTCCGGCTGAAACGCCAGTGGGCGTGATTACCGCGCTGTTGGGCACACCTTGCTTTATCGCGATTGCAATGAGGAAATCATCATGATGAATCAAACCAAACTGTTTGCATTAGTTGGATTGTTGCTGATTGCGTCTTCTCTCACGCTGTTTGTTGGCGCGGCGAACATGTCGGCTCAACAGGTTTTTGCATTACTGTTTTCTTTCTCTGACTCGGACTTTGTGATTCACCAATATCGATTACCGAGAATGTTGCTCGCTATTGGCGTGGGCGCTGGGTTGGGGCTGTCAGGCGTTTTAGTTCAAGGCGTCATCCGTAATCCACTTGCCTCACCAGATTTAATGGGGATAAGCGCCGGAGCAGGACTGGCGGCTACCGCTTGTTTGGTGCTGTATCCGGATGCGCCAGTGGAAATGTTGCCGATGGTCGCCATGGCGGGAGGCTTGCTTGCTGCTGGCTTTATTGCTGTGCTGGCTTACTGGTCGAAACCAACACCAGCACGTTTGGCGCTGATTGGTGTTGCTGTCAGCGCATTTTTAGCCAGCGGTATCGATTTTCTTCTGATTGTGCACCCTATCGAAATCAACACGGCGATGGTATGGCTAACCGGCAGTTTGTGGGGACGAAATTGGCAACAAGTGCCGTTTATTTGGAGTGCTCTATTGCTGCTACTGCCATTGGCGTTTTGGCTGGCTTGGCGGCTAGATGTTATGGGACTGGGAGAAGAAAGCGCTACTACGCTTGGCACGAAACCAAGACAGATCCAAATTATTGCGTTGATTGCTGCCGTGCTATTGGCGAGTATCAGTGTGTCTGTGGCAGGCACGATCAGCTTTGTTGGCCTGCTTGCGCCGCATCTTGCGCGTTTGCTGTTTGGCCACAACCACAAGTTGTTGATTCCAGCCGCTGCAACCCTTGGCGCTTTGTTGGTGATTTGCGCCGATGGTTTAGCGAGAGGCTTACAGCCGCCAATTGAGCTACCAGCGGGAGTGCTAACATCTGTTATTGGCGCACCATATTTCATTTTTCTTTTGTATCGTTATAGAGGTTGGTAAGCATGTTACGAACGCAGAACTTATCCGTCGCGTACGGCAAACAGACCATCATTCCAGATCTCTCTTTGTCGATTCCTCAAGGTAAAATTACCGCACTAGTTGGTCCAAATGGTTGCGGTAAATCGACACTATTAAAAACCTTGGTACGCATCAATAAACCCGCTTCTGGCCAAGTGTTGTATGACGACAAACCACTAAGCAGCTACGGGGATAAACGCTTGGCGCGTTCGTTGTCTTTGCTGCCGCAGATTCTTGTCAGTCCTGAAGGTATTACCGTCAGAAAACTGGTCGAATATGGCCGCTCGCCTTATCTCTCTCATTGGGGCCGGTTAAGTCAACAAGACAAGACCTTAGTCGAGCAAGCAATGCAAGATACTGGCGTGATTGAGTTTGCTGACAAGCCAGTTGAATCGCTGTCTGGCGGTCAAAGGCAAAGGGCGTGGATTGCGATGGTAATGGCGCAAGATACCGACGTAGTGATGCTTGATGAGCCAACCACTTACTTGGATCTCTCTCACCAAGTTGAGCTGATGAAACTCATGAGGCAGATGAACGACAAAGGCAAAACAGTGGTCGTAGTGCTGCACGATCTAAACCAAGCGTGCCGTTACTGCGATCATTTGGTGGTGTTGGAAAAAGGTCAGTTAGTCACGCAGGGAACACCGCAAGAGGTACTGACAGAAGGTATGTTGGCATCGGTGTTTGATTTACAAGCGAGAGTATTTAACGACCCAATCTCAGGCACGCCGATGTGTGTGGCGGTGTAGGTTTACGTCTTTCGAAAGCTATCTGCAATAAAAACGTCGATCCATAAAAACAACCCCCGCTAGTAACAAGTTGCTAGCGGGGGTTGTTTTTAAGAGCGTTCTTAACGTGGCGTTTAAGCCAGTTTAAACGTTGCCACTTTCGAGTTGAGATCCTCAGCTTGCGATTTCAGCTCAGCAGATTGATTCATCGATTCTTCGGCACCAACTACCAAGTGATCGGTCACATCTTTAATGGACGTGACGTTTTGCGTGATTTCATTGGTTACGTGCGTTTGCTCTTCGGCGGCGGTCGCAATTTGCGTTGCCATATCGCTGATCAGCGCAACGGCCGCGTTGATTTCATCCAGAGCCAGTGCTGCGCGATCAGCATCTTCCACCGAACCTTGCGCGAGCTGAGAGCTTGTATCCATGATAGTCACAGCGCGTTGTGTGGTTTGCTGCAAGGTCTCGATCGTCGAGCGAATTTCTTCGGTTGAGGTGTGTGTGCGTTGTGATAGCACGCGAACCTCGTCTGCAACAACGGCAAAACCGCGACCTTGTTCACCTGCACGCGCCGCTTCAATCGCCGCATTCAGAGCCAGTAAGTTGGTTTGCTCTGCGATGTCTCGAATCGTTGATAGCACGGTTGAGATGTCTTGCGCGTGCTGGTTGAGCTCACCGATGACAACGCTCGCTTGGTTGACTTCAGAAGACAAATTATTGATGGACGATTTGGAGTTGATCACCAACTCATGACCGTTTTGTGTGCTTGCTGAAGAGTCTTGAGCGGCTTTAGCCGTCTGCTCTGCATGTGCTGCAATCTCTTGCGTTGCCGATGCCATTTCAGTCACAGCGGTCGCCACCATAGTGATTTCTTGTTGCTGATGGTTCAGATCGGAAACCGATTGATTCGCGCGATTCGTGCTCAGCTCCGATTGTTGGCTCAGTTCTTCCGCTTGGTGACGAATGTGACCAATAAGTTGCTGCAAACTTTCAACGAACTGGTTGAAGTTTTCAGCCAGCTCACCAACTTCGTCACGGTTTTCTACTTTGATGCGTTGAGTTAGGTCGCCGCTGCCGTTTGCGATTTGTGCGAGCGCATTCGAAACGTTGTAGAGCGGACGGAACAAGATGCTACATAGCAGATTAAACAAAGCCACACAGATAACGACGACGATGGTGGTTGCGATGATCTGATCCCAAACAGCATCGTAGAGTGGGGCAACCAACGAGTTTTGATCTAAAACCGTCACTGTTGTGAGCTTGGTACCCTCTATGTGGCGCGCGTAAATCACATATTCGGTGCCGTTAATAGAGACGCGACGCTCTGTACCTGAACGTGCGGCAGACGTAATGTCGTTGTTGTTGAGGCCTAGCTTGCTAACCGGTTGATTCAGCAGTTTACCGTTGTTATGAGTGAAAATATTGCCCTGTTCATTGGCAATAAACATATAACCTTCACCCGGTAGGATCACTTGGTTGAGGCTGTTCAGGATATCACCGATCTCTACGTCAGCACCCAGAACGACGGTTTGACCATGCAATTGCAAGGCTTTACCGAGCGACACGACGTTAGCCCCTGTGGCTGCTGCGACGGTTGGGTTATCCATAAAGACTTTCGATGGGTTGGCGATTGCATTGGTATACCAACCCCACTTACGAGGATCGTTATTACCTGGTGGCAAAACCACCCCATTAGCGTTGTCTTGTGACCCGTCCGGGTAAGCGAGGAAAACGTTATCGAACGCGCCAGAGTCTCGGACTTGTTTCAAATGCGTAACCAGAGAACGTTTCTCTGAATCAGAAGAGAGTGAAGTTAGTGCGCGCTCTTTAGAGAGTAGCCAGTCCTTTACGTATTGATTGTAAGATGCGCTAGTGCTTTCTAGTCGCTGTGCGACTTCGACATCGAGCCTGTTTAATGAATCTCGAAAAGACAGCCCCTCTACCAGCACTCCCCCTAGAATGATGGCGGCACTGGCAGAGATTGCCAGTTTGTTTTTTAGTGATAGATTTTTGAACATAAAGCGAATAATAGATCTTTGAATAATAGTTGTTGTGTTTTTATTCTCATCAGTGCTCTCTGCGCTGTTGAATATGCAGCAGAAAGTCAGATTCGAATCTGTTCAATAATTATATTTTATTGCTCAAAATAAATACTGACTCCATGTCGCGAATTTGAGTTTTACATCAAATAAGCAAAAGGATTTGGAACGATATTATTTATGTATTTGTAAAGTAAGGATTTGTCGATTTTTGTAAATGAGAATTGATTTCAATAAATGGTGATCTTTATCACATTTGCGTGTCTGACAATCCATTAAAAATGTGAAGGTTATAGCACCGGATATATATTGATTAGCTTAATCATTGTTATGGGCAATCGTTATGCGCAGTATATTGTTAGTCCCCGCGTTATTAGTGTCAGGGTGTGCTCTGATACAACAGTCGACGCCGATTCAACCTGACGCCAACTGGCACGTGGACCAGTTATCGAACGGTATGAAATACCATCTTTATCCAACAGAAGACCAAGAAGTCTCGGTCCGTTTGGTGATGAATATCGGCTCATTCCAAGAAACATCTTCTCAAAAGGGTTACGCTCACTTTGTTGAGCATATGGCGTTTAATGGTAGTGAGCATTTTACCGGTAACGACGTTGTCAAACTTTTCGAGCAATCTGGTGGTAGCTTTGGCGCTGATATCAACGCTTTTACCAGTTATCAGCAAACGTCTTACCAACTTGACCTTGCGAATAATACGAAGCTAGAAGATGCCCTGAAGTGGATGAGAGATATCGGTAACGGACTTGAGTTTGCTCCTGAGCAAGTAGAGAAAGAAAAAGGGGTGATTCTCGGGGAATGGCGACGTGCCAATCCGGATGATAAGTCCTTTTCTATGCATGCTTACCAAGCCTCGATTGAAGGCACTATGTATGGTGAGCATGACCCAATTGGTACTCGCGAAGCGATTCAAAATGCTTCCTCAAGTAAGTTAAAGGCGTTTTACGACAAATGGTACCAGCCACAAAATGCCGAGTTGATTGTGACTGGTAATATCGACGTAGATTCACTGTCCAAGATTATCAAAAGCAAGTTCTCGAACTGGGAAAGTACCTCGGATACGGTAATAGAGAAGCGCCGTGATATTCGAGTGAACAACGAAAACAGAATCTTGCCAAGTAACACGATGGAATCACCAAGTCTTCATTTAGTGATTGAGCGTGGTCTAAGTGGCGGCACGACGATTGAGCAACAACATGAAGTGTGGCGTGATGAAGTCGCAACACAACTCATTCAACAGCGTTTGATCCGTGTACTCAGTGATGCCGCTGAACCTTTTCAATACGCTTATGCAGAGCCCTATTACTCTAACTATCAGCGTATGATGTCGGCAGGGATTTCGTTTGCACCAGATCGCCGCGAACAAATGCACCAGACTTTCATTCGTACCTTGGCGTCGTTGAGAGATTATGGTGCGACTCAATCCGAGTTAGATAGCGTTATGTCAAATTGGCAAGGTGAACTTGCAAATATTGATTCAGATTGGAGTCAGCGTAAGCCAAACAGTTACGCAGAAGCACGTGTTTTTCAAATTGGACAAGACAGTGTCAGCCAATCAAAAGAGAATTATGCCCAGAGTTTGGCAGAATTCATCAACAACGAGAATTTAGAGAGCATTAACACACAATTGGCGGCTTTGTTATCTCAGCAGCCAAGCTTTTTTATTGGTTTGGGGAAAAGCGAAACGTCAGAACAGTTCAATGGTGTATTTGCCGCTCTAAACAGTGCCTATCTTCAAACTGGCGAAAAACCGTTAGAGATGTATGACAAAGTGGATGGATTCTTAAAGCCTACCCAGGAAGGCAGCATCACGAGCATGCGTCAGGAAGCGGGTGGTTTTCAAGTCTATACGCTATCAAACGGTGTCGAAGTGTGGTTCCAAAAAGATACTAAAGCGGGTGGTCGAGCGTATATTTACTATGCGAGCCAAGGTGGTAAAGCCGCTGTTGATCCGACGTTGTATGCCGCTTATGAAATCGCAGCAACAACGGCAATACGCAGTGGGTTAGGGGCATTTTCTGGTTCAGAGCTAGATAGCTACTTACGCAAAAACAACATTGCGCTTGGCGCGATGCTTGATGCGACCAGTCACGGAGCACAAATTACGGCGCCAAATACGCACCTAACTGATGCTTTGAATGGACTATACAACCTAGCGACGGAGATTAAAGTCGACGAGCGCCAGATGGCAGCAGCGAAGCAAGAGTTTAAACAGCAGAGCGGCGCTTTTTTTGAATCACCGATGGGAAAACTGATTCAAAAAGCAAACGGCAATTCTTATTTGCCGGGTAGTCGTCATCGTATAGTGTCCAGTGATGATGTTGAACAAGTGACTTCCGAGCAGATACTAGCGGTGCATGAGCAACTTTTCAAAACCAATGATGGTTTTAAGATGGTTATTGTTGCAAACGTAGAGCCGGAAGAAATTACACCACTTTTGCGTAAATATGTGGCCTCTATCGAAATGAAACCGAGTCGTTCGATTGATTATCACGTTGCGTTTAACCCGGAAGTGCCGGAGCGAACTGTGGTTGCGGATGGGCATGAACCTTCATCGTTGTATGTAATGCGTTTGACTAATACGAGCGATTACCAACGTACGGCAAGAGACACGGTTATCGAAGATATTTTGCAACGTATTAGTAATGCACGTGTTTTGGATATTGTGCGAGAAGAGTCTAGCCTTGATTACAGCCCGAGCATTTACACCATGACACAAGATCGCGAACCCATCTCTGATTGGCTCTTGGAGTCTCAAGTTGAGCCCGAAGACGTGGCACTTTTAGAGAGTAAACTAGGCAAAGTGTTTGATGGTTTAGCGTCAAATATTACCCAAAAAGAAGTGGATACGGCCGCGAAACAACTGGCAGTCGCGATGCAAGGATTGGATGACAACCCAGCACAGAGATCATGGGCATATACTCGTTATTTGGTGCATGATTACGGCGTCGATGTGTTACTTGACGTTGAGAAAGTGGCTAAAAGTGTGACGTTAGATGAAGTGAAAGCGCATGCAAAATCAGTTTTTGGCCCACAGGCAAAACGCTCGGTGATGGTTTTAAATCCGGCCGAATAATCACGTAGTTTCTGACGAAAATCGTGGCAATAGTAATAAAAAAGACGGCGTGAAAGCCGTCTTTTTTAAGCACTTAAATCAAAGCTTTTATGCTGATTTACGCGAAAGTCGCTTTTCATTGTTGGTGTTGTTTTCTTTTGTGATCGCACTGTCTTGAGCCTTACCCTTGAGCGTTACCACTTCTTTTTCAGGTAATTCAGCTGCTTCACCAAAGAATTTACCACCAGGTTCAATGCTGAGGTTATTGCTCCAGATCCTACCACTTACGCGTCCCTTGGCAAGTACTTGAATGTGTTCTGCGTGACAGTTTCCGTCCATCATGCCATTAATGATCAGCTGTTTAGCGTAGATTTCACCGTTTACTCGCCCGCTTTCTGCGACAACGAGAGTGCCTTCCACGTTAATTTGACCATCGACGATGCCATCAATCTGGACATCGTTTTCTACTTTGAGTTCTCCGCTAAGAGAACAGCCTTTGGCGATGAGAGTTGAAGCTGCTGAGCTACTCGTTGTTCCACTGTTTTGATTAAAGATTCCCATCGTATTCTTCGCTCCTTAGTAAAAATGTCTTCGAAATCATTAAGGCTCCAATCGACAAATGGTTTCGGATTCAGTGCTCGCCCAACAAATCGCACCTCGTAATGCAGGTGAGGGCCAGAAGAGAGCCCACTGTTGCCGGAAATTGCAATCAGCTGCCCTTTTTTGACGAACTGACCACTTTTTACTTTGAACGCTTTCAAGTGCGAATAAGAACTCGAAAAACCGAAAGAATGTTGCAGCCTGAGGAAGTTACCAGAGCCTTTATTACTGCGGCGGGTGACTTCCACTACCCCATCGGCAGGGGCATAAATTTTGGTGCCGATATTTACGGCAAAATCGAGCCCACGATGCATCTTGGCAACTTTTGTCACCGGATGGATACGCTTACCAAATCCGGAAGATAGCCGTACGTTGCCGACTGGAGAGCCACTTGGTATTTGGTTTAATAACACCATGCGAACGTTTGAGGTTATCGCCGCTGCATCGAGCCTAGCATCCAAGTTATTTGTCGAGGTATGTTCTCCAACCCCAAGCACTTTCTCTAATTCACCCAAACGTTCCGAAACAAGTTGTACCCGTTCTTCACGTTCTGAAAGGTCATTTTCTAGCTCTGATTTAAGTGTTTTCAGTGTGCTGAGTTCTTCACCCATGGTGCGTGAATGCTCTGTCAATTCAGCTTGTTTTAACGCTGCATTATCAACGCGAGTGTACAAGTGATGAATTAAGATTACGGTCGCGGCCAGAGCAACAACAAAAAAAACGAAAAACGTTTTTATGTTGCGTTGCATCCTTTTACTGAAGTACCAATGTCTTGAGCCATTGATAGTTGATATAGAGATCGTCAACTGGTCTTTCATCGTCTTCTATTGCTCGTATTTGGTATACGTCTCGTCACTGAGTTAGTAGGAATGTAAGGAAAACGAGTAGGGACTGCCAGAGGCAAATTGGAAAGAAGTGTCAGGTCGTGAGGCGTTTTCAGATATTAGATAAAAGACTCAATAAAGATTTAATATTCTGCTGATTTTGGTCGTAATTACTCCAAATCGCTTCATTTAACTGAATATTATGATTTTTAAGGCGGTTATCCGAGAAATTGGATTGTGAATATTGCCAATAGCATCCGCACGCAATTCAACTTACTTCACGGTTTGCCTTATAAATGTTGGATAATTTATCAAACCGACATTCATTACATCGATAACTTGTTTATGATAGCGGTTGATATAAAGCACTATTCATTGGCTTTAAACCTAAGCGTTACATTTCGTTTAGGAACACATAACTATGACAACGGAGTTGGTCGTGAAAAAACTACTATTGGCTACAGCAGTGGTCGCAGCTGCAGGGGGCGCTGGCTACCTGTACCAAAACAATACTACCGCAAGTGATGCAGGCTCACTGTTAACGCAAGTTCCTGCAGATTCACTTATGGTGACGTATCAGACAGAACCTTTTAACCATTATAAATACATGAACGCATTCGGTACGGCGAACCAAGGCTCGATTGCAGAACTTTTTGCCGATGAACCACTGTCTCCACAACAGCAGTTTGCAGTTAACTTATTCGATGGGTACCTAGAGAGTGCTGCGTCGCCAGAAACATTAAAAGCTTATTTGGGCACCGGGGAAAACATTAATCCTGTGTTGTACACAATTGGTATGGTACCGGTGTACAAAGTGGATATTGAAGACCCTGCCGCGTTATGGAAAACACTGGATCATGAAGAGCAGATGAGCGGCGCTAAGCATGAGTTGGTTAAGCTTGGTGACGTCGAGTATCGTCGTTACGAGATGACTGATTCAATTGACCCGCAGGACGGTATTGGCTTGGTTGTAGCCGTGGTTGATAACGTGCTTACGTTAACGGTTGATGTTCCGCAACTGGGCGTTCAAAACCCGATTAAAATGGCATTAGGGCTTGAAGCACCAAGTCAAAATATTGCTGACAGTGGACGCCTTGAGGCGTTGCAAGCCAAATACGGTGAAAACAACAACTCTTTTGGTTACTTTGATCATCGCGAAGTGATTAAAGGTTTGACGACGAAAGATGGCAATATGTTTGCTCGTCAAATCAGCACGTTGGATGCAATAGATCCTGAACCAACTATTGAGGAAATGCGTTCACCAGCCTGCCATACTGAGCTTACTCAAGTTGCAGAAAACTGGCCTCAGTCCGTCGCGTTTGCAGAATACAAGATGAAAGGCGATCAGGCGTTCATTAAAGGTTCTTTTGTTGTTGAGTCCAACAATAAAGTGATTCTAGATGCGCTCAAGTCGATTCGTGGTGTATTGGCAGAGTCTAAAAGTGATAAGAGTTTCTTTAGTATGGCGCTTGGTTTAGACATTAATACGCTAGCGCCATCGATTGGTCAGATTTGGGCTGACTTGACCCAGCCTCAATATCAATGCTCTTTATTGACACAAATGCAGCAAGAGATGGGCGGCCAGAATCCAGCAGCCGCTGTAAGCATGGGGTCAGGCATGGTTAACGGCCTTAAAGGGTTAAGCCTGCAAATGTTTGATATCAAAGTAGATACTAATGCTCAGCATGGTGAAGTATTTAGCCAGCTAGATGGTATGTTGTCTCTTTCTGCCAATGATCCAATGATGCTTATTCAAACTGCGCAAATGTTCGTTCCTGAACTTGCTCAATTGCAAATTCAACCGGATAACCAACCTGTTAATGTCAGTGACCTATTAGAAATGCATACTGGCATGAAGGTGGACGTGTTTGCTCGTCTAAACGAAAACCATTTCACTCTTTACAGTGGTGATAGTGCTGCGGAAGCAAGCAAAGAAGTGATGGCGCAATCACTTTCTCCAAATGGCTTGTTCAGCTTTGATTTTGATTCAGAGCGTATTTTGGAAGTGCTAGAGAGTGCGTCGTCAATCACTGGGGAGCCGGTTCCGGATGATGTTGTCAAAAGCTTACAAGGCGAGCTTGTTGGTGGTATGACGATGGACGTGACAGACCAAGGTATTGGTTTTGAGTTTGATTACCGTGGTGCAACTAAACCTGTAACGGTTGCACAACAGTAACACATTGAGTAGAAAAAGGCGGCATATGCCGCCTTTTGTTATTATGTACCGTATTAAAAAGCGAGTGGGAAGAGCGACGCTTACTCATCTATTTGAGGATGAGAGTATTGTTGATATTCAGGTAACTCTTTTCTTAAATTACTAAATGTCGCCCATGCACTTTCTTTTGAGAGTTTGTTGATCAGCCAGTTTGGCAATAGACCTCCGGGGTCAGCAAACGCCTTGTATTCCACGAGTGTTGTATCGTTTGTGAGTTTTTGTAACTCCCAAGTCGCATCAACCGAGCGAATTCGAACATAACCATTTTGTTCAGCAAGATATGAGTCAGGTGCGCTTTTGATTTCTATCGTGAATCCCAGCTCATCGACCCAGTACTTTGAGTAGGTGACCATATCCCGATTTTTGGCAGGCCATGGTGCTTTAAACTGGGTGTAAACGATGTTCTCGGTGGCCGATATCTGATTTAAAACCCGGCTATGACTGGCATTGTCAATCCAGTTCGGGATATTGTCACTGTCTTCCAGTAGCGTTAAAAATGCACCATAGCTGGTGGGTGTGAACATCCGGGCACGGATCTCAACTAAACCGTCACTATGTTCTCGGGAGTAAATTGTGATTCCATTCTTGTCACGCTCGAACTGCCAGTTCTCGTTGGCGCTCGCGTCAGTACCAGCGGATATCAATGTGGCGAGTGTTAAGGCGCCAATTCTTAAATGCAACATCATGTTAGTATCCGCCAACTTTTCCTAAATTTAAGTTTATACGATTTGTTGTAGCTATAAGGACAATAGTATGTTTTTTGTTATTGTTCTGAAGGTTGCTCTGCACTGAAGCCACGTTGAATGTTGGTGAAGGTAAGCGATGCAAATATTACGATAACGATCGCTAGATGCCATGCTTGACTCAATCCAAGCTGCACCAGAGCTAAGCTGACCAATGAGGAGACGACCATTTGTCCACCACCAGACATTGCCGCTGCGGCACCTGCTTGCTTTTTATAAGGTTGCATTACCATCGCTTGTGCACAAGGTAGGGCAATACCATTACCCAAGATCATTAATAGCTGTCCTAGCATCAGAAATAGAGGCTCAACAGGGCAGAAAAATAACCATATTGCGGCAGCGAGGTGAAGAAATGGGGTGCAAAGCAGCATTTTTTTATTGCCAATAATTGGCCTTACTCGGTTACAAATCGTGGTACCACATAACATACCCAAAGCGGGAATGAGCGCCCACATCGCGTATTGAGCGGAGGTCATGCCAATTTGATCTTGCATGATAAATGGCATCACAGAGACTGTCGTAATCATTAAGCTGAAGTTTAACCAACTGATACTGGCGAAACTCATAAAGTAACGAGACGTAAGTAAGCTCTTGTATTGGAGCAACATTTTTCGGGGTGACGGAATGACAGAACGTTTTGCGATGGTTTCTGTGAACTTAAAGGCGATGATTACCCAGGCCAGCGAGACATAGCCCAACAGAGAAATAAACACCATACTCCAACCGAAGTGGAAGTTGATAAAGCCGCCAATTACAGGTGCAATAAGTGGCGTGATTGAAGCCGCCATGGCGATGTAAGACATTGCCACAGGGAGTTCATCCCCGCTAAATCTATCTCGAGTCGACGCCCTAGCGAGTACCGCGCAGCATCCTGTACCTAACCCTTGTAAAAAGCGCCCCATCACCATCCCTGTAAATGTGTCACTGAAGAAAATAATCATCAGCAGACCAGACATCGCGATGAGTAAACCGGTAAGTAATACTCTTTTTCGTCCTAAAGCATCTGACACTGGCCCGTATATAAATTGAGAGGGGCCAAAGCCGAGCAAATAAATACTCACAAGCAGTTGAGCTTGGTCGAGGGAGATGGAAAAGTCTTTTGCTATCCATGGCAAAGAGGGCATAACTAGCCCCATGCTCAACTGGCCAACGCTAATAATAAGACAGGCGAGTAGTATAGTATGAAAGTTGATTGGGCGACTCATGACTGGTCTCCATTCAAACAACCTTTTTGGCGTCGTGAGCTTAAGCCGCCTTCGTCATCCACTTCATTTAGCTTTGCTTTGACCCGCTTCACAGTCGATAGACTGACTTCGCATTGCTCTGCTACGTTTTGCAATGTGTAGCCTTCTAGCAGTAACGTTGCGATCTGTTGGTGTTTGGTTTTGTTTGCGGGGCGGCCGCGAAACTTCTGTTTCCATAATTCTGGCTGCTCTTTAATGGCCTGTCGCCCTTGCTCTGCGGCAAACAGGCGATGTTCAGTCTGCACTTTCCCATATCCAGATAACACTGTGAGTAGTGTTTGAGTCTGAACAGAACCTGGCTCAAAAGTTATTGATTCACATACAGTTTTCAATGTTACCCCTTTATCGAGTAGCATTTTTACCGTGTTCAATGCTTGACTAAAGTCGCGACCAAATGCGGTCAGCCACCAGAGCACAATCGTATCCCCAGCTCTGACGGAATCGAGCAGTCGTAAGAATGCCTCTCTCTCGGTTGGAGGCATGCAACCACGAACCTTATCCTCAAAATGCTGAGCTTCGGGAGCAAAAGCTTTTAGAGTATTAAGGTGCTCTTGGTAAGCTCGATTTTTTGGCGAATAACGAGTGTAAAGATACGTGGTCATAAGGATTATGAGCCTTTTTTTGTTTGGTTCATATAGTGTAATAGCTCATAAATATACATGGGTTCATTAATGCTTACAACACTAAATGAGCCGTTTGGGAGTCAGAGGCAAATAAAAAAGCCAACCGAATGGCTGGCTATAGCTATTTAAGCTTTTGTTGTCTGGCGCTCGATTAACTTCACTGGCACCATCATTTTTACTAGGCTGCCGTTTTTCGTATTAATTTGATCAACAATGATCTTCACGCACTCGCGAGCGAGGCGACGGAAATCCTGGCGGAACGTGGTTAATTGATAGCTTAACCATTCTGTCTGAGGAATATTATCAAAACCAATGACTTGTAAGTCCTGAGGAATCCTCAACCCGCATTCTATACGGGCGATATCCATGACCGCCATCGCAAGGTTATCGGTTGCACAGAACACCGCTTCAGGCCGATTTTTGTCTGCCAGTATGGCACGGACTTTATCAAGTGAGCTCGCGTAGTCATAGCTGGCTTCAATGATGCGTGGCGTCTTGCCGGTTAGGTCTTCAAATTCAGAGCAGAAGCCGCTTTGACGTTCGTCATTCGTAAAGGTTGGCACTTCTCCCGTCAAATAAACCGCGTTCTTCACGCCACTTTTGTGCAGAAGTTGCGCAGCTTGTTGGCCTGCTTCGTAGTTGTCACTGATAACGTAGCTACTCCTAGTACCTTCAACAACTCGTGCGTATTGAACAATTGGGATATTAAACTCTTCACATTCTTCATAAAGGGACTTATTGAAGGTTGCGGAAGCAGCAATGACACCATCGACGCGATACTGGAAGATATTTGGGATTGAGTGGCCCTCTTCTTCATCCACTTGCCATGGAATCAATACGGCAGAATAACCTTTTTTCTGTAACTCACTGGAAATTAATTGCAGTGTTTTCATATGGATAGGGTAATCCGCATCAGGAAACACCAAACCTATCAATTTCGATTCGTTTGTGGTCAGGCTACGTGCAAAGGCGTTAGGGCGGTAGTTAAGGGCTTTAGCCGCTTCAAAGACTTTTTGCTTGGTCTTTTCGGATACTGAGCTACCCGGAACAAACACGCGCGATACAGTAGATTGAGAGACGCCTGCCATCTTTGCCACATCTTTTGATGTGACTACGTGTTTAATTGATTTCATGAATAAAACTTAGTTGCCAGTAATTGAGGTCATAAGACTAGCATAAATAGGTACGTATTCATAAATGTTCTGACGGGGTATCCTAAGTAGAATAATGGCTTTGGAGTATTAAAAAGCAAAATGTGGGTTAACCCATTTGGTTTGCTTTGAGCTAGCACTAGATCTAGAGCGTAGATACTGTCCGTTTGTTAGACGTACAGTATCTACGTAAAGAACATTAATTTGCTTGTTTGACTGCAACTTTACGTTTCGGGGAGAGGAGTGAATACCCCATGTATCCGATGCAAGCGGTAGCGACAAGAATAGAGCAGCCACGCATAAAGTTAATCAGCATAGGAGCGTTGTCGGTAAACGCGTTGATCCCCCAAAGCATCACGAGAGAGAATACAAACATCACTAGTAAGCCATAACATGGAGCATCGATTTTGCCGGGAACGACATACCAACCATCTTCCTTGATTGGTTTATTTAGACGAGCATATTCCGCTTGCTGGCCTTTCACTGTGTAAAGATGCATTTCATCTTGTTTACCCGTCAGGAGAAGGCTAGCAATGTAAGCGACAACGGCATTCACAAGGACGCCAATCACGCAATACCAAGGCCACGCAATATCGGTCGCAACGGCTACATACCAAATCACCAAGAAGCTAGCAGCAACGCCAATCAACAAGCCTTTTTCAGTAATGTGTTTTGAGTAGAACCCAAGGACAAACATACAGAAGCTCGCACCGACAAAGTAAGAGCCTGCCTTACTCAGCACTTCCAGTACCGAGCCTGTGCTGGTGGCAAACATGATTGCTGGAATGATGACCAAAATTGCCCATGCAACTGTAAAGAAGCGCGATACCTTCAAGTAATGCTCTTCCGACTCGTTTTGCTTGTAGAAGCGTTTGTAAAAGTCAGCCACAGAAACGGTCGCCATTGAGTTAAATGCGGAATCGAGACTCGACATACTTGCCGCCAGAATCGCTGCGGCAATGATGCCCATCAAGCCTGGCATTCCATATTCACTCGCATAATGAAGAATGATGGTATTGCCGTTTTCAAACTCTTTACCGTCGTAATAAGCGTTGAACAGGACGCCAAGCAAGATAAAGACAAAGTAAATAAAGAAGGCCACGTAGCCCATCATCAACATTGCCTTTTTCGCATCGCCCATGTTTTTCGCGGCCATACAGCGTTGTACCATCATCTGGTTACCGCCATACACGGTGGTGTGGAACATCGTCATTGCGATAACGCCGGCCCATACCGTCGTTACTTGGCTTAGGTCAAAACTTGTTTGTAGGGCATCTGTCATTCCTTTCGCTTTGAGTTCTGCCATGACCTCCGTCATCGGGGCAGGCATGCCATTCCACACGGCTTCGATGATGATGAATGCGCCAATAAATAAGATTACTGCTTGAATAACATCGGTCCAAATGACAGCCGCTATACCGCCCATTACGGTGTAGATGAGGGCAATTGCAGTGACGATCATGATGCAGTACATCACGTCGATACCAGTAATGAACTCTAAAATCATTGCTGTCGCGTAGAGTACGGCTGCCGAGCTCAATGCTTGTTTGATAAGGAAGATAAACGACAAAGTCAGTCGTGAAGCCTTACCGAAGCGTCGTTCTTGATACTCGTAGATAGAGGTTAAACCGTTGTTGTAGAAAAACGGCATAAACACAGCCACGATGAAGAAGATCACCAGCGGATAATTGAGGTGAATCGCGATAACCGACAGGCCTTCTTTGTAAGACCAAGCTGGCCCGCCAAGGAACGACATGGCACTGACGTAAGTACAAACGACTGAAATACCGATCGCCCACCAAGGGATGTTCTTATCACCCAAGGCGAATTGGCTAGCTGAAGTTACTCGCTTACCAATCACCGCACCCAATACTAGCGTTAGGGCTATGTATCCACCAAGGATGCTCCAGTTAAGTGCGCCAAACTCATGCATAATTAGGTCCTTCTAACTGTTCTTTCATTTGTGCAAACACGTCATAGCCAAGTTGCAGCAGGATATGAACGATGTCGATCGCCACCCAGTTTTCTTTCAGTAAATCGCCTTCGCGTCGCCAAATGTCCATAACGCGAAGTTCGATGTGTTTTCCGGTTGGGGCAAGACCGAGCCATCCACTGTGACCAGTGTGAGTACCATGCATATGTGGCCAACCACCTGTGGATACGTAGTCATTTTTGGCCAAAAAATTGACCTCAATATCGACACTTCGGTCAGGGAAGGCAAACACAAATGGCGCTTGATGGTGGTTACGGAAACCTTTGATACCGCGTGTAGTACCAATACCAGCAGGGCCGTACCACATGAAGTCATTGTGCCAGTAGTTTTCTAAATCCATCGAGAAAAGATCTTTGCCATCAAAACGACCCAAGCAAGACAGCATATCTTCAACCAGCTGGGCGCTCTTTTCACTTTCTTCCAAAGACACAATAGATTGTTGAATACCGTTAGAAGTTGCAGGAGAAGGAACCAAGCCATCGTGACCTAAGCTTTTACGAAGAGGGTTGCAGCCTGCTTGATTCATCGCATCGATGAAGTCTGGAATCATGTATGATTCGGTGATTTGGTCGTTCTCCACACACACCATTTCGGTGTAACGCAAGTAGAGTGTTTTCCCTGTTGCTGGGATGCCAAACAGTGGTTGTTCAAATGTACCGATAAAGTAGCCGGTAGAGTTGTACCAAGTGCGGCCTTCGTATTCGCCGTGCATCACAATTATTGGTCGGCGCTCGGCGTCAGGCAAAGCATTCACAAGTGGTGAGAGGAAAGATTCGTGGGTTGCATCTGGGCCATTAAGATCGTTCACAGGGTGCGCCACGCACCATTTTACGTCAGGGTTCAAAGTTTGCAGAGCGGCCTGTTTTTGCTCGATGTCTGCGGCTTTGAAGTAGTTCTGGTAGAACTGTTCGATGATGTTGAGTGACATGTTGCTTCCTTACTGTCTGTGATTTTAATAAATAGTGTTTAGTCAGCCGTTAGCCTTGTTGTAGCAGGATTTGCTTCCAGATTGCGGTCTCGTCAAACAAAGTGAATTCGCGACGAAGACCCCAAGGGCCAAACTCAGCGTGGCTGATCCCCATGATGTAAACCTCTTTTCCTGAAGGCTTACCAAACATCCCGTATCCCTCATGCTTACCGTGCAAAGACCATCGAATTGCCGCGCGTGGTGACATCATGTCGTCATCTCGGCCAATACGATGGTGAACGGTAAATTGAGCATTTGGGAAAGACGCACGAAGTGCCATCCAAAAATGATCGACTTCCGAGTGTGATAGGGCAGTTTGACCGCCACTGTATTCGCCGATGCAAGCGCGGTCGTACTCTTTCGGTACTATAGAGAACTCGGCATTCATAAGGCTTCTGAGAATTGCTTCGTATCGCTGACCATATTCGTTGTCGTTGCCTACGCCCAAATAAGGTCCAGGAATGTCGACTTCAGGTGTGAACGGAAATGGGCTTGATTCCACGCCACCTTCAAATTCGATTTGTTGGCGTGCAAACTCTTCTGACGTCATACCCAGTTGTTTCGCGATATCGGCTTGATCGCGAACCAACCATTCGTCATTGATTTGGTTATTGATAGCGTGGCAATCTGCGATAATACGGAAACGAATTTTGCGGTTCGAGGCTTGCCCGTAGAAGCCGTTGCCACTGTGTGTTGCAGTAGAGATGATTCGATGAGAAGAAAGCATGCCTTGTTCCGGGGTGCCTGACCAAATGACGTCTTCGCCATATAGCGTGCGATCGGGAAACTCGGCCAGTGTCGCCATTGTTGCACTGATCACCCCTTCGTTTCCTTGAACGATAGAGAGTGGAGTACGCACAACAATGTCGGGAGAGTAGTAGTGTTCTAAGGTGTTTAAACCTCGGTCTTCCCAAATCTCTTTTGTGATACCAAGAATGTAGTCGGGAAAATCACGCCACTTTTCATCGAAGCCAACCATGGCCATAAATCACCTCCGTAATTGAATAATTATGTTTTGATTACGTATTCAAAATATATCATGTTGCCATTTTGTCAACGGATTGTTTTTCGGTTGTTTAAATAGCGTGCTGATGATCAGATTTTTAACAATTGAGCGGAAAATAAACTAAAAAAGTACAGGCGAGATGGAAGCTATCTCTTATCGAGACGTGTTAATAAGAAAGGAGGTCAAAGTTTTTTGTATGAATTTTCTAGTATCTTATTGTTTTTTAATCGCTTAATTTATTTTGATCTGTTTGAATGGAAACAAATGATTAAGCCAAAACTGATAATCATGCAGATCAAGGCACCCAAATAGACTTTATCGCTAATATTCAGCTATTTTGGTGTCAATTATCCTAATATCTTTCAGATTTTCCCTTTGCATACGAATGCTTAAAGGCTTTTTTATTAAATCGGAAGTAGATAACGAATAAGCCACTAGAAAGGTGTTTATCTAGTGGCTATAACAGTCATAAGCGCTCTATGAGTGCAACGATCAGGATAAAAGCGCAGGTAATGATAGCGAGATGGCAGGGATGAAGGTAATCAACATCAAGGCCACTATCATTGCACCAATCCAACCCATGATGGCTTTAGAGAGCGACTCTATCGGTACTTTGCCTACCTGACTTGCCATAAACAGGTTGGCACCCAGAGGAGGCGTAACAAAGCCAATGGCCAAGTTCACGATCATCACGATACCAAAATGAACTGGGTCCATGCCGAGTGCTGACGTAATGGGTAACAGAATTGGCGTGAGAATAACAATGGCTGCCAGCGTTTCCATAAAGGTACCGACAAGCAACAACAGGACATTGATGCAAAGCAGTATCAGAAGTTTGTTTTCAGTAATCGATAGAATGAACTGAGCAATCTCGGTCGGTAGACGTTCTAGGGTCAATATGCGGCCAAACGTCACGGACGCACCCACAATGACGAGTACTGCGCCAACTAACAGTGACGACTCTAGAATGATTTTCACAACTTGCGCTGGTTTGAGCTCTTTATAAACAAACATGCCAAAGAATAAGCCATAGAGCACACCAATGGCGGCTGATTCGGTAGGTGTGAAGATACCGGAATAGATACCGCCGAGAATGATCACGGGGAGTAGCATTGCCCAACTGGCTTCTTTTAGCGCATCAAGACGCTCTGCCCAGGTCGCTTTGCGCTCGTTACCTGTGTAGCCCCGCAATTTTGAGACAATTAGACAATAGCCGATCAAAACCATACCGACGACCAAGCCAGGAATGATGCCCGCCATGAACATCTTAGTGACGGAGACTTCAGCAGTGATCGCGTAGACGATCATCACCACAGAGGGTGGAATAATGACGCCAATTCCGCCGGAGGACGCGATTAAAGCACCTGCAAAGCTGCGGTCGTAGCCTTTCTTCACCATCGAAGGAATCATCGTCAGGCCGATAGCGGCAACAGTGGCAGACCCTGTTCCAGAGATGGATGCGAAGAACATACACGCCACAATGGCCACGATACCAAGCCCGCCAGTAAAGTGGCCAAAGAAGACCTCCGCCACATGCAATAATCGTTTTGAGATCCCTCCTTGGCTCATAAGGTTACCTGCTAAGGTAAAAAGAACGACGGCGAGGAGAGGGAAGGAGTCGAGCCCTGTCACCAAGCCTTGTACTAAAAACTCGATGTTAAGGAATGGCAGGCTTAATATCGCGACCATACTGGCTGCCGCCAGAGCAATACCGACCGGAACGCCAATGAGCAGAAGCAGACCAAAGCTGCCAAACAAAAGTGCAGACGTCATGCGTTAAACTCCAATAGTCGGTTAGAAGTACGATACTTTGCTTTGATATGGCGATAGCGTTGGCGAGAAAAGCGAACTCGTTCATTGCTGGTGGAGCACGCGTTCACACGTTGATAAATGCTTGTCACTAGGCGCGCGCAGCTTAATAGTGCGCAAACTAAAACAGAGGCATACAAACACGCAATAGGAATTTCCATTGCGGGTGCAATCTGACCGAGTTGCAGGCTGCGGTTTATAACCTTAAATCCAAACCAGGCGACAGTTGCACTAAAGGCAAGGTAGATAAGATCAGAAACAATCAAACTGAATTGCGTCCAATTGCCCGGAAGTTTATCGATGAACACACGAATGCGGATGTGCCGATCATCTCGGATACAATAGCTGATACTCAGGTACATCGCCCATACGAATAAATAACGAGCCAGCTCTTCAGCCCACGCGATCGTTGCATCGAACAGGCGTAGGGCGATTTGCAAGCACAGTAAAGTTGTCATCGTTGAGATCGCGATAACGATAAGGGTTGGTTCTAGGTATTTGCCTAGTAAGCGAAACCACTTCATGTTCACCTCCAAAACGAGAAAGCACGACCTGTTGCCAGATCGTGAAAAAGAGTGGGAGTTATAGGCGTTCTATCTCGGCCATCACGTTGTCAAACAAGTCTTTACCCGTTTTACTGCGCAAGTCCTGGTACACGGCCGCATTCATTTTCTCTTTCATGATGCTGCGTACCTCGTCTGGGACGATGTTAACCGTCATGCCTTTTGCTTCGAGCTCTTTGATTACTTCTTGGTTTTGCTTAGCGGCGAGCTCACGCTGTTTTACGATGGTTTCTTTGCTTACTTCACTGATCAGCGCTTGTTGTGCGGCCGGCAGTGAATCCCAAAACGATTTGTTCATGAACAACACGTAGTTGGTGTATATATGGTTAGTTAAAGAGAGGTACTTTTGTGCCTCGTAAAAACGTTCGGCATAAATAGAGTAGATAGCACTTTCTTGAGCGTTAATCAGGCCTTGTTGTAACGAGGTGAAAATTTCTCCCCAAGACAGAGGTGTTGGTGCAGTACCAATAGATTTCCACGCGCTTATTTGAGTGGGGTTAGATGCCGAGCGAATCTTTAGCCCTTTCAGATCCTCAATACTATCAATTGGCTGTTTGTTGTTGGTTACGCTACGAAAGCCGACCTCCATAAAGCCAAGTCCATGAAAGCCTTTTGATTCCATAGCATTCAACAATGGTTGTCCGATCTTCTCACTGTCGAGCGCTTTGTGTGCTTGCTCTTCGCTATCAAAAAGGTAGAACACGTCGAGCACGTTAAACTCTGGGACGTAGGGAGAGAGTAAAACTGACGCACCAAACGTCATTTGTAAGTTGCCTTGCTGCACGAGTTCAGTCGTCTCACGCACATCGCCTAGTTGTCTTGCCGGATAGATTTCAACTTCTATCTCACCGTTTGAGCGAGCTTCCACTTCTTGTTCGAAATAGAGCATTGCTTTGTGTACGGGAGAGGTTTCTTGACTGTCATGAGCAAGACGAACAACACTGGTTGCAAACGTATTCATACTGCTAAATGCAAGCCCCAGTGCGGTAAGTGAAGTAAGGATTGCTTTCTTCATCGTTCTTCCTTGTTTCTGGTATGACCTGCCATGGGCATTCGTCGGCAAGTCACACAACTTTTTATGTTTTTATAAATTAGTTGAGCAATTCATATCCATTTTGCATACGAATCCAAAATAAAACATTAAAGTAACAAGTCAATAACAAGATTGATGAATTGATGAGGTATTAAATAACGATTGGTGAAAATTTAATCGTGATCACAGAAAATGCCTTACTCGAAAGCAAGGCATTTTGTTTTATGAAGAATGAATAAAAATGGATTTATTAAATGGTGCTACTACGTTCGATCAAGGTGCCTTGCTCGAAAAGGTATTCGCCAGTTGCATCCAGGTTGCCGTTGATTCGATTCATCAAGTCTTCAACCGCTCGTTTAACAATTTTGTCGACTGGTTGAGCAATGGTGGTCAAATCATAGCTCGGCCATGCAGACATCGGAATGTTATCTACACCCATCACAGAGAAGTCTTGGGGGATCTTTGCTCCGGCTTGTCGCAAGCCATCCATCACACCCATGGCGAGGATGTCGTTTGCACAAAAAATTGCATCGGGTTTGCTAGTGTGCGACAAGATCGCTTTCGCCGCTTCTAAGCCTGCTTCAAAGCTGTACTTGGCTTGGATAAAGGTTGGTGACGGGGAGCCGAGTTCTTGCAATTTTGAAGAGAAACCCAGCCAACGCTCTTCACTGGTCATGGAGCCAGCATCGCCACTGATATAAGCACACTGTTTTGCGCCTTTCTGCGTTAAATACTCGGCTGCTTGTTGGCCCGCCAAGCGGTTATCAATACCAGAGCTGTTGGCATTAATACCCTCGGCGTAGCGGTTGATCAAGCTTAAATGAACGCCAAACTTTTCGCATTGGGCAAACGCGCGTGAAGTTAAACGGCTGGTGGCGATAACGAGTCCGTCCACTTGGTATTCAATGGCGCGTGAAATGGCGAGATCGAGGTCGTCCTTGTCGATAGGGCAAAGCACAACTTGTCCGCCACGCTTTTGAATTTCGACAGCCAAAGCACGAGATTGCATGTCGTACATTGGGTTTGATTCGCTATCTAACGCAATCGCCACTAAGCCTGAACGATTCGAAATCAGACCTCGGGCGATGGCATTCGGTGTGTATCCGAGCTTAGCTGCGGCATCCATCACCATTTTGCGTTTCTTCTCGCTAATACTCGCAGTCGGGCTGAATGCTCTAGATACCGTCGATTGAGAGACGCCGAGCATCTTCGCGACGTCGATCGAAGTTACTTTCGCTTTAATGGTGATACTCCTTATTTAAGGCCATTGAACCTGCTCATACGTGCTGAGTGTATGGGCTAGGGGATTTCTGTGTCTAGAGCATTACATTGATAAGGCGTAAATATCAGAGAAAACTCAAGAATTCATCACATTTCTCTCTTGTTTGAAGGCATCAATGATCATTTTGTGTTCAGACCCAACACAAAAGAAGCTAACGCCGAGTTCACGCCATTCCCGAGCTTGTTGAGCCGTTGCGACAAACATGCCAACAGGTTTATTGGCGGCTCTGGCCGCTTCGATTACTCGCATACTTGCTTGTGCGACTTTCTCATCATGAACGCTATCAGCACCATAAGCGACAGTGAGATCAACTTGGCCAATGAAGAGCGCATCAATACCTTCAACATTGGCAATCGCTTCAACATTTTCGACCCCTTGAGGGTCTTCAATTTGTGCAATGACAATCGTATTCGCACGGCTGTCTTTTAAGTGTTCAACCATGGGCTTAGTGGCGTATTGCGCTGCTCGACTGGAACTAGCATACCCTCGGCCACCTTCGCCGTAATGGCAGATTTTCGCCAGTTGCGTCGCTTGCTCAGCAGTACAAACATGGGGAATTTGTACACCCGCCGCGCCACAGTCAAGCGCGTTCAAAATGGTTGAAGGAGCGCTGTCTTGTACTCGTACCACGCACGCGAGGTCATTCGCTCTGGCCGCCATGATGCACAGATCAAGCGAGGAACGATCGAAAGGTGCGTGCTCTGCATCCAGTACCACAAAAGGCAACTCTGCCAGTGCCAATACCTCGATAATGTGAGGGTGAGGGGTTTTAACAAATGTACCTAATAGCGTTTCTTTAGTCAGACGTTGCTTAAAATTGCTCATGATTATCTCCTTTGCAAAGGTATGCAAAAACTAACACGGAGAAATGTAAATGATGAGTAAAAATGATGTGATCTAAAACTCATTTTTGATTAAAAATTAAACTCAATCAAGGTCCTTATTACTTGCTTTTATTTGTTTAAATTAATTAATACAAAGGCTTAAGGGGGGTTTTTGTGGTTTGTTGACTTAACTTGTCAAATGTTAATTAAGTGTTTAATCTGATTTTGCATTCGTATCCAAAAGCATAAAAATAACCGTTCGTCAGCCTCAATGTTCAAGGAGAAAACCAATGGCACGCATTTTAAAAAACGGAATCACTGAAGAAGCATCAGCATCAAACGACGCAAAAGTGCGTCAGATTGTTGAAAACATTCTTGCTGATATTGAATCGAAAGGTGATAGCGCTGTACGTGAGTTGTCTGAAAAGTTTGATAACTGGTCGCCGGAGCAATTCCGCCTGTCAGAAGAGCAAATCCAAGCCTGTGTGGATGCGCTTGATGAATCGACTCGTCATGATATCGAGTTCGCTCAGCAACAAGTTCGAAACTTTGCTCAAATTCAACGTGACTCAATGAAAGACGTCGAAGTAGAAACCATGCCTGGTGTGGTACTGGGGCATAAGAATATTCCAGTAAACAGCGTGGGTTGTTACATCCCTGGCGGTAAATACCCATTGGTTGCATCCGCTCACATGAGTGTACTGACGGCGAAAGTCGCGGGCGTAAAACGTGTTATTGCTTGTGCACCACCGTTTAATGGCCAGCCGAATGTGGCGATTGTCGCTGCGATGGCAATGGCGGGTGCGGATGAAATCTACTGCTTCGGTGGTGTTCAAGCGGTAGGAGCTATGGCATTGGGCACGGAGACTATTGCGCCAGTCGATATGATTGTAGGGCCGGGTAACGCATTTGTGGCAGAGGCAAAACGTCAGTTGTTTGGTCGCGTTGGTATCGATTTGTTTGCAGGGCCAACGGAAACCTTGGTCATTGCTGATGAGAAAGGCTGTGACCCGGAATTGGCAGCGGCAGACTTGCTTGGTCAGGCCGAGCATGGTTACAACTCTCCCGCTGTCTTGCTGACCAACAGCGAGACATTTGCACAAGAGACCATCAAAGAGATTGAACGTCAGTTAACCATTCTCCCAACGGCTGAAGTTGCGGGTAAAGCGTGGGCAGATTACGGACAAGTGATTGTGTGTGATAGCTACGAAGAAATGGTGGAAGTGGCAGACGATATCGCTTCTGAACACGTTCAAGTGATGACGGAAGATCCTAAATACTTCCTAGATAACATGACCAACTACGGTGCCTTGTTCCTAGGTCGTGAAACCAACGTTTCTTACGGCGATAAATGTATTGGTACCAACCATACACTGCCAACGAAGAAAGCAGCGCGATACACCGGTGGTCTTTGGGTAGGTAAATTTATCAAGACCTGTACTTACCAGCGTGTAACGGAAGCTGCGTCGCTAAAAGTCGGTGAGTACTGCTCTCGCTTGTGTGCACTCGAAGGTTTTGCTGGCCACAAAGAGCAAGCGGATATTCGTGTGCGCCGTTACAAAGGCAAAGTGGAAGAGGCGTAATATGTCGAAACTTGCCTTAGTCACAGGCGGCAGTGGCGGACTGGGTGCCGCCATTTGTCGCAAGCTAGCTGAATCGGGATATCGCGTAATTCTGACCTACAACAGTAATCAGAAAGCGGCCGAGGATGTGCTTTCCTCGCTGCCACGTAACGAGCATCTAGCATTCAAATTGAACGTGGCAGATTCTAGTGCGATTGAACAGCTTAAACATCAAGTCAGTGAAATAAGCGACAAGCTGGATTTGTTGGTCAACTGTGCGGGGATGACGAAATTCGTCGCGCACTCTGATTTGCAAAGTTTAGATGACCAGCTGTTTGACCAAATTTTCCAAGTGAACGTCCGTGCGCCTTTTGCCATGGTTCGAGCGTTTGAGCCTTGGCTTAAGCAAGCCAATGGTTGTGTGGTGAACATTACTTCTATCGCGGCACAGACTGCGATGGGGAGCAACATTGCTTACTGTGCAAGTAAATCTGCCGCGGAGAACATGACCCGTTCTTTAGCTCGCGCTCTGTCTCCCGAGGTTCGAGTTCTGGCTGTTGCTCCAGGGCTTGTCGACACTGAGTTTGTCAAAGGCTTGGATGACGCATGGCGTAATCAACAAGAACAATCCACACCGCTTAAGCGTTTAGCCAATGATGAAGAAGTCGCTCAAGCCGTGTACGCCGCTGCAGATCTTCTGACCTTCTCGACAGGCAATACCATCGCGGTTGATGGTGGGCGACCTTTAGGTCTGTAACACACTTTAGGTTTGTAACTAACTTTAGGTTTGTAACTAACAATTCAAAGGCTAGGTCCAAACAAGGACAACAAGGATTTACAATGACTCTACAATCTAAAATGAATAATAACCTGGTCCGCTACATGGAACTGATTCCGGGTACGAGTGCGTTTATTGATGCGCGCACGCCAGGCAGTGATCTCAAAGATAACTTTTGCATTATCGGTGCTGGGGTGGCAGAGAGCAGTCGTCAGCATGTTCATATTCGCGATACGGCGGGCTTTAATATTGGTGCCGCAGGCCAACCGCCGGGCATCAAAAATTCGTTGCACTCTCATCGTACCGCTGAGCTTTTCTTGGTGTTCAAAGGTCAGTTCCGTTTTTATTGGGGGAACGATGGAGAGCATGAGGCGGTGTTGTCTCACGGTGACGTCATCTCGATTCCAACCAATCTCTTCCGTGGATTTGAAGTGGTTGGCCGCGATTACGGCTTTATGTTCTCGGTACTTGGCGGCGACGATTCAGGTGGCGGCGTTATTTGGCATCCAAACGTTATTAAAGACAGTCAAGGTTATGGTTTATACCTCAAAGCCGATGGCACACTCGTGGACACCATTAATGGCGACCCGGTGCCACAAGAATCAGAATTGATGCCGCTGCTTACCGAAGAAGAGCTCGCGACCTTCGATACCTACACCGCAGAAGAGATGATGCCATTTGTCGCTCTGCAAAAAGATTATCGTGAAATCAAAGGCGATTTCGGCGGAAGCAACGTGAAACAATACGCCTTAACGGGTCATCCTTTGGCGAGTTATGACTTCCAAGTAAAGAGTGAAGATGAAGTGAGCATCATGGCTTATGAGCTTTCTGAAGGTGGCTCGATTCCTCAACACTGCCGAGAAGAAAAACAAGTGCTTATCAACTTTGATGGCGATACTGAAGTGGTCCTCACGCATCAAGGCGAACAAGCGAGTGTTGTTTTAACGCGCGGTGATGTGCTGAATGTTCCAGAAGGTGCGTCATACTCACTGACGAACTTGCGTGGTAATAGTTTGACGTATTGCATTCTTGGGTCTGATCAACCAAAGCCGCTGGCAGGAGAATAAAATGACGCAACCCACCTCGTTAGTTTGGCTACCCGGACTACTTTGTGATGGCACATTGTTTGAGGAAGTCAACCGAGCGTTGCCAAGTTGGGTTGAGCCTTCATGCCCGACGCTGGCCTCATTGCCGTCAATGGAACAGCTGGCGCAGAAAGTGTTGCAAGACGCACCGCAGGAGTTTGTCTTGGGTGGCCTATCAATGGGTGGGATTCTTGCCTTTGAGGTGTACCGTCAAGCGCCAAACAGAGTCAAAGGCTTGATCCTCATGGATACCAATGCAGCAGATGAAAAGCCAGAGGTGACACAAAAGCGTGATGCACTGGTTAGTCAGGCATTAAATGGTGAGTTTGAACGCATTACGCCTGATACTCTAATGCCAGTGCTGATTCATCCAAGCCGTTTGCAAGACAAAGCGTTAACTGAGCGTATAGAAGGCATGGCGGTCAATGTAGGTTTGGAGGCATTTGAAGCACATGCTAAAGCGTTAGCAACTCGCCCGGATGCTCGACCTTTATTGGCGGACATTCAAGCTCCTACGTTGGTGATAACAGGTAAAGAAGATAAGCTTTGTCCGCTAGACAATCATCTGCTTATGGAGAGATGCATCCCAAACGTCACGCTTCATGTTATCCCTGAGTGTGGGCATCTATCTACGCTTGAGCAGCCTTTAATTATTAGTGAAGTGATGACTACTTGGCTTCAAGATAACTTTGCTTAGTGTTGATAAGAACTTCATCACTCACCACCTTAAGGTTACTTGGGTATAGGTGGTGAGCGATGAGTATTATCAGAAGTAGTAGCGAATACCTGCCGCGAATTGATCATCACGGTTTTCGAATTTGCTGCCATCGTACTGATCTTTACCTAGGTCGAACTGGTATTCAGTCCAAACTAGGAATTTGTTCTTCTGGAAGTGGTATTCAAGACCAGGAATCAGCAAGTTACGCTCGTAGCCTTGTGTCTCGTCACCGCGATCTTCCATGTAGTTGTAGTTCAACGTTGGGCGTAGGCCGTTATCGAAGTGGTAGTAAGTGTAGATTTCGCCACCTAGGGTATCGAACATTACGTCCGTACCGCCTTGGCTCACTGCTTCCCAGTTTTCGCCAACGTGGAAAGTCGCACCTGCGTAGAAGCCACCGTTGCTGTAGTTTGCGCCCAATAGCATGATGCGCATGTTGTCGCCGTTTTCTACGCCAACCACGCTTGCGTCTAAATCAGCAACTTCATTTTGATGGTAAGCCGCACCCAGTGTTACGCCATCAACGGGTTTGTAAGTGATCGACGCACCCATGCCGTTTTTCAGTGAGGCTGTCGCATTGCCTGCTAGAGCAACATCTTCACGCGTGGTTTGGTAAGTAAAGCCGTAGCTCACTTTTTCATTGATTGAATTACGGTACGTAATTGAGTTTTCTGCACGACCAGCACCGGATGCGATACCCCAGTCAGCTAGGTTGTAAACACCTGAGCCACGAGTACCGAATACACGACCTAAATCGGTGTACCATGCTACGTCGTAGAAGGTAGACCACTGCTTAGTACCCGCAGCAATCTTGCCGTATTTTTCGTGATCAACACCTGCGTATAGCAAGCGGTCGTAAATGTTGTCGCCGTTCGCGCCAGAGTTGTAGCCCCATTCCGCGTGACCGAAACCAGTCCAGCCGTTATCCAGACCCATTTGGCCTTTCAAACCGAAACGTGAGCTGCCGCTGTTCCATTCGCCGTTGTCATCATCGCCACGGTCTTGGTAGCGAAGATCGAAACGGCCATCGATGGTTAGGCTGTCGCCAGCGTCATTAACAAAAGTGTGTGCAGCAAAGGCTGAGCTAGAAGTAAGCGCTGCTAAAATCACTGCAGAAAGGGTCGACTTTTTCATCATCAATCTCATTATTCAGGGCGCAGAAAGCCACCGTGCGTTCATGCCCGTTTTGAATAAGGGTTCTATCTTGAGGTTGTGCCCCATCCTTGAGGCACGAGTTGGGAGCATGTCACCTGAACCGAGAGGGGATTCAGGCAACATAAAGGCGGGTTGACAATCCGCCCCTAGGACTTCTTATAGAGAAGGGTTTAGGATCTGTTGAGTACGCTCGAACACGTCTAGACCTTGCTGTTTTAGCCAGTAAGGAAGGTCGATCAGTACCCAGTTCTCAGATAGCTTGTCGCCGTCACGGTAGTAAACGTCAACCACTTGCATGTCTGCACGTACTTCACCACCTGTCATACCTAGGAAACCACCGATTGGCGTGTTAGATAGGTTTGGCCAGCCGAAGAAACAAGAGAAGTTACCTTCTGCGAAACGACATACGTGGCCGTTAAACTTCTTGTCTTTCAGGTTGTTACGGAACGGCAATTGGTGCTGCTGTTGGTAACGAGGGATTGTGTAAGACGCACCGATACCACATGGACCGTACCAGATCATGTCTTTAGACCAGCTCTTCTCAAGAACTTCTGGTGGGCAACCCATAGCACCGCTGTCGTTTAGTGCAGATAGGTCATCAACCATCTTGTTCACTAGTGCTAGTGTTGCTACGCCTTCTTCTGGTGCTGCGTCTTCGAACAGTAGACCGTCGTGGTTACGAGGACCAGGGTATACGAAGTGCTTACCTGTTGATGGTGGTAGTGGGTAACAACCCGCTTGGTCCATCGCACCTAGAAGGTCTAGGAATAGGCCAGTCTTAGTGATCTTGCCGTTTTCAACACAGTTAAACTCTGCGTAACGGATGTTCATGATTTTGCCAGTTGGGCGCATGCCTAGGTATTCAGCGTCGAATAGACCCATGAAGTGACCCATGCTCATTACCCAGATTTCACCTGATGTTACTTCGTTCTCACCACCGATGAAGATGTCTTGACGACGCTGCATGCGAGTCATTGATTTCATCAAAGGAGCCCAGAAAACGTCAGCCGCTGCTTGAGCGCCTTGTTGCTCACGGAATGGGTAAACACCACGCCATAGGTAATCTTTTGAAGTATGTGCTTTTAGTACTTCTGCCACGTTCTCGTGAGTTGCGTTTTCCATTGCGCTGAAGTATTCACGTACAACGCGTTTTGCTTCTTGATATTTAGACATAATAAACTCTCTTATTTGCTGTCGAGTCGGCTTTGGGAACAGGACTCGAAACTAAGTTTTTTCATCCGGCCGGGGAGCCAGCCGGAGTTTTTGAAATTCAGTTACGCTTTTGCTGCTTCGGCTTTTTTGCTCTTATCGAACACGCCGCCTTTTAGTGTCTCTGGCAGTGATAGCCATAGAAGACCAGCAAGGATCCATACGATTGGTGAACCCCACATTGCGGTTTGTAGGTCGGTACGCTCTTGGATGAAGATAAGTACCATTGGTGCCCACATACCGAGGATACGACCGCCGTGGAATAGCGCTGCGCCGTAGCTACGTAGGTGTGCTGGGAACAGTTCTGAGAAGTAACCACCCCATACCGCAGAAGAAGACAGACCGAAGTTGTAAATCAGACCAAGTAGAGCCAGCATGTTTAGGCCGCCAATCACCATGTCGCCAGGTGCAACAAAGAAGATTGAAACCATGATGCCCGCTAGGATGAAGCCAAATGCGTTCACCTTACGACCGAATTTGTCAGCTACCCAACCCCAGAACCACGCACCAAACAGTGAACCAAATGCTGAGATAGAGAAGATGAGACCGATGGTTGCACCGTCGAACATACGTACATCACGTAGGTATGTGGTTACGAAGCCACCAAAGAATTGGAAACCGTAGAAGTTAAGGCCAGCCAGTAATAGACACGTTAGAGTGATCTTACGGTAAGGCTTGCTTAGCATTTCGCCCCAAGAGCCTTTTTTCGCTGGTGCATCTGATTCTTCTGCTTTTGCTTGCTCTTCTTCACCGTAAGCGATCACTTTGCTGTCGCTAGGTAGTACAAAGATCATGACAACAGCCGCTGCCAATGGTGGGATACCACCGACAAGCATTAGGCTTTCCCATGGTGCATCAATACTTGCAATAAATGCTGCATACGCACCCATTACCATCAGTGCTACAGAGAACATAGAAGACGCGAATGCCGTCAACTTACCACGTACCGTTGGCGTAAATAGGCCGATCATCAAACTTACTGCCACGGTGAAGTAACCACCCAGTGACAAACCAATGATGAAACGCATTGCTGCCCATGTTGTGTAGTCGGTGAACATCATATTGATGATCGTTGCGCCACCGTTTAGGGCTGTGATGGTAATAAGAGTGGATTTCTTACCAAATTTTGTTGCGAACCAAGCACAGCTCAATGCACCGATAAGTGCACCAACCGACTGCCATGTATAGAACTGGGCAGTGTCTGACAGGCTAATACCATCATACGCTTCAACGATGTATGGGCGTACGTAGTCAATAATTACAAAGTTATAACAATAGAAAAAGTAACCAACCAGTATCGCTAGATAGGCAGCTACCCTTTGAATCATAGGAACTTCGCTCATGTGTCTTTTGGCATTCATGACCGATAAACCTCTATTTCACTTAGGATTTGTTGCTATTCAAACTTAAAGAACACGATCTTATTGGGATCATCTTCGATTTCGTGTCGTGGTGAATCATAGTTTTTTTAAGGTCATTAGATCCGTGATCAATATCAATTTTAAAATGAATGCGTACCCAATTTGTGATTTTTAGTGATGGGAGTCTCATTAAATCGGTCTTTTTGGCATTTTTGAATATATAACCGTCTATATTGGTGATTATAGTCACAGTTATGGCGGGATTATCGTTTAGATATGCTTTTTTAAAGTAATATCCAAGCACAAATAATTAGCACCCAGAATTATGGAAACCCTGAAATGGTTACGTACTCAAGTTTTGTGGTGATTGCGTTATACGTGTTAATCACCATATTAATCAGCTATTTAGTGAATAAGCGCTACAGCAATGGTGGCGACTTTTCTACGGGTGGAAAGCAATTTGGCTGGTTTACGGCGGGTGTTTCGATACTTGCGACTTACATTAGTGCGATGACGTTTGTAGGGATGCCTGGTTGGGTTTATAGCTCTGGCATGGAAGCGATGAGTATTCACCTTAACTATCCCATCGTTATCTTTTTCACCGTCATTTTCTTTGTGCCTGTCTTCTATAAGCTGGGCTTGACTTCGATTTATGAATACCTTGAGCACCGCTTTGGGGTGTATGCAAGAACCATCAACTCGATTGTGTTCATTGTGGTTCAATGTATCTCTGCGGGTGTGATTTTGTATGCCGTGGCGCTGATCTTAGTGCAAGTTCTGCCTATCAGTATTTCTGAAGCCATTATCTACATTAGTATTTTCACTGCTTGCTATACCTATGCGGGCGGAATTTCCACGGTTATCTGGACCGATATGTTGCAATCTGCAGTATTGGTAGCAGGCAGCATCGCTATCTTTGCCATTCTAATGATAGAGATTAATGCGGCAGATTACCTTTCTCGTAATCACCTGAATATCATCAACTTAGACTTTGATTTAGGCGTAGATACCACACTCTGGGCTGGCGTGGTTGCCGTGAGCTTTTTGCATTTGAGTGTGTACGGCACCAACCAATTGATCATCCAACGCACGTTAGCGACGAGATGTGAAAAGACGGCGCAGAAGTCGATGCTGTTGTGTGGTTACGGTGCATTTTTTGTGTACTTATTCTTCGCGGTACTCGGTGTTCTTTTGAGTGTTTTCTATCAAGATCAATCGTTTGAAAACAGCAACGAAGTGATTTTGGATTTCGTCTTCAACCACACTAACCCAATCGTCGTTGGTTTGATCATTTCCGCATTGGCGGCGGCCGCAATGTCGACCTTGGATTCTACCTACAACTCAATGGCGACCGTCGCAACGTTCGATATCTACAAGCGTTTCGTTCGCAAGAGTGCCGATGATGAGCACTACGAAAAAGTCGCAAGAAAGATGAGTTTGCTCGCTGCGGCTATGGTGGTAGTGCCAGCTCTTCTGGCGGTATCGAATGAATCGGTACTCAAAACCATCGCTAGTCTGACTTCTATCTTTGTTGGTATCCGTTTGGGTTCATTCGTGCTTGGTTTATTCTGGGTGAAAGCCAATGAGAAAGGCGTGATCGTTGGCAGTATCATGAGTGTGATTGCGGTGTTTACTGCGATGTATCTCGACGTGGCTTGGCCGTGGTTCGCGCCAATTGGTACGTTCGTCTTCCTTTTGTTTGGTGTGTTAGTGAGCCGTCGTTGGGGCGCTGTGACTGCCGAGCAACAAATCTTTATCAATAATCAAAAACATCTTTTTGCAAAGCCAACCGCAAGCCATTATGGGCTGTTGGTGTTCGCTGTGGCGACCATCGCTGCTTGTATGGTTCTCCCTGATTGGCTTTATGCTGCATTGTCGTAATAGGTAAGTTTATGCTGTCCATCTTTGATATTTACAAGATTGGTGTGGGTCCTTCTAGCTCTCACACCAATGGTCCAATGATCGCGGGTTACCACTTCACTCGTTTGATTGAATCGAACTTGGCAAAAGTGGTTCGTATTCAAGTCGATTTATACGGCTCACTCTCGTTAACGGGGATTGGTCACCATACTGACCGTGCCACGATTTTGGGTCTGTTGGGTAACAAACCAGATACCATCAAAATCGCTTCTGCGAACAAAGCGATGCGCAAGGCGATTGAAGAGGGCATGATGTCTGTCGATGGCCGTCATGAAATCGAATTCAACTACAAAACGGACATGTTGTTCCACGAAGAGAACCTTCCTCTGCATGAGAATGGAATGACGATTACTGCGTTAGATGCGCACGGCAATCAGGTTGGGTTTGAAACTTACTACTCTATCGGTGGTGGTTTCATCGCAACGGCGGATGAACTGCAAAATGGCAGTGCGACTGCTCCCGTAGAAGTTGAGTTTCCATTCTCCAGTGCAGACGAAATGTTGGCACAGGCAGAGAAGAATGGCATGAGCCTTGGCGGCATGATTCTGAAAAACGAACAAGCGTTTCAGGATATGGAAGCCATCAATCAACGTGCAGAACAGATCTGGCGTGTGATGACGCGTTGCATGGAGCGTGGTTTCGAAACAGAAGGCATCTTGGATGGCGGCTTGAACGTGACCCGCCGTGCGCCTAACTTGCTGAAGAAGCTTGAAGCAAATGAAGCAATCGAAAACGATCCGATGGAAATCATGGATTGGATTAACCTGTTTGCTTTTGCTGTGAGTGAAGAAAACGCTGCCGGTGGACAAGTCGTAACGTCGCCAACTAATGGTGCGGCGGGTGTGATTCCTGCGGTATTGATGTACTACCATCGCTTCATCAAAGAGCTTGATACTAAACAGCTTAAAGACTTCCTTGCTGTGTCCGGTGCGATTGGCATTTTGTACAAAACCAATGCGTCTATTTCGGGTGCCGAAGTAGGTTGTCAGGGTGAAGTCGGTGTTTCTTCTTCTATGGCGGCAGCTGGCTTGACCGCGCTACGTGGTGGCAGCAATGAGCAAATTTGTATTGCGGCTGAGATTGCCATGGAGCACTCACTAGGCATGACTTGTGACCCAATCGGTGGCTTAGTGCAAGTACCGTGTATTGAGCGTAATGCAATGGGCGCAATGAAAGCGATCAATGCATCTCGCATGGCATTAAAGCGTAATAGTAAATGTCTGATCTCGTTGGATAAGGTAATTGAAACCATGTACCAAACGGGCAAAGACATGAACAAGAAATACCGTGAGACGTCACTGGGTGGGTTAGCTTTGATTCACCTAGCGCCGCCTTGCGAATAATGAGTTAGGCACATCTAACCAACAAAAAAGCCGAAGCACTGAGATGCATCGGCTTTCCTTTTTTGGAGCGTTTATAACTTAGCTATGCGTTTGCTCACCTTTTGGTGTGCTTTGGTTTGGTTGATAGTGCAAAATCACCATCGAGGTGGGTGACAGCAAGACTTCGCCTTCAGCATGTCCTGGGTTGAGATTACGTACGTTTGTATCACAGATCGTCACCCATTCTTGCTTTCGCTCATTGGGGAGTTTAAAGCGCGCTGTGGCGTTAGTTTGGTTGATGAGGTAGACCAGCTCTTGCCCTTCTTTACCGATACCAAGGTGAAGTGCGACAGAGCTTAAACGGTTCCAATCATCGTGCTCCATTAAGCGACCGTCTGTACGGCGCCAGAAAATACGGTTGTTATTGCGGTTTTCGCCACTGAAAGCTCGGATAAATGGCACCATGTATTGATTTCGGTTGGCGACCATTTGTGACATCCATGCTTTGAAATGTTGCTTACGTTCTGTCTCTTCCCAGTTCAGCCAACTGGTTTCGTTGTCTTGGCAATAGGCATTATTGTTACCGCCTTGGGTGTGAGACAGAACATCAGCAGTTAGAATGTGTGGGATACCGAAGGCAAACAGCAAGCTAGCAATAAGGTTGCGTTTTTGCTTCTCACGCGTGGCGATGATCATCAGATTTTCGGTCTCGCCTTCAACACCGTAGTTTTCTGAACGATTGTCACCGTGACCGTCGCGATTTTCTTCGCCATTGGCTTCGTTATGTTTGTGCTTGTAAGACACTAAATCTTGCAGTGTGAAGCCATCGTGATACGTGATGTAATTTACGGTGAGTTTGTATGGCCAGTTCGCTGCACTATAAATGTCACGAGAGCCCATTAATCGAGTGGCAAACTCTTTTAAATAGCCTTGATCACCGCGCCAAAAACTGCGGGAAATATCACGCAGTTTGTCATTACATTCGTTCCAACCAAATGGAAAGTTACCCACTTGGTAGCCATTTGGACCAATATCCCAAGGTTCGGCAATCAATTTGGTTTCACGCAAAATTGGGTCTTGCGCAACGGCTTTAAAGAAAGCTGCTTCTGGGTTGTAATCATCGCCCTGTCGACCTAACGTTGCAGCCAAGTCAAAACGGAAGCCATCGACTTTAAATTCGCTAACCCAGTAGCGCAATGTATCCATCACAAGGTTTAAGGCTGGTTGGTAGGTGAGATCCACTGTATTTCCGCAGCCAGTGTAATTGGCGAAGTGGTTGCCATGTTTGATGTAAAAACAGGAGTCGAGGGCTTTCAGGTTGAAAATTGTAGGCCCTTCACCACCTTCAGCAGTGTGGTTGTAAACCACGTCGAGAATCACCTCAATGCCGTTTTTATGCAATTCGCGAATTGTTGTTTTTAATTCCGTAACGGCGTCTTGTTCTGCGTAGCGCGGATCGGGCACCATAAAGAGATAAGGGTTGTATCCCCAATAATTGACCTTTTCCATCTCTAGTAGATGAGGCTCATGCATGCATGCTGCGACAGGTAGCAATTGCAGCGTGTTGATGTTTTGCTGTTTGTAAAAGGCCAGCATTTCAGGTGATGCAAGACCTAAATAGCGCCCCTTCAGCTTGTCCTCAACCTCTGGGTGGCGTTGGGTAAGCCCTTTGACGTGCGTCTCAAACAATACCATCTCTTCTCTGGGTATACGCGGGTGATCCGTGTTTTGCCAGTCAAAATCATCTTCGATAACGACGCACTTCGGCATATCGAAACTTTTGGCTGGAGAGTAGGGAGGGTGATAGTGGAGGGCTTTATCTATTGATTTTGCGTACGGATCAGAAATTAACAGTGGCTCGTCCTTGTGGGAGACAAGGTAACCGTATTTTTGCCCCGGCTTAATATCTGGAATAAAAGTATGACGTATGCCAGCGTATTCATTCGGTAAACCGTGAAGCTCGTAGCTGCCATCGTTTGCAAACAATGCCAGTTGAATGTCTTTTACGCCCGGAGCATGAATAGAGAAGTTACAGCCTTCTTTATTCAATGTTGCGCCCAGGGGGTAGGGGCGAGAGAGAAGTCGTGTCATCGGAGATACTTTATTTAATATTTATTGCTACCTTTAGGAAACTATAAGTTAAAAACTTTGTCTTACTAAGGTCAACCACCCTAAATATAAAAATATTCGTGTAATTTAATTACTTTATGTGACGGCTTAGAGTCAAAAATATGAAATGGCTATCACTTTGTAGCGGCTCAAAACCGAACAAACTTACTAATTCCTCCCTAGATTGGTGATCTGACTCGAAAAAACACCATTCGGTAAATTTTCTACTCCCTTCTCATCCCCCTTAAATTAGTTTAGGGCGGAGGAAGTCATCCTTGTACGCCTCGGGTAATCTCACAACTGTTGAAACAAACGGGGATTCGTTCCCATCTTACCTCTCTTTCTTTAGGTGTGTTTTTACTGCCTATATTCACCTAAAAGAGTGAGCAGGGAAGACAGAATTATAAATACCCTTAATGGAGTTAAGAATGAAAAAAGTAAGTGCAATTGCTGCTGCTGTAGCTGCAACTTTAGCTGCTGGTTCTGCATTCGCAGTGGATTTCCACGGTTACATGCGTGCTGGCGTTGGCGTGAACGCTGACGGTGGTCAACAATTAACATTCGAAAAGAACAAGATCGGTCGTCTAGGTAATGAAAGCGATATCTACGGCGAGATTCAACTAGGTAAAGAAGTTTACAACAACAACGGCAAAACGTTCTACGTAGACTCTATGGTTGCAATGACTTCTAACGGTTCAAACGACTGGGAAAGCACTTCTGCTAACTGTGGTTTGGATAACGGCGAAGTGAAATGTGTAGACGATGCACAATTCGCACTACGTCAGTTCAACGTTCAAGCTAAAGGCCTACTAAACTTTGCTCCTGAAGCAACGCTTTGGGCAGGTAAACGCTACTACCAACGTCACGACATTCATATCTCTGACTTCTACTACTGGAACATCTCTGGCGCGGGCGCTGGTGTTGAAGGTATCGAAGCTGGTCCTGGTAAAGTTTCTTTCGCTTGGGTTCGTAACGACCGCGGCGATATCGCTGACCCAGGCAACGATGGTGGCGCAACAAACGTAAACACTCTAGACGTACGTTACGCAGGTCTTCCTCTATGGGACAACGGCTCTCTAGAAATGGGCTTGAACTACGCAATTCTTAACGAAACTGACGCTGCGCCAAACGGCACTAAAGATGCGAAAAACGGCGTAATGTTCACAGCAGAATTGACTCAAGGTCTAGACGCTGGTTTCAACAAAACAGTGCTTCAGTACGGTACTGAAGGTTACTCAAAAACAATGGCATTCTACGGCGACGGTAGCTGGTACGGCGCAGAAGCTGATAACGGTGCATCTGGTTACCGCCTAATCAACTGGGGTGTAATCGGCATGGGCGACAGCTGGGAAATGGGTCACCAGCTAGTGTACGGTGTTGGTGAAGACATGTGGGCTGGCCAAGACAAGTGGGAAACAATGTCTGTTGTTGTTCGTCCAATGTACAAATGGGATGACAACCACAAAACTATCTTCGAAGCTGGTTACGCTATCGACGATAACGACGGCGAAGAAAACAAATACGGTAAGCTAACTGTTGCTCAAGCATGGTCTGCTGGCTCTAGCTTCTGGGCTCGTCCTGAAATCCGTGTTTACGCTTCTTACCTAACGGCTGACAAAGAAGACAATTCAAACACATTTGACAACGGTCGTTCAGACGATACGTTCCAGTTCGGTGTACAAGCTGAAGCTTGGTGGTAATCATCTAACCACTAAGTCCTAAATTGTCCTAGAATGATACAGCCAGAACTTATCTGGCTGTATTTATTTAAAAAACAATAAAGAGTCGAGGTAGACAGTAATGAAAAAATGGCTTGCTCCCGTACTGCTGGGCATGTTGGCTACTGGTTGTGCGTCTGTAGAACAAGTAGAGATGAGTCCAAAAGGTCAGCAACAAGTGATCACGCAATCGGGTGATATTCAATGGGTACCGCTTAACGTGCCTGTGGTTACTGAATTCGCTTTGACTGATAAAAGCCAAATGTTGTTGGATGGTAACAGTGCTGGCGCTATTGCAGCGTTTGCTCTTCCAGGTAACCGTGGCAGTCTCGATATCAAATTAGAGACATTCGTAAGTAAAGAACTTCAATTTTATGCTCCTAATGTCGCAGTGATGAACTCGGCAGGAGAAACCATTTACCAAGCAGATTTTTCAAAGTTTAAGTACGAACCAGCAAAACTGTTGGACAATGATAAATTCGTACTTGATCTCAATGTGATTCCAGACATGACAGGTAACGATCTGCATGTGTTGGTTTACACGACTTCCGCCGATCTAAAAGGAAGTACACAAGTTTTACACCCTGCAAAAGCCTTCGCCATGGCGCGCCACACTCAGCCGCCAGATATTGCAGACCCTCTAGCGAAACATAGCCCACTTGGTCAGTTCCGCTTTTCGGTATCCGCGAATGATATTGTGAATACTAAGATTGTTGCGAAAAACGATAACATTCCCCAAGGTACGGACCTTACTAGCTACTACTACAGCTCAATTGAAGCAGCAGTCGCAGCGAATGATATTCCGAAAGCGCTCACTTTGCTTGATGAAGCAAAAGAACTGGGTATCGAAGGTGCGCAACAAGTGTTTGTGAAAGCCGTAAATAGAAAATAATCAGATAAAAAAGGTCAGCGAAATGCTGACCTTTTTCATAGAAAATAAACCAATAAAAATACCCCTACATAGAGTTACCTTATTCACATAATTATTTTTATTACTTTGTTTTTTATATAGGTTGGATCAATAATTAATGGCAGTTCCTAATTTATTTTGTGTACTTAGGAAATAAACAAACTTCTCGAAGTGATTTAAATTCACAATCTGACGATATTTATTTGGCGTTTGATATTTCCATTTTAATAACGATTAATATTTCTTTTAACCGTTGAGTTTATTTTGCTTTGGATATACTAAAAAGGAATTACGTGAAATGAACATGATGAAGACCTCTCTTGCTGCTGCTCTACTTGTTGCCTTAGTGGGTTGTCAATCGACTGCAGAACCAGAAGCGGCCGCAGAGCCTGTTGTTAATATGTCTCAAGACGAAGTGGTTGCTTTCATGAAAGCGTGTGACAACCCAGATAGCACAGCGAAAGGACCTATTTCTAAACCACTATTTGTGGTGGGTACTTTTGCGGATTCCGATTGGAAACACGTGCCTCAGCGTCAATACACCTACAAAGGGAATAATTTCTACCAAGCCGTGGTTCAAGAAAAAGTAGGCTCCTACAAAATGCAGTATGCGACCGAGTTGTGGTTCCCACAATTTACCGCAAAAGGTAATAGAATGAACGTTGGTGAATTAACACCATTAACATTTGGTGGTTACGGTACGGATACTTCGGTTGATATTAAAGAAGATGGTAAATATGTATGGAGTCTTCAGTTTGAAGGAAAAGGCAAACCTGTTCATGTCATGGTAAATAAGTGCCAATAATATTCAATTCAATTATTTAAAATCTATTTTTATTTATTAACCCCTGCATGAAACACATGTCGGGGTTAATTTTATTACTCAAATTTCCGTAGTTTATTTGAGTAAGTTAGGGAGAATAAAATGCTTAATATCCTACGTAACCATCGCCTGTCTCGATCGTTGCTTGCGTTAAGTGTGATTGGTGCTTTATCTGCGTGTAATTCTTCTGGTGGTGGCGACACTAATAGTAGCACTCCGCTACCGGATACCAGTTATGCTTGCCAAGCCAATGTCATGGCGCAAAGTAACCAACTTCGTACTTATCAAATCATGGTAGAGAGTTTTGTAGATGGTGATGCGAGCATTGGTCACGGTACAGGTTATGGCACCAGCCATCATAACGGCGATTTGCAAGGAGTGATTGATTCACTCGATTACATCCAAGATTTAGGGATGAACGCGATTTGGTTGACGCCAGTTTTTGAATCGGAAGCGATAGCGGGCCAAGAACACTGGGCCGATCGTCTGGATGCCACGGGCTACTTTGCTACGGATTACTTCACCATTGATCCACGTTTTGGTGATTTAGAAACGGCGAGAACCTTGGTCGATGAAGCACACAAACGCGGTTTGTACGTGTTTTTTGATGGCGTATTTGGCCACCATAAGAATGGTTTGATCAAACCATCTCCCTCCGGTTTGTTGCCATCGGGATCGAGCAACCCCGTTGATTACCCAGCCAGTCTCGATTTCTACAAAGAAGTGGCAACGTATTGGATCAAAGAACTGAAGATTGACGGCTGGCGTTTAGATCAAGCCTATCAAGTTCCGACAGACGCTTGGACACAACTTCGTAAAGCCGTCGATGAAGCCTCACAAAGTGTGACGTACACCAATAGCAAAGGCGATCAAGTGAATCCGTTGGGTTACATGGTGGCAGAGATTTGGAAAGGGGAGTCTGAGATTGCGAATGAGGCGTATGGATCGAACAGCGATCCAGCATTGTGCTCTGCGTTTGACTTCCCTATGCGATATCGCATCGTTGAAACTTTGGCCGTGAATGAGAGCGGCGTGGGTGGTCGCGGTGTGGATTGGTTAGACAACGGCTACAGCACACACAACCAATATCCAACACATGCGCAGCCGAATTTGATGATCGGCAACCATGATTTAGTGCGCTTTGGTGACTTGTTACAGCGCGGAAACTTGGCGGATGTGAATGATGCAGAATATTGGTTACGCCATAAAGCCGCGTTTGCTTTCCAAGCGGCGTACACCGGGCCAATCACGTTGTACTACGGTGATGAAATCGGGGATCAAGTGGATGGTTTTGCCGCAAAAGAAGACAACAGCACCTGTGCCATTCAAGGTTTGTGCGATGATCACGTTGCGCGCAGCAGTGCGAAAATTGAAGGCGTGACGGCGACGCTTGATGCAAACCAAGCCGATCTCAAATCTTATGTGACATCGCTGATGACAATGCGCGATGCGCATCCTGCACTTTATCAAGGGTCACGCACGAATTTAGTTGCGAGTAACGGCAGTTATGTGGACTTGAAACAATCTGGTTCGGACAAAGTCTTGTTTGCGCTAAATACCTTAGAGAGCGCTAGAAGCGTCACTCTTACTCAGGAGAGTGTTGGTACTGGTGAGTTGGTGGATTTGCTCACGAATGAAAAAATTACTCCGAGCAATGGTCAATATCAGATTCTGATGTCGCCACTACAAGGACGATTCTTTGCGGTAAAACCTTAAGGAATTATCCAGAATTGATGCTCACCAGTTGAGCTGACCACAAGCTTTCTTATAAACAAGCCAAGTGTTGTTGCTGACCCCCATAGGCGCACACTTGGCTTTTTTCTGTCTGTTTTACTTTTCCCTTAATGGTTTTACGATGATGTAGCCAACAAGTTGCTTCGCTTTTTGTATTGGCGTTTGTTTTCAGCAGGTGAATATTTGTGAGATAAGCTGCACATTAAAAAGTAAATTAACACTTGTGCAACGTAAAAATGTGACTGAAGGATTACTTATGCCCCACTAATATGTTTATCGTGTTTGGGATTTATATAACTAATGGAAAAGTATAATGAAATCCATAACGAACTCCCTCTGTCTCCTTGCTGCTGTTAGCTCTCCGTTTGCATATAGCCAAATTATCAACGGTGACTTTGAACAGTGGAATGGCAATGTACCTACGCAGTGGTCAGAGATTGACGCGGGCATTACAGTGTCGCCAAGCAGCGAACAAATCAAATCGGGCGGCCTGGCTGCCCAGGTCGTCGTGAATACAGGTACCCAAAGCAACACCGACTTTTTGCAAACCATTAATGTGGAGCAAGGGAAAACCTATCCGTTTTCTGTCTCGGTTTATCATACCGAAGGAAATGTAAAAGCACGTCTGGTGGTTGATGGTTATCACAATTACTCGAACCCACAACAGATAAACCAGTGGCAAGAGCTCGCGCACAACTACACAGCGAGCTCGAACAAGACCATCAACGTCGGTTTGCGTTTTTACGATGAAGCCAGTTTTGATGGCTCAGAAGTTGTCTACGTCGATAATTTTCAACCGACTGAGACGAGTACACAACCTCCTGTAGAAAGTTGTAGTGATCACCAAGTGGTCTTGACTCTCACAACCGATAATTATGGTTCAGAAACTAGCTGGACGTTAAAAAACAACCAAGCTGAAGTACTGTTTTCTGGTCAGGGATATGAGTCAGCAATCACCATTGAAAAGAGCATGTGCTTAGCTGACGGTAACTACCAATTTACGATTCAAGACAGCTATGGCGACGGCATTTGCTGTGGCAATGGTTCGGGGTCTTACGCGTTGAAGGTGGGAGATAAGACTCTTGCTTCTGGCGCTGAATTCTCGAAAAGTGAAACCACCGATTTTAACTTAGGTGACACAACGACGACCCCACCAGTGGTTGATGGTTACTATCAAGCGGCATCTGGTAAGACGGGATACGCTCTAAAAACAGCGTTGTTTAACATTATCAATAATCACTCCAGCCGAGGCTATTCTGCGGTCTGGACCTTGGTAAAAGATGCCGATATTGATCGTTATTATGAAAATGATGGCTCTATTCTCGATATGTACTCTGAAAAGCCATCTGCTAGCGATACGGTAAGCTTTACCAAAGTCACAGACCAATGTGGCCAATACAAAACGGAAGGGGATTGCTACAACCGTGAGCACTCTTTTCCGAAAAGCTGGTTTGGCGGTAAGGTTGAGCCGATGAACTCAGACGGTCATCACTTGTTTGCAACTGATGGTTATGTAAACGCGAAGCGCAGTAATTGGCCATTTGGTGAAGTGGGCACCGCGACCTACGTGTCTAGTAATGGCTCTAAACTTGGCCAAGCAAGCACTAGTCTGGGCTACTCCGGTACGGTGTTTGAGCCGATTGATGAGTTTAAAGGCGATTTTGCTCGTGCCTATTTCTACATGGCAACCCGCTATGAAAATATTGTAGGTAACTGGGAAGGCAATTCAAGCAATGCGGATGCTGTCCTTGATGGTTCAAGTTCAACGGTTTTTGAACCTTGGATGTTAAACATGCTGAAACGTTGGCACAAAAATGATCCCGTTAGTGAAAAAGAACGAAACCGCAATCAACAAGTGTTTGATTTTCAGGGCAATCGTAATCCATTCATTGATCATCCTGAGTTTGTTGAACAGATTTGGGGAAACTAACACCTTTTTGATTTTGGTATCCACCATTTAGTGACGCCAACAAAACAAAGGGGAAGCGTGATGCTTCCCCTTTTTCATTACGGATGTTTTTAAATGAAACTAGTTTTTCGTTACCGTCACGATTGGCGCCGACTTGTCAGCCGCGTTGAAGTGGAAGTTGTAATTTCCTGCTTCTGCAATCGCAATTTTCAGGTTTGCACTACCGCCACCGACTTCCATCGTTAGCGCTTTACCAAGCTCAACACTGCCTTCGCCACCGAAGTTGGTGTCTGCTGCCCAGTCTGCGCTCGCAACTTTCATCTCGTAGTTGCCCGCCGCTAGGTCAATGTCTAGCGAATAAACGTCATTTGCAACATAGCTGAACTTCGCTGTTGAGTCTTGTGCTGGAGCATCCCATGTAGTGATAGTGCCACGTAAGTAAAGTGCTGTTTCACCGAATGTTGGTGCATCTGCTGACTTGGTCACTGACACGACCGGTTTTTCTACGCTTTCATCTTGAACATGCAGCGCGTTCAGAGTGAAGTTGTACTTACCTGTTTCAGCAACAGACAGCTTACAGTTACCTTCTGAACCTAAGTCTAGTGAACCAGAAGCTATATTCGCAGCATCACAACCGATGTTTGGATTTGCCCAACCAGAGTCCGCGAATTTGAACTCGTGCTCACCTGCTTCAAGAACGCCAGTTACAGAGTACATGCCGTTGCCAATAAAGGTCATCGCCCAATCACTGCTATCAGACCACTCGTTCATCGTGCCTTTCACGTAAACAACGGTTTCGCCGTAAGGAGGAATGCTCGATACGTCTTTGTTATCCGTGTTTACTGGCAGGCCAGCACCTTGTGCGCCGTCTTGTGGCTGCACGAATACCGCTGTTGTCAGTGCTGGTACTGTGAACGTTTCATTGGTGAAGCTTGCACCTTTCACGATGTCATCCGCAGAGTTTTGTTGAACTTCATGTAACTCGAAACCAGTTGCGCCAGCAACTTTGAAAGACTTCTCAGTTGATGTTGAGTTCACAACGGCCACGACAGCATCGTAGTTCGAATCTAAATCGGCACCCGCTGATGTACCATCGTCGATAGACATCACAATCAAGCCTTCCACTTGGTCTTTCCCTACGTTGCGGAAGTCAACACGGTTCATCACTTCTTGCGCGGTATCTAGGCGGAATAGTTCGCTTGTGCTACGGATTTTTAGTAGCTCTAGGAATTGTTGCTTAGTCAGCTCGATGTCGGTTGAATCTGGTTTCGCCGTGCTGTCACCAACGATGGTTTTGATCAGCTCCCAGTTTGCACCGTCTTTGTCTTCACGTGGTAGACCAACGTTCCAGTTATTGTCGCTTCCGTCGAAGAATACACGGTTGAACCAGTCACCAGAATCGTACGAGTCGCGCTGCATAGATTTAGAGCGCAATAGCTCAGAACCCATGTGGATGAATGGAATGCCTTGACCAAGCATCACCGTTGATAGGGACACAGACTGCATACGTGCACGCTCGGCAGATGAAGTGCCTGTCGCAATCTTGTAGGCGTTGTTATCCCACAATGTTTGGTTGTCGTGCTTAGACACGTAAGAGATGTTCTCTGATGGCACTTTTGTGTAGCCTGCAGGCGCACCATTGTAATCAACGTTCTTACCCAGCTTGGTTTCGCCTTTGTAATCAAGAAGGATGTAGTCAGCCAAGTTACCAGCCATACCTAGACGAACCAGATCTTGGTTGTGTAAACGACCATTCACCGACTCTGCGTCAGTTTTGGTTTCTTCGTTAGGGTAAGCGGCGTTACCAAAGCCTTGGTTAAAGCGAAGTGGGTGCTTACCTTCAGAATCTACACCGCCATCAAACGGGCTTCCGCCACGAACTGCGTCACGCAGACGATCAGAGAAAGTACCGATTTCTGTCCCCGCCATGTTGACTTGTGTCGCCTGATCGAAGCGAGCGTTTTGCGCGACTTCACCAAAGTCCCAACCTTCGCCGTAGAACAAGGTATTCGGGTCAATTTCACGGACTTTTTCAAGTGCGTAAACCATCACATCTTTCGGCTGGTGGCCCATAAGGTCAAAACGGAAACCATCGACTTTATAGTCATCCGCCCATACCATCAATGAGTCAACCATTAGTTTACCCATCATCAAGTTCTCGGTTGCGGTGTTATCACAACAGGTTGAGTTTTCGACGCCGCCAGTGTTGACGTTTAGGCGGTGGTAGTACCCAGGGACAATCTTATCCAGTACTGATTTTTCGTTCACACCAGATGCATTTGTGTGGTTGTACACGACGTCCATGACCAGTTTCAGATCCATTTTATGCGTCGCTTGAACCATTTCGCGGAACTCAAGAATACGCTTAGATCCGTTAGGATCGGTCGCATAACTGCCTTCTGGCACGGTGTAGTGGTAAGGGTCATAACCCCAGTTGAAGCTGTCTAGCATGCGAAGATCGTTCATCAACGCTTGTGCTTTGCCCGTTGTTGGGTCGTAGCTATTTAATACCTCTTCAATCACTTTGCCGTCATCTTCGGTCTCACAAATGGAGGCTTCTGGCTTGATGCCACAAAGTTTACCCACGGTGTCGGTGATATCGACTCGCTTGTCAGCGTCTTCATCCACGGTTGCAATATCAAATGCTGGCAGGATATGTAGCGTTGTTAGGCCAGCATCTTTCAGGGCTTTTAAGTGAGAAACAGACTCACGCTCAGGTTCTGTAAGCGCCAGATATTTGCCATCAAGACTTGGTGTGCCTTTACTGTCGTTAAAACTGAAATCACGAATGTGTGACTCGTAAAGGACGTGGTCTTCGTCTTTTTTAACCGTTGGGCGTGCGTAGTTTTTCCAATCTTGAGGCATTAAGCTTGGATCATCTAAATCAACCACTTGCGAGTATCGCGAGTTTTTAGACAAGCTCATTGAATATGGGTCTGTTACCAAACGCGTTTCAACGACCCCTGTTGTAGGGTGGTACACCTTAACTTGGTAGCGATAGTATTTGTTGACAACGTTGCTTTGTGCCTCAGAAACCCAGATACCTGTTGCTGGGTCTTCCGTCATGGCAACGGTCGCTTCTTCTGCTAAGTTTTCATCGTAGATTATCAGATCAACATCTTGGGCAGTTGGTGCCCATAGTTTGAAGGTTGCGGCACCGCCTTCCACAATCGCACCGAGTTCTTGACCGATCGCGTTACCTGCCTTGGAATCGGCAAACACCGCATCCAAAACACCCGGTTTTTGCACTTCAGTTGCAGAAATGACGTCACCATTTGCGTTGTAAGCCACCATAACGATTTGTGACTTCAGGATCGTACGCAAGGTCGCGTCATCGACATCGATACCCGCAGCTTGAAGGCTAGCAAGGTGACGGAAGCGTGATTTCAGACCATCAGACAACTCACCAGCTTTTGTCAGCTCAACCGCTGTACCGCCAGAGATTTGCTTATCTTCATCCATTTTGATGTCATTGCTAAGGCTGTAGAACAGCTTCATGGAATCCGCACTGGTCGCCGCTTCCCATGCAATGGTGTTGGCGTCTAACCAATGGGCTTTTTGACCATCAATATCAACAGGGCGCTCTTCTATTGGCTCGTAGTAAAGTTCACTGCTGCCGTGGAAGCCAAACAAACCTTTCGATTCGCCGATTTTCGTCAACTCTACTTTTGAGTTTGCGCTGCCGAACGCTTTCTCATCACCTTTGTGCAGAATGAAGTTCATGCATTCGTGTGGGTCAGAGGCGTCAGGGTTTATTTTCAGTACGTAGTAAGCACCGTAGGTGTCGTTGATGCCATCGAATGGGTGTGGCGCAGACCAATCCGTTCCTGTTCCCGGAATGCCCATTGCGTCTAAATCTGTGCTGGTACAGCCCTCACCGTTCCATAGGTGCAAGCCCCAACCTTCGTAGTCGCTTGCTGTTGAAGCTGATGCTACGTCACGTTTGTAATAAATGACGACTTCGTTCTCTCCCGCAGGGTACAAGCCTGAGCCAGGGTTCGTCGTATCTTCGTTCGTGCTATCACTACCACAACCGCTGATTACCGCGACGGAAATCAAAGGCAGTACGGTTTTGGCAATTGTTGATAATTTAAATGTCTTATTGTCCACGTTTACAAATCCATTGTTATTGAATTGATATTGAGCTGCGCGCTGCCTTCGCTGACTCAATCATCAAGAAGGTTTTGCACACGCTAGAAAGGCAGATGCCAAAAAAGGAAATGTTCAATTAGATGCTAATACACTGAATCATCAGCAAAATGTGAGAGCAGGCTGTTAAGTTTTTTACAGGTGCAAATTTTCTGTCACAGTCGATTTTGTTCACAAATTAAATAATAAAACAGGCGCATAGTGAGAGATTCTGCACATCATTAAAATGTGAATTTTTATGGGAGGAGTAAGGGGGGATGATAGGGGATGAGAATATCTCAGCCCCAAAACCGTGATTAAGTTCTATAAAAATGAGGGCCATATTTTTCTTTTAAAAATAAGTTACAGTGATGTTGAGTAAAATACCGCCATTAAGTATTCGCAAGCTTCAGATTTTCGCTAAGTGGTCGTTATATAATGAAGGTAGTCGGCATTACGTCGGCGCGTAATCATAAGATTTCCCTGAAAGGGAGTTGAATTGGGCCCTGAAACCAAAAGAGGCTATTTATGAGTAGTATGGGCATTGCCATTGCGGCAACTGGCCTTTCACTCGTCCTGATATTTGTGTGGATGATCTCGTTGTCGATGCGGAAACAGAGACTCGAGGCAGAGAGGAAAGCTCGCGAAGCCGCTTATCGAAAGGCGATGCATAAAGCGCGAGAGCAAGAGCGTAAAGAGCGAGAGTTCAAAGCAGAAACCGGGCATATCCCCACCATTTTATTTCTAGCGAAAGAAGCCGAAAAGGACAACATTCGTCAAGCGCTGTATTGGTATGATAAAGCCGCTAAACTGGACAATGTGACGGGGATGTATGGCATTGTTCGCTTAAGTGAACGCATGCGCGAAGATGTGATTTTAAAAGAGCAGGCAAACTTCTGGCGTACCGCAATTGCGGGAATGGAAGGGGATACCGAAGCGAAATTTTCGACGGGCAAGGCCTTGGTCTTTGGTCGAGGAACTGAAAAAAATATCCCAAAAGGTAACCAACTGATTGAAACTGCCGCCGAAGAAGGCTGCATTGATGCCATGATTTATATGGGGGAATGGCAGCTTTCACCAGACAATAGTGCAGGACGCAGTGCAGATGCGCTTTACTGGTTTATGAAAGCGGCGGAAAAAGACAGTGCGGATGGCAAGATCCAAGTCGGCTTATGTTACCTAAATGGCATTGGTACAGAAAAAAGCATGGTTAAAGGTTGCTACTGGCTAGAACGGGCCGCGGAAGGTGGCAGTGCTAAAGCGATGTATCATGCTGGCGAAGCGTGGAAGGATAAAGGTAAAACGGGTAATGCAATTGCTTACGTTTGGCTGTTTCTTGCTGCCAATATGGGCTACCAACCTGCGCGTACGTTACGTGATGAAGTGGCAACCAATATTGGTGTTGATGTTGTCGTTGGATTGCAGTCCATAGCGAAGCCGTTGCAAAGAAAACTGGCCTCAGGAATGGTGAGAAAGCACTCTATTATTCGAGCCCTTAACAAAGTGTACAAACGCGAAGCGTATTTTCCTGCGGAAGAGGAGCTCAATGCGGTGTTGAATGATGAGAATAAAGACGCCTCCGAAGCTTGGGAGGAGGCATCAACACTAGATTTTCAGCCTAACATGACAACGGTAACAGCAGAAGACCAGGCAAGCACATCGCCCAACGAAAAAAAGCTCTCTAAAGAGGCGCTCGATTTCACTCAAAACTTCCTTCAACCATAACCTATCTTATCCAGAAGCCTCAAGAGTGAGGCTTTTCTTTTGCTCTTTTGCCAGTATCTCTATCAGTCACGACAACAGAATGTAAACTTACTTAAGCAGTCATTTTACTGATGTGCATACTATTTATGCGATTTTTCAACATATTTTTAGTACTTAACTAAGATGGGATCTGTTTACCTTAAAAAAGAGGTTTTTCCCTCTTTATTTACTTCCGCTATTGGGCTTAGATCAAGCCTTTTCAATTGATAGTAATAATGATTGAAGAGCAATACTTGATGCCCCGATTTATAGGTGAATAGTACTCATTACTTTATCTAATAATGTAAATTAAAAAATGTATTATAAATCTTAAATTGTTCTTTTATATTTAGGTGTCGATTATTGATTTTATGATTAATTAGGCGCAAGATAACGTAAAAATAAAATAGCATAGTTAATATGCAGAATTACACTAGGAAGTAACTTTTTCATTACATGTTTCATAATAAATAGAGATAATTTTTTATCTCTGTTTTTATTTATATTAGAGATTTGTGTATGTTGAGAATCATTAGTGCAGATAAATTTATCTCTTCAAGGTTTATCTTAGAGTACAGTAAGGCTGAGTTCGCTTCTTTATTAGGTGTTTCCGTCGCTAAAATAAGTAATATTGAAAGTGGAAAATCTTCAATCCCCCCGGTGTATGATTACGCCATTAATTACTTGTTGAGTGAACATCCATTTAAAGATAGTGCTGTTGAGGCTTTATGTTCTCACGAAACGTTAAACTTTGCTCGTCGTATTGACGTCAATACCAAAGTAAAACGCTTGTCCTGTAAGCGTTGCGATAGCCGTAGACTGCACGTTATGGCTGGCATGAGTGGCTTGTATTTTGTCGAGTGCATGGATTGTAAACACACTATGTACTCGTCAGGCATGTCTGTAAAACGTTATCAGCAATGGTCGAATGATGGAGTCAAACTAGATAGTCATTTATTTAATTGAATTGTGTTTCCTTTGCACCTAAAGTAAAAAGCCATCAATACATGTGTTGATGGCTTTTTTATTATGTGTTTAAATTTAGTTAAAATTAAAATATTTATCATTCCTAATAATATAGTCCTAATAATTATATAGTGATGGAAATCTCAAAAAATTATTTTCTTGATATTTTATTTCTAACAACAATGGCTGTGGTCACACAATTTTTAATTATTTTTCCTTTTAAGCCTGGTTTCAATATCATTGGGCTATCAATTGGAAAGTGATGAAGATCGCGAAATTTTAATTCGAGAAAATAAGACTTTTAAATATGAAAATTTAATCACGAAATTTGTTTTTTGAATTTTAAATATCTTTTTCGTTTGTAATATCTGTACCTGTCAATTTTAAAGAACAAAAAAGAGATATTCCAAATGAAACGTTTAATTATAGGTGTTAGTAATTACATGCCAGAAGACTTCAGTTTATTAGCTGAATCTTTAGATGAACAATTTAATCGTCATTTACAACCTTTAAAGCAAGTTGAATTAACCGACGTTGGTGCGGCTATTATTACTTCAGCAGACATTAAAGCAGGTCTGCATAAAATGATTTCTGAAACGGGTTACGGTATTCCAGTTTTCTTAGTAACGGATGAAAACCCAGTTTCGGCAGAAGATTACGTTTGGCTAACTGGCGTTATCGATTTAGAAAGACAATCTATTGAGTACTACTGTCGTCAAATCAATGAGGCAGTAACCAAGTACGAATGTCGTCTTCTTCCTCCTTTCTTCAAGCAATTAACGCACTATGTTGAGATGGGTAACTCAGCGTTTGACTGTCCGGGACACCAAGGTGGTCAGTTCTTCAAAAAACACCCAGCTGGTAAACAGTTCTACGATTTCTTTGGCGAAAACCTGTTCCGTAGTGACTTGTGTAACGCGGACGTGGATTTAGGTGACTTGCTGATCCACGAAGGTTCTGCACACCAAGCGCAAGCGCACGCTGCAAAAGTATTTAACGCGGACAAAACTTACTTCGTACTTAACGGCACTTCTGCTTCAAACAAAGTAGTGTGTAACGCGCTGGTAACTGAAGGTGATTTGGTACTGTTCGACCGTAACAACCACAAATCGAACCACCACGGTGCGTTAATCCAAGCGGGTGGTATGCCAGTTTACTTAGAAACGGCGCGTAACCCTTGGGGCTTTATCGGTGGTATGGATGAACACTGTTTCGATGAAGAATACATTCGTGCTCAAATCGCGAAAGTGGACCCAGAACGTGCACGCGATGAACGTCCTTTCCGTCTTGCTATTATCCAGCTTGGTACTTACGACGGTACTATCTACAACGCTCGTTACGTGATGGATAAGATCGGTCATCTTTGTGACTACATCCTGTTTGACTCTGCGTGGGTTGGTTACGAGCAGTTCATCCCTATGATGAAAGACTGTTCACCACTGCTGCTGGATTTGAAACCAGAAGACGCAGGTGTGATCGTGACTCAGTCTGTTCACAAACAACAAGCTGGCTTCTCTCAAACATCGCAAATCCACAAAAAAGACCGCCATATCAAAGGTCAAGCTCGTTACTGTAACCACAAACGCTTTAACAACGCGTTTATGATGCACGCATCGACTTCACCATTCTACGCACTGTTCTCTGCGCTTGATGTGAACGCGAAGATCCACGACGGCGAAGCAGGTCTGCGTTTATGGCGCGATGCGGTTAAGACAGGTATCGAAGCGCGTAAAGAAATCCTTAAGAGTTGTGAATTGATTCGTCCGTTCATTCCAGATGAAGTCGAAGGCCAACCTTGGGGCAGCTACGACACTGACGTGATAGCAACGAACAAGAAATTCTTCATGTTTGAGCCAAACGCAAGCTGGCACAAATTCGAGGGGTACGGTGAAGGTCAATACTTCGTTGACCCATGTAAATTGCTACTAACCACAGCAGGTATTGCTGAAGATGGCAGCTACGCAGACTTTGGTATTCCTGCAACGCTTTTAGCGAATTTCCTTCGTGAAAATGGCATCATCCCTGAAAAGTGCGACTTGAACTCTATCTTGTTCCTACTCACTCCTGCGGAAGATATGGGTAAGATCCGTCACCTTGTGGCTCAAATTAACCGATTCGAAAAATTCATCCGTGATGATGCCCCTTTAAGTATCGTACTTCCAAGCGTCTACGAAGCGAATAAAGAACGCTACCGTGGCTACACCATCCGTCAGCTATGTCAGGAAATGCATGACATGTACAAAGAGCTGAACGTGAAACAGTTACAAAAAGCGATGTTCCGCAGCGAGTACTTCCCACAAATGGTTCACAAACCTGACGTAGCAACACGCAAATACTTCCGTGGTGAATGCAATTACCTACCACTTAAAGAGGCCGTGGGCCGCGTAGCCGCTGAAGGCGCACTTCCTTACCCTCCAGGCATTATCTGTGTGATCACTGGTGAAGTCTGGACTCAACAGGTGGTGGATTACTTCCTATCTCTAGAAGAAGGCATTAACCGCTTCCCAGGCTTCGCGCCAGAAATTCAAGGTGTGTACCTTGAAGATGTTAACGGTCGCACTACCGCACATTGTTATGTCCTAAAAGATTAATCTACCCGTTCGCACCACGCTCCGGCGTCGGTGCGAACCGCTTATTCGTGGAGAATAATTTATGAGTACTGAAACTAAAAAAATGTCGGTGGTGCAGTTAACCATTCTGACGTTCATCAATATGGCTGGCTCCGGTATTATCATGCTGCCAAGTAAACTGGCGCAAGTGGGTACCATTTCAGTGTTGTCTTGGCTGATCACGGCGGCGGGCTCTTTGGCGTTGGCTTATGTGTTTGCAAAATGTGGTCGCTTTAGTAAACGAGACGGCGGTATGAACGGTTACGCGTCTTACGCATTCGGTAAATCGGGTGCGTTTATGGCGGGCTGGACTTACGGTTTGTCGCTCCTTATTGCGAATATTGCGATCGCGATTACCTGTGTGGGTTACGGCTCCGCATTCTTTGAAGTGACCCTATCTCCGGTCGAAACCTGTTTGTACACCATCGCCATTCTTTGGATTTGTACTTTCGCTAACTTCGGTGGTGCGAAAATCACAGGTCAAATTGGTACATTCACCGTGTGGGGCGTAATCCTACCAGTGTGTTCATTGGGTATTGTTGGTTGGTTCTGGTTTAACCCAACCATGTACATTGAAGCTTGGAACCCACACAGCTTGCCATTTGGTGAGGCAGTGAGTGCTTCTATTGCGATGACATTATGGGCATTCCTTGGTCTTGAATCAGCTTGTGCGAACTCTGAAGCGGTAGAAAACCCAGAGAAGAACGTACCAATCGCAGTGCTAGGTGGTACGCTAATCGCGGCTGTGGTTTACATTGTATCGACAAACATCTGTTCTGGTATCGTTGCAAACTCTGAGCTTGCCGCTTCTACAGCGCCATTCTCAACCGTATGGACAGTGATGCTAGGTTCTGCCGCTGGTAAAGTGGTTGCGGGTATGGCGGTATTGGCTTGTGCGGGCTCTCTATTGGGTTGGCAATTCACTATCGCGTCAGTGTTCAAATCGTCTTCTGATGCGGGCTTCTTCCCTAAATTGTTCTCTCAAGTGGACAAACGTGGTACGCCAATCAAAGGTATGATCGCGATTACTATTATCCAATCTGTATTGTCTCTAATGACGATTTCTCCAACGCTGAACGAGCAGTTCGAAGCGCTGGTTAACCTAGCGGTAGTAACAAACGTTATTCCTTACATTCTATGTATGGGCGCAATCTTCATCATGCAGCAAGTGGCGCACGTGCCGGAGCGCGAGATGAAAACCACCAACGTTATCGCTCTGATTGGCTCTCTGTACAGTTTCTACGCGCTTTACGGCTCCGGCTACGAAGCGATGATGTGGGGCTCTATCGTAACCTTCCTTGGCTGGAGTGCTTACGGTCTGATTGCTGCGAAGCATGAGCCTTTAGCAAATTAAAAAATAATACTGAAAGAGCCTTCCCAAACGCGGTGTGGAAGGCTCTTTGTTTTTAGGCATTTACGCCAAATCCAAGTCAGCTCAAAGTATTTGAGGCTAGACATCCAATGACGTGAAAACTCATTTTCGACATTTGGAGGACGAAAGATGATAAGTCAACCTGTTAAAATCGGTGACGACACCGCCGTAGTCATTCCAAGCGTAATCCTAGCTCAGCTCGGGATAAGGGAAGGAGATACCCTAGAAATCGCACTGAATAAAGACAAAATGGAAATTAAGAAGATGGTGTTGAAAACCAGCGCGCCAACTTACTCTGAAGATATTGAGGAGAATTGAGTTAGAGAATCTTGGTTTGTCGGATACACTACTGGTTTCGCAAAACTGGCGCTTGCCGCTGTCTTTGAACTATCGATAACTACAATAAGAGGTAAGGTACTATGCAAGGTATCCTCTCTATACAATCTCATGTTTCTTTTGGTCATGCTGGTAACAGCAGTGCCGTTTTCCCAATGCAACGCATGGGTTTTGAAGTATGGCCGATTCATACCGTTCAATTTTCTAACCACACGCAGTATCAAGAAGGCTGGACTGGGCGAGCGTTTGCGGCTGAAGACATCAGCGAGTTAGTTCGTGGACTTGGTAACATCGGCGCGCTGGAAAAGTGCCAAGCGGTATTGACGGGCTACCAAGGTAGCGCAGAGCAGTGCCTTGCTGTTGAAGATACCGTGACGAAAGTGAAGCAAGCGAACCCGAACGCACTTTATGTTTGCGACCCTGTGATGGGCGCGCCAGACAAAGGCTGCATTGTGGCTCCGGGCATTGCTGAAAATCTTCTAACGCGTTTGATGCCAATGGCGGACGTGATCGTTCCGAACCAATTCGAGCTAAGTCAATTTGCTGAGATGGAAATCCACTCATTAGACGATGCGATCACCGCATGCCAACGTGCGCTAGAGAAAGGTCCAAAAGTGGTGCTAGTTAAGCACCTTTACTGCCTAGAAAATGGCAGCTTCAACATGCTATTGGCTACGCAAGAAGGCATTTACCTTGCGAAGCGTCCTCAATTTGAGTTTGCTAAACAACCTGTTGGCGTGGGCGATCTTATTTCAGCTATCTTTACCGCGGGACTCTTAAAAGGCTGGTCTCCCAAGCAAGCTTTCCAACATTGTCATGACGCATGCTACGGGGTGTTAAGTGCAACGTACCATGCAGGCGAATGGGAGCTGCAAACTATTGCTGCGCAGCAAGAGTTTGTTGAGCCAAGTAAGCATTTCTCAATTGAAGAGGTGGCTTTGGTCACCGCGTAATTGAGCGCAATTAAACAAAAAAGGGGAGCCATCATCGGCTCCCCTTTCTCTTTGTTCTGTCAGTCTTACTGAGCTTTTTGCTGCTCTGATTTACAAACTGCTGCCGTAAAGACAACGTCTGTTGAGCTGTTTAGCGCAGTTTCTGCAGAGTCTTGAATCACACCGATAATGAAGCCAACCGCTACAACCTGCATTGCTACGTCGTTTGAGATACCAAACAGGCCACACGCAAGTGGGATAAGTAGTAGAGAGCCACCTGCAACACCTGATGCGCCGCATGCAGAAACCGCAGCCACAATACTGAGCAGTAGCGCAGTCAGTAGATCAACTTCGATACCCATAGTGTGCACAGCTGCAAGCGTTAGTGTTGTGATAGTGATTGCAGCACCAGCCATGTTGATGGTCGCACCTAGAGGAATAGATACTGAGTATGTATCCTCGTCCAGTTTTAGCTTCTCACATAGTGCCATGTTTACTGGAATATTCGCTGCACTTGAACGAGTGAAGAACGCTGTTACACCACTTTCACGTAGACAACGGAATACAAGTGGGTAAGGGTTTTGTTTGGTTTTAACGAACACGATCGCCGGGTTTACAACGAGTGCGATGATCATCATTGCGCCAAGAAGAACCGCCAGAAGGTGTGCGTAGCTTGCTAGCGCGCTAAAGCCTGTTGTCGCAAACGTTGAAGCAACCAAGCCAAAGATACCAAATGGTGCAAGACGAATGATAAAGCGCACAATGTGAGACACGCTGTGGCTTAGATCTTCAAATACGGCCTTCGTTGTTGCCGATGCGTGGTGTAGTGCAAGACCCAGACCCACACCCCAAGCAAGAATGCCGATGTAGTTTGCTTCTACTAGTGCATTTACTGGGTTGTCGACCAGTTTAAACAACAATGTGCGTAGAATTTCAGCAATACCTTGAGGAGGCGTTGCACCTTCAGCGCCGGTGACAAGCGTTAAATTGGTCGGGAAAAGGAAGCTTAGAACCACTGCTGATAGCGCCGCGAAGAATGTACCCATCAGGTACAGTACAACGATTGGGCGCATGTAAGTGTGTTGGTTTTTCTTTTGGTTTGCAATTGAAGCGGCAACCAAAATAAACACAAGAATTGGCGCGATCGCTTTAAGCGCACCGACAAAAAGGCTACCAATTAATCCCGCGCTTTCGGCATGGCTTGGAGAAATTGTCGCGAGCAAAATACCAAAGACGATACCGACAAGGATCTGGACGACGAGGTTACCACGAGCATATCGGGCAACGAGGCTGTTGTGTTGCATACATCATTCCTGCAATTTTATGCCAGAGTGGCAGGGCAATAGTCCATCATTACACGGCGATAATGCCCTTATATTGCAAGGGGTGAGCATTGCTTCTGGTCACTAAGACACATGATTATCAATTATCCTGTTTTTATAAATTCAGCCATTTTCTTGCTGAATATCACATATCTTAGCTTGGTAATATTTTGTGTCTAGTTTTAGTTTGTTTTTGGATTAAATGTTTGCTCAATGTTATTTAAATAAGATTTTTATGTTGAAAATTATCATTAGTTATGAGTAATGGTTTTTAATAAAGTTGTTAAAAAGGAGACTTTCGTCTCCTTTGATTTTATTGACAACTCAAACGCAACAAATTAATAACTTTGTTGGCGCCTGCGCTTATCACTCATGGCATTTCGAGTGAGTTTCCCGAACTGTCGACTTTGAGCTCGTTGCTCTGCCAAAGTCGCACCGTTAAAGGCTTGTTCTCGCAATAGTTTTTGATAGTTATTGAAACGACGAACTTCCAGTTTGCCATTTTCAATCGCAGTTTGAATTGCGCAACCCGGCTCAGTTTGATGCTGGCAATCACCAAAGCGACAACGCTGAGCGAGAGCCTCAATGTCAGAAAATGCCTCACTGACCCCCGATTCACAATCTGCTAGTTGAAGCTCGCGCATTCCCGGAGTATCAATCAAGATGCCGCCATCAGGTAATATATGGATAGAGCGCGATGTAGTTGTATGTCGCCCTTTGCTATCGTCTTCACGAATATACCCAGTTGCCTGTTCTTGTTGCCCGAGTAATGCATTAACAAGAGTTGATTTGCCAACGCCTGAAGAACCGATAAAAGCGAGGGTTTGTCCTTCTTTGCACCAGGTCATGAGTTTAGAAGCACTCTCTATTTCTAAGCCGTTGACTGTCTCTATAGCTAATAGAGGGTCGAGCTTCTGTACTTGGCTTTTTAGTTCATCAGTATTGTCACACAAATCGGCCTTGGAAAGCACGATGACGGGTTCGACTTCGGCTTCATGAGCCAAGGCAAGATAACGTTCAATACGACTTAAATTGAAGTCGTCGTTAAGGGAACAGACGATAAACACTGTATCCACATTGGCTGCGATGAGTTGCTCTGCCACTTTGCTGCCAGCGGCTTTGCGGCTAAAGAGGCTCAAGCGATCCAGTAAGCGAACAAATTGCTGATCTTCATTTAAGATTACCCAGTCTCCGACGGTCATATTGGGTAAAGAATGGTGGGCATTAAGATGAACTTGCCCAGTTTCTGTTGCCAATAAATAACCACTTCGGTGATGCGCAATTACACGAGCAAAAATAGTGTTGTCGTAATCGTCTAATGTCAGTTGTTGCTGAAAAAATGGTTTCCAACCCAATTGTTTTAGAGGGTTTGAAGTTGAAACTAATGTGTCACAAAAAGTATGTGTTTGATTCATTATTGAATTATCCCAGACGCAACAAAGCGCCTTAATACAAATCGCATTAGGGTCTAATTCGGATAGAGTTGACCCCGGTGAAGACCGGGCAGAGAAGGGGAGTTGTGGTTATGCCACAGAGTTGGTGCTGTTAGGGTTACCCTTGCGATGCCCAGTTAGTGTTATTCAATACAATCATCTTGTGTCCTCTTCTTTGGTTAATAAATAAGTGAGTTAATTAAGCCAAAAGAGTATAGCTGCCCTTTTTTAAAGAGGGTAGCTATACTGCAAAAATATTAACTTTGTTTTGTGATGCGCTCTTCCATAATCTGCGAATACGTGTTGGCTTTTAAGCCGTATATGATTTGGATATGACGATCATCCAATATCACGACGCCATGCGCGCCATGATTTTTGAGTGCGTTCTTATCGATGACGGACGTCGCTCTGAGGGTAAGACGCAGCCGAGTCGCACATGCACCAGTTTCTATCAGGTTCTCTATGCCTCCAATGGCGTCAATGATCGTATCGACGTCTTGTTCGACATTGGGGTTGGTATGAGTTAGGAAATTGAAAAATTGCTTCAGCACTGACTTAACCGTCATTTGAAGAGCCTTCGGTCGTTAGTTTTGAAATGGCTTCAACAATCGGTGCCGGCGAGAGCGTATGCGGTACTTTAGTGATTAACGTGCCATCCGGCTTCAAGAAGTAAAAGTAAGAGCTATGATCCAGCGTGTACTTTAGTTCCGAGCCTTCCAATTCTGTCTTACGGAAAATGACACCATAGTTGTGTGCCAAAGGTGTCGTTACATCAAGTGGTGCCGATAGGCCTTCAATCATTGGATGGAAGTAATGGGCATATTTTGCTGATGCATCGGCCTCATCACGCTCTGGGTCTAAAGAAATGAACATCGGGCGTAGTTGTGCTTTTTGCGCGTCGTCAATTTGATTCAGTGCTCCTGCCAGCATTGCAAGAGAAGTTGGGCAAACGTCTGGGCAGCGAGTAAAGCCAAAATAGACGACTCGGATGCGAGGGTCATTCACATCGAAGATATTGACGGCTTGGTTATTTTCCCCAAACAATACCGTTTGTTGAGAGGTGGAACTGTCCACTTGCTCTGGCTTCGTTTTCTGGTTATCTAAATAGCTCTTTACGCCAAACCCGAGTGCGAAAGCAGCTACGAGAAATAGGGACCAATTGCGGCTCATAACGATTCCTTATCTTTGCATTTTTATAGCAGGGTAAACGGTATTCTCTCCATCACTGAGTTCACCAACCCAAGTCATTGCATCCTCCGTGCAAACCGGGAGAATGATGTCACCTTGATATTGGCCAGGAGCGATTTGCTTCAGCAAAAACTTAGGCTCACCCATCTCCATTTCTCTTCCTGAAAGACTTAGGATGAGTTGCTTAGCATCGCTTGTATGCCACTCAACATTTAGAGTGGTAGGAACCAAGGGTTGAGCAGTTTCTGAGTTTAGCGTCATCGTAACATTTTCTTGGACGCAAGAGGATGTAGAGAGAAAGCAGTATTCATCTATTGACTTGCTTTGAGTGGAAGAAGAAAAGCTTTTTATTAGAGTCGGGGCATAAAATCCCGCAACTAATGCGGCTGAAACAGCGGCGATTTGTAACAGTTTCATTAAGGTTCAGCATTTATCACTTAACATTACGAGCATCGTAGCACAGATGCGCCGCTCGCCAACTCGTGACCTCGGTAAATTGTGCGTTATACCTCGGTGACCAGCTTCTTAGTAATGCGATGGACTTTATTGCATCAAATACAGCAGAGTTTTCAATTGAGATGTTTTTGCCCTTAGCCAATAGATAAAAACGGAGCCAATTGGCTCCGTTTTTATTTGGTTCAGTATGTGTTTGATACCAAAGTTATTTATCTGAATCTGCGAATTTCTCTAGACCCAAAACCAGAGCAATGGCTGCAAGCATCATTACGACAGCAAGTACTAACTGAGAAGGTTGTGATGTCACGTGTTCAAATTCAAATGGTGATAGGTTGTGCTGTAGCAATGGCACTTGTTCGCCCTTCGAATTGGTGCGCCAAGTGATGGTTTCTTTCCATGGCCAAATCTTTGGCAACGTACCAATCATTAATCCAGTCAAAAACATCAGGGTGAAATCACGGAACTTGCGTAGTAACCACGACAATAAGTGAGAGAAGGACAGTAAACCGATCACGCAGCCAGACAAAAATAGCGCTAATGTATCGACTTGAAAACCTTTCACTGCGGCTAATACAGGAGCATACATGCCAATCAGCAGCAAAATAAAACTGCCAGAGATACCCGGCAAGATCATCGCACAAATCGCGATAGCTCCAGCGAATAAGGTGTTAATGGCCGTTGGTTCCATGTGTAAAGATTTGAGCACAGTAATACTATAAGCAAACCCGACACCAACGAGCAGAATGACAAAGCGGACAAGATCGCGTTGCTCAACCTGACGAATAATGTGATACACAGAGACCAAAATTAGACCAAAGAAAAATGACCAAAGTGGGATCGGGTGTGTGTCAAGAAGCCAAGTAATCAACTTTGCTAGCGTTGCAATACTGGTGAAAATGCCGGCAAACAGAGCGATTAGGAAGAATCCGTTGATGTGATTAAACGCGGCTTTAAACCCTTCTTTTCGCCAGATAGAGAAAAGTGAGGGGTTAATGCGTCGAATGCTTTCAAGCAGCGTATCGTAAATACCAGTGATAAACGCGATGGTGCCGCCAGATACACCAGGTACAACATCTGCTGCACCCATGGCGATTCCCTTGAAGAAAGTAATTAAGTAGTTCATTGCTCTAATGCTAAGTCGTTTCGATGGCAGAGAGTATACAAACATTGCGATGAAAAAAGTATGAAATAGTGCTGTAACTACTTGGTTTTATATCCAATCTATTGCCTATCTTTATTATCCGCCAAAAGACAATGCCGCCGTAACGAGCTTTTAATGCTTGGTTTACATTTTTGAGATGATTAACTCTACTATCAATTATCAATCTTGGTTGCATTATGCAATTGCAATTTGCATTATAAAATTGCATTTTGATAATTTGCGCGTGAATAAATCCAGCTTATATGAGATCTTGTGCCCAAAAATAAGCCTTTGCATTTTGGCATGATTAATGCATAATACTGCTCGACCCTTCTTAAGCCGAGGGTCACCTAGCCAACTGACGTTGTTAGTGAATACAATTTGTTCACACTAAATATAAGCCAATCGCGATTATTGCGGTTGGCTATTTTTTTATATGAACAACGTTACTTACGTGCTTTGCAAATTGCACTTCTCTTTCTGTCAGTCATAAAAAAGGGCTGACGTGTTACGTCAACCCTTGTGTTTTACTTTACGTTTTAACCCGTTTATCTAGCAGTTCAGTATCCCATTAACTGTAGCAAATTTTCAGCTGTCACAATGGCTTCTTTACGATTAGCAATATTAAGCTTTTGGTACAGGTTGCGAATGTGGGTTTTAATTGTCGTACCTGCCACATCCAGCTCTTGTGCGATTTGCTCGTTACTAAAGCCTGAATAAATCAGCCCCAGAACCTGCCATTCGCGTTGTGTTAATGGGCTGGTACGTACTAGCTCTGGCACATTAGGGTGATTCACCAACTTTTCAATAAAGTCTTCATCAAAGTGAATCGACCGGCTACGTTGATTCGATGAAATGTCCTTCATTAACTGTTGAGCACGGTGACGCTCAAGATCGCCCAGTTCATGGCGGAGGCTCAACTTCTCCAGCAGACCGCCAATGGTTGCACCATCAATCAGGAAGTTTCCGACCATGCCAGTTTGGTTCGTCATTACTAATGCTTCTTTTAACAGAGCCTTGGCTTGCTCCTCATCTTTTTGGCGAGCAGAAAGGACTGCTTCAACCACTAAGTTGCGATTAGTATCTGTGATTAGGTTAGTGCGACGAGCTTCACCTTGGAGAAAATCTAACGCAGCACGAGCGTCGGTATATTGGCCTAAGTTAATGTGGGCGCGAGCAATGTTACGCCATTGCAATTGAGAAAAGTGGTTGCATGCCGATTCAGGACGAACCGCAGTGTTGAGCCATTCTTGCATTGCATCGGTATTCCCACGCGCTTGCCAAAATAGAATCAACGATAGTGAAGCGTTTGCAGTCCAATCTACGTGGTAAGTCGACTGTTTCATCAAGTGTTGGATGTGCTCAATGAATTTACCGGCTTTGTCTAATTCACCGCGTCCAATCGCAATACGCGCCAACATCGAATAACTATGTAAGTGCTTGCTTGGTGAATGGTTTTCGAGAATTTGCAGACCTTTGTACGCGCATTCTTCCGCTTCATCAAGTCGGTTCCAGCACCAAAGTACTTGCGCGCGAATACGCAGCAAAAATTCATGAAGAGGAACATGCTGAAGCTGCTGATCTTCAATCAGACGGAATGCGGAATCTTGTAGTTCAAAGGCAGCTTGCACGTAACCTTGTGCAATTAAAATCTCGCTTTGCTGCAATATTGCCCATAACGCTTGGTGATATACCTGGTACTGACGAGCTAGCTTTTCAGTTTGTTGCATCATTGGCAAAGCACGGTCTAGTTTACCTAGCACGTGGTTAACTTCACCAACAACCGAAGTCGCCACAATTCGGCTACGGTAAATTGTGTTATCAAGTTGGCTAAGCGCTAACTCCGCTAATTCGAGAGCTTTTTCTGGCTGGTTACTGTTGATAGCCACTTGAGCAAGCAACGCGTTTGCTTGACCTTGATAATGAATATCTAACGCAATGTTACGCTTTTTGTGTTCCTCTTCCGCTTCTTCAAGCAGGTGGCCCACTTGGTTATAACGATGCTGACTTTGAGCCAACCATGCTCGGAGCATCGTAAGTTTTGGGTGGCTGAACAACAGATCATCGTCCAACTTGTTAATTGAGCTTTCCAGTGTGCTGAGTTCGCCTTGGTTAAACATCTTCCAGCCGAATTCGTTTAGGATCTCTACCACTAAGTCCTTATCATTCGATTTTTGTGCATGATGAATCGCTTGGTGTGGTGCTTTTTGTTGTAACCAAGCGATAGCAGCATTGCGGTGGAGATCTTTTTCTTGCTGAGGAATACGAGCTTGGCGCTCATGAGATAAAAACTCGCCAAATAAGTTATGGAACCGGAACCAGTTCTGTTCCCCTTCGAGCGGGTAAATGAATAAGCCGTAACGGTTAAGCGATTCAATCATTCCCAGTGCGTCTTCGCGTTGGGTAAGGGCAAACACTAGCTCATCATTGAAGTGGTCAAGCACGGATACTTGCATTAAAAAGTGACGAGTTTCGTGATCGAGTAAGTCAAACACTTCTTCGACCAAGTAATCCCACAAGTGCGCGTGATTGAACTGCGATACCGACTCTACAGTTTGCGCCAATGTGCGGTTTTGATGTTGGGCTTGTAATGCGATCAACTGCATCGCCGATGGCCAACCTTCAACATAGGTTCTTAGGCTGTTCGCCATGTCTTCATCAATACCATCGGCGATACGCTGGTTAAAGAAGCGAGTGGTTTCTTCGGTATCAAACGCCAACATCTCGTTGCCAATTTCGATCATTAAATCACGAACACGTAAGTTTGCAGTGCCTAGAGGCGGCGCTGCACGACTGGTTACCACAACGGTGAGGTTGTCTGGCATGTGCTTTAAAAAGAAACGCATGGATTCATGGATTTCATCATTCGTGATTAAATGGTAGTCATCAAGCACCACGTAGCACTCTTGATGAAAGTCAGCCATTTCTGCGAATACTTCGCTAAATAGGGAGCGTAAAGACGAGATCTGACGTTTTTCCGCCAGTTTTTGTGCGTTAGCGCAACTGAAGTTGGTGGCTTTGTTTAATGCTTGAAGCAGATAGTTTACAAAGCGAAAGCCGTCGTTATCGCTGTCATCAATGCTGTACCAACCGACGTTTGGCTTATCGGATAGCCACTGCGCTGCCATTGTTGTTTTTCCGTAACCTGCTGGGGATCGGAATAAAACCAATTTGTAGTAAGGCGCTTGCTGTAGTAAGTCCAACACTCGTGGGCGCACGATGGCATTGTGTAGGCGTCCTGGTCGAGTAAGCTTAGATGGAATCCACATTAGTAGTTATGTCCTTATTTATGTATACCCAAATGACAGCAACGTGATCATTCTAGTAAAGCCCCCTTGAAAGCCGTCTTACTGAATGAGGCCATCAGCATCAAAAACACTGTTTGAATACCGGATAATGTCGCTGCTATTGGGGCTTGCGTCCGTCTGAAAAACCATTCCATACGGTCACTTAAATATAAAAGCTAGCGAAAACTAGAAATAACTCACATCGCCTAATTCTAGTTTGTATAAAAAGCGTACAATCCTGTGAGCTGAGAGGGATGTTACGACATCAGAAATGTTCGTTACTTTGATCCACTTCCTAATTCTCAAGGGTTGATGGATTTACCATCAACTACGCCCTTTATTTGTGATTTTCGTCACTTAAATATCGTTTGTTTCGTTAGCGTTAAGATCGCGTTGCACATAGATTACGAAAAGTTCTTCTACGCTGACCGAGTTAATGTGACCGATATTACAATTTTCACATCATCAGATGAGTGGACTATAAAAAGCGTCATGAACGGGTTTTAACCTTTCTCACATTCCATTGTGATCAAAATCACTAAGAACTGGTGCAAAGTTCACTTTGTTGAGATTTGGATCACTAACCTAGCAATGGTACCCCCTCTACGCCCTCAGCCCTCCTCCTTCAAAGGATGAGAATTAGGAGGATGTTTATTCACAGAGGTAAATGCACGATGTATGGCAGATGAATTACCAAAAGACGTGAGAATTTCGTAATGAAACCTACTCAACAAAAACAATTTGACAAGAAGTCGTTCCAAGAAAGCGTAAAGAAACACCTATCTGTAACTTACGCTCATACGATTGAAAACGCAGACAGCCGCGCATGGTACCTAGCAATGGGGCATGCTCTGGCTGAATTTACTACTCTAGATTTGCTTGCGACAGAAGAAGATCCACGCATTAAAAGTGCGAAGAGCGTTAACTACCTTTCGCTAGAATTCCTTATCGGTCGTTTGACTGGTAACAACCTAATCAGCATGGGTCTGTACGAACAAGTAACAGAAGCAATGGCTGAACTAGGTTACAACCTAACTGATCTGCTAGAAGAAGAGCGCGACCCATCATTGGGTAACGGTGGCCTTGGTCGTCTGGCTGCGTGTTTCATGGATTCATGTGCGGCACAAGAGTTCCCAACTGTCGGCTATGGTTTACATTACGAATACGGTCTATTTAAACAGTCATTCAAAGATGGTCGCCAGCAAGAAGCACCTGACGCATGGCGCGGTGTAGAAGGCTACCCTTGGGAAATTGCGCGTCCAGAACTTGCGCAAGAGATCGGTTTTTACGGTCACGTTGAAGTGATTAACGAGAACGGTAAAGAAGTTCGCAAATGGGTACCAGGCATGACAGTAAGAGCAATGCCTTGGGATCTTCCAATTGTGGGTTACGAATCAGACACGGTTTACCCGCTACGTCTTTGGGAATGTCAGGCGATTGCACCATTCTCACTAGCAAGCTTTAACAATGGTGATTACTTCGAAGCTCAGCACGCACTGATCGACGCAGGTAACATCACTAAAGTGCTTTACCCGAACGACAACCACGAGAAAGGTAAAACACTGCGTCTAATGCAGCAGTACTTCCACTCAGCAGCGTCTGTACGTGACATCCTACGTCGCCACGAAGCTGCGGGCTACTCGCTAGCGGATCTACCTAAGCAAGAGACTATCCAGCTTAACGATACACACCCAACGATTGCGATTCCTGAACTAATGCGCATCCTGATGGATGAAAAAGGTTTAGCTTGGGAAGCGGCTTGGGAAATCAGCTCTAAGACATTTGCGTACACCAACCACACGCTACTTCCAGAAGCACTAGAGACATGGCCAGAGTCGCTAATCCAGCACCTGCTACCACGTCACATGGAGATCATTTACGAGATTAACCACCGCTTCCTACAAGACGTACGTGCAATGTGGCCGGGTGATGTCGCGAAGCAACAGAAGCTTTCTATCATCGAAGAAGGTTTCCACCGCATGGTTCGTATGGCAAACCTATGTGTAATCGGCTCTTACGCAGTAAACGGTGTAGCAGCACTTCACTCTGAATTGGTTAAGAAAGACCTATTCCCAGAGTTCCACGAAATGTACCCGACACGTCTACACAACGTAACGAACGGTATTACGCCACGTCGCTGGTTGAAGTTCTGTAACCCAGGTCTGTCTCAGCTTATCACTGAGAAAGTCGGCCCAGAATGGCCAGCGAAACTAGAGCAACTTGAAGGTATTGCGAAGTACGCTACTGACGCGACATTCCAAAAAGAATTCATGGCAGTGAAGAAAGAGAACAAAGAACGCCTAGCAACTTGGGTGAAAGAGAACATGGGTATCGAGCTCGATACTAATGCAATCTTCGATGTTCAAATCAAGCGTCTGCACGAGTACAAACGTCAGCATCTAGACTTGCTACACGTACTGTCTCTGTACCACCGTATTCTTAATGAACCAGGTTTTGAGTGTACGCCACGCGTTGTGTTCTTCGCAGCAAAAGCAGCACCGGGTTACCACCTAGCGAAAGAAATCATCTTCGCAATCAATAAGATTGCAGACAAGGTGAACAACGATCCTCGCATCGGTAACAAGCTGAAAGTGGTATTCATCCCTGACTACCGCGTGAGCATGGCTGAAATCATTATCCCTGCGGCTGACGTTTCTCAACAAATCTCGCTAGCGGGTAAAGAAGCATCAGGTACAGGTAACATGAAGATGGCGCTAAACGGTGCGCTAACTATCGGTACAATGGATGGTGCAAACGTTGAGATTCGTGAGGAAGTAGGCGATGAGAACATCTATATCTTCGGTCTAGATGTTGAAGGTGTGAAAGCGCTGAAAGCTCAAGGTTATAACCCATTTGATTACTACAATGCGGATCACTTACTCAAAGCGTCCATGGACCTACTACTGGGTGAAGAATTCACTCCAGGTCAACCGGGCCTACTACGTGCAACGTACGATAGCCTGCTGGATGGCGGTGACCCATACCTATGTCTTGCGGACTTCGCATCGTATGTGAAAGCGCACGAAGACATGAGCGAACAATATAAAGATCAAGCTGGCTGGGCGAAGAAGGCCATTCTTAATACCGCCCTTGTTGGCAAGTTCACGTCAGACCGCTCAATCCGAGACTACGTGAACAATATCTGGAAACTTGAAGCGGTGAAACGCTAATAGAACCTAGTTAAGACCAAGGTAGCCAAGCGCTACCTTTGGTCATTTTCCAAAAGAAGTTATTGATAACAATAAAACCCTACATGGAAGGTGTTGGTATTACCTTCGGAGAAAGCGATGAAAGAACAAACAGCATTAAAGAAAGTCGCGGAAATGGCGAGATTGGCTGATAGCTATGTCAGTGCTTGGGGAGATGAGGCTAAAGTGTCTGAGGAGACGCTACGCCGCTTGCTCGCTTCGCTTGGCTACGATACTAGCAGTGATGAAAAACTACTGGCTTCTGCTGAAAAGAAACATAAAAAAGACGTACTAGCCCCTGTTCTTGTTTTACGCGACGGCGAACCAGTCGAAGTGGAACTAAACCTAGGTACGAGTGCTCGTGAGAGTGAATTCAGCTGGCGTTTAGAAACAGAACAAGGAGAGGTACTTGAAGGCTATCTTCAGTCCCAAATTGTTCGTGATGAGCGTGCTGAGGGTGGCCCTCTAGTGTTTGCATTGCCAAAGAACTTGGCTTGGGGTTATCACAAACTGATCATCAGTCGTAAGCGTCGTAAAACACCTTACGAGATGTCATTGATCATTACGCCGAAAGCGTGTTTCAAACAAGACGATCTAAACCAACACAAAAAGCTATGGGGTCCTAGTATCCAGCTTTACACACTGCGTACTCAGCATAACTGGGGCATCGGTGATTTTGGCGACCTAAAACAACTGGTGAGTGATATTGCCTCTCGTGGCGGTGACTTCATTGGCTTGAACCCTATTCACTCGCTGTTCCCTGCGAATCCAGAAGGGGCAAGCCCATACAGCCCGTCTTCTCGTCGTTGGTTGAACATCATGTACATCGACGTAAGCTCTGTACCTGAATTCGCGCTAAGTGCAGAAGCACAACAGCGTGTTGGTAGCGCAGAGTTCCAACAACGTTTACAAAAAGCGCGAGACTCTCATTGGGTGAATTACACCGAAGTTTCGCAACTAAAAATGAGCGTTCTTCCGCTGCTATTCAGTGAGTTTAAAGCTCGCCATTTAGACAAGAACACCGATCGCGCTCGTGCCTTCTTGGACTTTGTTGAAAAAGGCGGCGACAGCTTGCTACACCAAGCTGCATTCGATGCACTTCATGCTGATTTACATGCAGAAGATGCAAACATGTGGGGCTGGCCAGTATTCCCTGAGAAATACCGCACATTCGACGCAGCTGGTACTCAGAAGTACATCAAGGATAACCAAGATCGTGTTCACTTGTACATGTACCTGCAATGGATCGCAGACGATCAAATCAAAGAAGCGCAAGCGCTAGCCGAAGAAAAAGGCATGGCTGTGGGTTTGTACCGCGACCTTGCGGTTGGTGTTGCAGATTCAGGTAGCGAAACATGGGCTGATGAAGGCGCGCTAGTATTGGATGCAAGCATCGGTGCGCCACCAGATGTACTTGGTCCACTAGGCCAAAACTGGGGTCTGCCTCCGCTTAACCCTCAGGTTCTAGAAGCGACTGGCTACGACGCTTACATCAAATTGCTACGTGCTAACATGAAGCATTGTGGTGCATTGCGTATCGACCACGTACTTGGCCTGCTTCGCCTTTGGTGGATTCCAAAAGGCGAGAAAGCGACAGAAGGCGCATACCTGTACTACCCAGTGGAAGACATGCTAGCAATCCTAGCGTTGGAATCTCACCGTCATCAGTGTTCTGTAATCGGTGAAGACTTGGGTACTGTACCTGATGAAATCGTTGATATCCTTCGTGATGCGGGTGTGCATTCGTACAAAGTCTTCTTCTTCGAAACATCAAAAGACGACGGTGGCTTTATTTCTCCGAAGCACTACGCTGAGCAATCTATGGCTGCGCTGTGTACGCACGATATGCCAACACTACGCGGTTTCTGGCACTGTGATGACTTGAAGATGGGGCGTGAGATTGGTCTGTACCCTGATGAGCAGCAGTTGGAAGGCCTATTCGCTGATCGCTTGAAGTGCAAACAAGGCATTCTAGACAGCGTTCGCTGGCATGGCTATTTGCCAGAAGGCATTGGTCATGATGCTCAGTATGTGCCAATGGATTCATACCTAAGCGAAGCGCTGCAACTGCACGTAGCCGCGGGTGACTCTGCACTGCTTAGTGTTCAGCTTGAAGACTGGCTAGAAATGGATCAACCGGTCAATATTCCTGGTACGGTGGATGAGTATCCAAACTGGCGTCGTAAATTGTCGATGAACCTAGATGAAATCTTCAGCCGTGAAGATGTGAATCGTATTTCTAAACGCCTTACTGAAGTTCGTGCACAGGCGAGTAAGTAAGATGCCTAGAGTGGCGTAGATGGACGAGCTGATTACCAATTTTGTTAGCTCAGAGGTACGAAAGTTCCGTCTAGGTCACTCATTCCTAAAACACAATCCGTTAGGATGAAGTACCGTTATTATGCCCGCGACAATAGCGGGCATTTTTGTATTTTGACGCCGTTTACGCAACGAACGTGAGAAGCGGAGTCTTTTTGTGAGTTCACAACGTTGGCTGTGGAGAAACCGATGTTTGATTCAGATCTCTGGTCTTGAAAAGGATGTTGGCTCTAGGGAGAAAGATTTGAAAACCACCAAAACCAAGAAAATAAAGAAACAACACGAACGCGCATACGAACTGCTTGCTGAGGCGGCTTACTCAGATCCATTTGCGGCGCTGGGTCCATTCATTGACGACGAAGCTTCGCTGAGAGTTTGGATGCCGGGCGCAAACAAGGTTGAACTGCTTGTTAATGGTGAACCTCGCGTGGCGCTTGAGCGTGATGGCGACAGCGGTTTCATCTTAAAAGAGCAACGCGATTTACACCTGACCCACTACCGTTTAGCGGTCGATTGGAATGGTGTTGAACAAATTATTGATGACCCGTACCAGTACCACAATATCTACCAAGAGTACGAGCATCTGCATACGCCAAAAGACATGTATCACTACATGGGCGCACACTTTGTCACGCTAGAACGTGGCGGTGAAAACATCTCTGGTGTGCGTTTCCTTGTTTATGCACCACATGCATCTGCTGTTAGCCTTGTGGGTTGCTTCAACCAATGGGATGGCCGTCGTCATCCAATGCAACGCTTAGACTACGGTATCTGGGGCCTATTCATTCCTGGTTTGGAAGAGGGGGTACAATACAAATTTGAGCTCAAAGGGCCAAATGGGGAAGGGTTGCCACACAAACAAGACCCTTGGGGTTTCTACTCTGAGCAATACCCATCGTTCGCATCCATTACCTACGATCACAAGCGTTACCAATGGCAAGATGCGAAATGGCAAAACCGTGCAGTGACACAAAAGCGTGATGAAGCGTTATCGTTTTACGAGCTACATGCTGGATCATGGAAGCGCGACGAGAACGGTGATTTCCTGAACTACCGCGAACTCGCGGAGCAGTTGGTGCCATACCTTGTGGATATGGGCTACACCCACGTTGAGCTGATGCCTGTGTCTGAGCATCCATTCTATGGTTCATGGGGCTATCAACCTGTTGGCTTGTTTGCACCAACTAGCCGTTTTGGCTCACCTGATGATTTCAAATTCTTCGTGGATGCGTGTCACCAAGCTGGTATCGGTGTAGTGCTGGATTGGGTTCCTGCGCATTTCCCATCGGATGATCATGGTTTAGCTAACTTTGATGGTACGCCTCTGTTCCATGATCCAGATCCTCGTCGCGGTTGGCACCAAGATTGGAACTCCTACATTTACGATTTAGGCCGTGAACATGTGCGCCGCTTCCTTGTCTCGAATGCGCTGTACTGGTTTGAACAATTCCATATTGATGGTATTCGCGTGGACGCAGTCGCATCGATGCTTTACCTCGACTACTCACGTAGCCACGACCAGTGGGTTCCAAACGTCGATGGTGGCAACGAAAACTACGACGCAATCGCAACCTTAAAATGGATGAACGAAGAAGTGTACAAGCACTTCCCGAATGCGATGACGATTGCGGAAGAGTCAACGGCGTTTCCGGGGGTGTCTGCGCCAACCTTTATGGGTGGTTTAGGTTTTGGCTTCAAGTGGAATATGGGGTGGATGCACGACAGTCTTTCATACATCAAAGAAGATCCTGTTCACCGCAAATACCACCACAATACCATCACCTTCCCGCTGGTTTATGCGCACAGCGAAAACTACGTCTTGTCTCTCTCTCACGACGAGGTGGTGTACGGCAAAGGCTCTATTCACAACAAGATGCCGGGCGATGAATGGCAGCAAACCGCAAACCTAAGAGCATACTACGGTTATATGTATGGTCAACCGGGCAAAAAGCTGAACTTCATGGGCGCGGAAATCGGTCAAACGGCGGAGTGGAACCACGATGATCAGTTGCAATGGTTCTTGCTAGAATACGAGCGTCATCAAGGCGTTCAAAAGCTGATGCGAGATTTGAACCACTTGTACCGAAATGAAGCGGCGATGCACGATCAAGATTGTGTTCCTGCTGGTTTTGAGTGGCGTCTACAAGACGAAGCGGATGCGAGCATCCTAGCGCACGAGCGTATTAGTAAAGAAGGTGAGCGTATTCTGATCATCACCAACTTTACGCCCGTACCACACGAGCGCTTTCGTTTAGGCGTTCCAAATGCAGGTCAATACGAACTGCTACTGAATACAGACGACAGCAAATACGGCGGCAGCGATTTTAAAGTGCTGACCAGTGTGAAAACGGAAAAAGTTGAAAGTGAATCACTGCCTCAATCACTTGAGCTTCGTTTGCCTCCACTTTCAACCGTGTTCTACAAGCTGCACAAATAATTTAGTCTAATCAAATTCTAAGCCCGTTTTACATTGTAAATCGGGCTTTTTTTGACCAAGTTTTCACTAACGATAAACAGACTGCATACTCTATACTTGCATCATATTGTTTTGTTAAATCAGGCTAGGTCGGACTTTGAGAAAGATTAAATCCCTTCTGTTCAATATCTTATTGGTGCTTTTGCTTTTACCAGTGATGCTCGTTGGCATAGTGAAATACATCGATCCACCAATTTGGGGATGGAAGATCAGCCGCATGATTTCTCCTCCTGAAGGATTTCCTGAAGAGAGTCAAAATGAATGGGTGCCTTTGAGTGATATTTCTAAACACATTCAACTGGCCGTGATTGCGACAGAAGATCAAAAGTTCCCGACCCATTACGGAGTGGATTTTGATTCCTTGTTTAAAGTGATCTCAGAGTCTGGCGAGAACGGTCCCTCTCGCGGTGCGAGCACGATTACTCAGCAAACTGCAAAGAACGTGTTTCTGTTTCCTTCACACTCTTATGTGCGCAAAGCGTATGAGCTTTATTTTGCTCTGCTGATGGAAGCAATGTGGAGTAAAAAACGCATTCTTGAAGTGTATTTGAATGTGGTGGAGTTTGGTCCAGGTATTTATGGCGCGGAAGCCGCTGCGCAAAACTACTTTGGTATTCCTGCTAAACAACTTTCAACACGCCAAGCAGCAAGGCTTGCGGTGGTGCTGCCAAATCCGTATCGCATCAAAGTCTACCCTCAGACTTCTTACACCATCAGCCGCGTCAATTGGGCGATGAGACAAATGCGTAACCTTGGTAGCGTGCAGCTTTAAACTCTCTTTTACCCTGCTCATAAATAGAACTACGCCCCAATAAAAGCAAAATGTGAAGCGTCACAAGCTTTAGGGCGTAGCCTTTCAGAATGATGTGCTCAGTTTTTCATCCATTTACTATTAGTGTGAATAAAACTACAACACGAATACTGCGCCTATGCGCAACCAATGGACTGAACGATGAAACTGAATCTGATTACGACTACCTTATTGCTTGCATCGGCAAGTGCCATCGCCGAGCCAAACATCACCATCTCTACCACGACCAACAGCCGTGACTTTCCTTTAAGTGCAGAGCAGCCTTTGGTTGTGCCCTTAACCAAAGACGGATACACGCTCAAAATCACGGGCGTTGAAGGCGACTGTGTCGCGCCTGATAGCCAGAAGGTCAAATTCAACAAACCTATCGCGCTGAACTGTGGAAAGCCAACAGAACTGCCGTTAAAAATCCGCTTTACTGGCGATTACTCTTTTGCTTTTGATGCGGAAGCGAAAACACTGCGCTTCAAGCGAGAGCCTAAGAAAGCCGCCAAGACTGAATTCAAACGCCCAATCCCACAAGTGCAATGTGAGGTTTACCAAGGCGGCGAGGTCACCATTGCGCTGGGTGACAGTTTCCCCGATGGCACCAAGTTGCGTGATGCCTATTCTGGTCAAATGGTCGAAGTAAAAGATCAGCAAGTATCGCTGACACCAAGCAAAGATTCCGGCGGTTTAGTGCTGTTAGAGCCAGTGAAGAAAACCAAAGAAGCAGTGCCGTTTGATTACCGTAATGCCAACATTTACTTCGTGATGGTTGACCGTTTTAACAACGCCGATACCAGCAATGACAACAGCTATGGTCGCAAGAAAGACGGCAAAGAAGAGATCGGCACCTTCCACGGCGGTGATCTAAAAGGCGTGATCGAAAAGCTAGATTACATAAAGAGCCTAGGTACAGATGCAATTTGGTTGTCGCCAATCGTTGAGCAAGTACACGGTTTTGTGGGCGGCGGCGATAGCGGCTCATTCCCATTTTACGCTTACCACGGTTACTGGACGCGTGATTTCACCAAGATTGATGAGAACTTCGGTAACGAAGATGATCTGAAAAAGCTGGTGGAAGAGGCACACAAACGTGGCCTTAAAGTATTGATGGACGCAGTAATCAACCACACCGGTTACTCAACGTTAGCCGATTTGCAATTTGATGGTATTGAGGTGTTAAAACCAAACGCTGAACTACCTAAGAAGTGGGGGGATTGGCAGCCAAAAGCGGGCGAAAACTGGCATAGCTACCACCAGAATATTGATTACCAGAGTCCAAACTGGGCGAAATGGTGGGGCGGTGACTGGGTAAGAACAGGTCTACCGGGATACCAAGCTCCGGGCAGCAGTGATATCACTATGTCATTGGCGGGTTTGCCTGATTTTATCACTGAATCAGACAAAGCTGTGAAGCCTGCGCAGTGGCTATTGGATAACCCTGGTACTCGCGTAGAGGCGCGTGACAATTACACCGTCTCGGACTACCTACTTGAGTGGCAAACTGATTGGGTGAAACGCTTTGGCATTGATGGCTACCGTGTCGATACGGTGAAGCACGTTGAAGGCGATGTGTGGAAACGCTTGAAAGAAGAGGCTTCAAGCAGTCTTGAGCAGTGGCGTAAAGAGAACGGTAAGTCAGGTCAGCCATTCTGGATGATGGGTGAAGTATGGGGACATACTGCATATCGCAGCCCTTACTTTGACGATGGCTTTGATGCGTTGATTAACTTCGACATGCAGAAGAAGTTAGACAAAGGCGCGGCGTGTTTCAGCCAAATGGCAGACACCTACCAAAGTTACGCAGATACTATCGCCAATGAGAAAGACTTCAACCCAGTGAGCTACATGTCTTCTCACGATACCGAGCTGTTCTTCTCTCGCTTCAAAGATTACGGCATGCAGCGTAACGCCGCGAATGCACTGCTTCTGAGCCCTGGTGCTGTGCAGGTTTACTACGGTGACGAAGTGGGTCGTAACATTGGTCCTTATGCGGACGATTTCCACCAAGGCACTCGTTCTGACATGGTATGGAAGCTATCTGATGAGAAGCAAGCGCTGCTCAAACACTGGCAAACTCTTGGTCAGTTCCGTAAAGCGCACCCAGCGATTGGTGCGGGTCAGCATCAAGTAATTGAACAAGAAGGTGCGTATGTGTTCTCTCGCTCGCTTGGCAATGACAAAGTCGTTGTGGCGTTTGTGGGTCGCGAAAAGTAGTTAGAACTTCGTTTTAAGCCTAGATAGAAAAAGCCCTTCCTTGAGTTATCAGGGAAGGGCTTTGTTGTTTTAGTTCGCCAGTTCTTGGTCGATGACTTTTTCTAGCTCGTCAAACGGCACATAGCCAGGAATGACTTGATCATTAATGATCAACGCAGGCGTGCCGCGTAAACCAAGTTGCGTGAAATACTGATAGTTTTTATCAAGCAACGCTTTGGTCTCTTTGTCGTCGACAAGCTGTGCTTCTGTCCTCGTTTTCTTCGCGATTTGATTTAACGAACGTGCGTCATGTGCGCCCGGTTTTTTCACCAACAACTCATGCACTTGTTCGTACTTATCTCGCTGGTTTTGCCAAACGTTTAATGCGTAACTTGCCGAGTTGTAGCCGTTTTTCTCGTATTGTTCTTTAAAAGAGACATTGAGGTTAAGCACTTTTACCTGCGGATATTCCTTACCAACTTTGACCAGCTCTCCTTCTAAACGTTTACAAAAAGGGCAACTGTAGTCCGTTACGTTAATAATGGTTAACTCAGGGGTTTCAGCACCAAAAGAGGAATGTTTGCCATCACTTAGATATTGACGAACCTCCTTTAAGGTGTCTCCAAATGACTGTTGATAAGCAATGTATTCTTGAAGGTTTTGGTGCAATGAATCAAGAATTTGAGGGTTATCTTTTAGTATCTGATTAACTTCCTCTAGCTTTTGTTCTGCGGTCTTTTCTGATGCGAAAGATACGGCAGATACGATAGCCATCGTTAACGCCAAAAGTGTACGAGTGAATGTCATAATATTTCCTAAAACTTTTAAATTTCGTTGTTTGTTATGTGAAGTGAATAAAATATGTACAAAAGTCAGGCGGAAAGGTCTCTCGCCTTGCTGGCTTTATTCTCTAAACACGCAAAGTTTTAGGTGAACCCGATACTTTTCCGGTATCGGTTCTGTGTATTCCAGATAACGAATTGCTGTGGTTGTCATCGGCAGCGCCACAATCAAAGCAAACAGAAAAAATGGAATAAGAATATGATCAAACTGATGTTGGTACGCTTGAACCAGCTTTTCTGAAAGGTCGCAAGATGGTGATAAATTCACACTCTCATCTTGCTGACTCTGTATTTGGTGAGCCTTCGGGCAGCTTTTCGAGAAACCAGAATTTTGGCTTAAGCATATCATCACCACCCAAAGCACGAGGGCGAGTGTCCATTTGGCTATTTTATATTGTGAGCGTAACAATGGGTCGTATAGTCCTGTTAATTCTGGTTTATGCCGTTTACATATGACCGGGCCATCCTAACCTAAATTTCGTGGCTGAATGTTACTTTCGAGTTAATCGATATTGCCTCAATGCCAAAGTATGAAGTACGTCATGAATGTTGTAGAAAGCAATATTCGTCAGAATCATTTGTTGAGTTGATGAAGAAGTCGTGAGCTATCAACATAGATTAATATACCTAATTGTTAGCACAAATTTTTATTATCTTTCAATTGTGATTGGAATCATAAAATAAAACTTCATAACTGAGTCGCGATAATGTTCGGCAGACGGATTGATTTTGATCATCTCTCTAGCACATTATTCAGGTGAACATATGTGTTAAGTTCCACATGTGTAGGTAATGTTATGAAAATTCCGGTTCAAACTGAGCGTAAAGTTACACTGGGGTGCTACGTTGCTCTGGCGTTTGCGGTTGTGTTCTTTTCTGGTCTGATGCAATCCAACGAATGGTACGGTGTATTCGACTTTACAACGCTTAATGGCTCTTTCGGTAAAGTGGCTTACGGCGTAACGGAAGGTGCGGATGGCGAGGTACAAGCTGCGACCACATCTTTCCGTGGTAATGGCGGTAGCGGTGCTCGTGACGGTTTCATTTTCGCACTTACTTTGATTCCAACCGTTATGTTCGCATTAGGTATGATCAACGTACTTGAGCACTACGGTGCACTTGAAGCAGCTCGTAAGCTTCTTACTCCTCTTCTACGTCCTCTAATGGGCATCCCTGGTAACTCTGGTCTGGCTTTAATTGCTTCTCTACAAAGTACCGATGCAGGTGCGGCAATGACGCGTCAGCTAAAAGATGAAGGTCACCTAACTAAGCGTGAAACGGACGTATTTACCATGTTCCAGTTCACTGCAGGTGCAACCATCGTGAACTTCTTCTCATCGGGTGCTGTGCTGTTCACACTGACGATGGCTGACGGCTCTCTAGCAGTAACGTCTTCTATTGGTTTAGCAGTTGTGGTGATGTTCGCATTTAAGATCATCGGCGCGAACCTGTTCCGTATCTACCTGAACATGACGGAAGGTAAAGAAGATAAGCAAGACCAAAACAAATCAGAGAACTTAAAAGAGGAGACGGCATAATGGGTGACGTTAAAGCGAAAAAACCAATGGTGACGGATATCTTCGTCGAAGGTGCTAAGAAAGGTTGGGTGATTGCGACTACCTCTACGGTGCCTAACGTATTGATGGCATTTGTTATCATCAAGGCGCTACAAATCACTGGCGCGCTGGATCTGATGGGCACGGTGTTCTCTCCAATCATGGCGGTGTTTGGTCTTCCGGGTGAAGCTGCAGCGGTATTGATCGGTGCTTGGATGTCGATGGGTGGCGCAGTGGGTGTGGTTATCACGCTGTTTGACCAAGGTATCCTTAACGGCACGCACATTGCGATTCTTGCACCTGCTATCTACCTAATGGGCTCTCAAGTTCAGTACATGGGTCGTATCATGGGGCCAATCGGTACTGAAGGTCGTTACATCCCAGTTATGATTGCAATCTCAGTATTGAACGCATTTGGCGCAATGCTGGTGATGAATCTGTTTGTCTAGGAGTGAGTCATGCAATTCTCTCTAAATGAATATCTAGAAGAGCTACGTCCGCTGATTAATGTGGATTGTGGCACTTACACGACTGATGGTATCGAGTTTATCGCTTCTCAATTTGAAGAGAAGTACCAAGCGATGTCAGGTTGGAGCGTAAAACGCATCGACTGTGGCAAAGCGGGCATCGGTCTTGAAGTTCGAAACAAGCCGGAAGCTGAGCAAATCGACGTGATGCTGATTGGTCACATGGATACCGTGTTCCCTGTCGGTACCGCTGGATTACGTCCTATGTCTCAAGACTCTGAAAAAGCGTACGGTCCGGGTGTCTCGGACATGAAATCTGGCTTGCTGAATATTGTGTACGCGATGCGTAACCTCGACCAAGCGGTGTTGGATAAACTGTCGATTTGTATCTGCATGAACCCAGACGAAGAAACTGGATCGTTAGATTCGGTCGACTGGATTCAATCTGTTGCAAAAAACGCGAAAAACGTATTGGTGGCAGAAGCAGCACGCGCAGACGGAGGTTTAGTCAAAGCGCGCAAAGGCATGGCGCGTTACAAAATCACGTTTAATGGCATTGCAGCCCACGCTGGCAACGAGCCAGAAAATGGCCGCAGTGCAATTACCGAGATGGCGAACTGGATTCTCGCAATCAATGCTATGACGAACTTCGAATCTGGCACCACATTAAACGTGGGTATTGTGTCTGGCGGTAACGGCGCAAACATCGTCCCTGAGCACGCTGAAGCGATCGTGGATGTGCGTTTCTGGAGTAATGAAGAATACGATGATGTCGATAGCAAGCTAAACGGCATGCTGGAAACACCATTCGTTGATGGCGTTAGCATCGAGTTGGTTCGTGAAGCTTACAAACCTTCTATGGTGCCAAGCGCGCAAACTGAAAGCTTGATGGCATTAGTTGAAGAAGCAGCAAGTGAACTGTCTATCGACATCAACTGGAAAGAAGTGGGTGGCGGCTCTGATGCAAACAATACGGCAATTCTTGGCGTTCCAACTTTGGATGGTCTAGGACCTATCGGTACAGGTTTCCATAGCGATCAAGAGTATTTGTTGCTTGAGTCTATCGAACCACGTATCAAAATGCTGATGCGTGTACTGGAGAAGATAGCTCAGTAGCGCACTCGACAACTTAGTTCCCAACATCACGATCCCCAGACTTCGGTTTGGGGATTTTTCTATCTGTGTTTTTGTTTCACTTTACTATCATTTCTTGTTATTAATCTTGCGTTCAGGTTCGATTTATTAATATGTTGGCTTGGCCACAGTAATAAATTTCGGAGGCAACGATGACCACAACAATGTCTGTAAAATCGGCGCCGAAAGACGCTAAAGATCAAACGATGCAAGCGCCAGATGAGAAAACATTCTGGCGCAAAATGAAAGGGTCGGTTAAGAAAGCGGGTGAAGAAATTGCCGTTATGGGCATCAAATCATGGCTCGCGATGACAGATTCCAACACCGCCATTCGGCATAAGGCGATTTTAGGTGGCGCGTTGGCTTACTTCGTATTACCAACTGATATGGTGCCTGACGTACTAGCAGGCGTCGGCTTTACCGATGACATGGCAGCACTTACGTTAGCCGCTAACTCTGTCGGCAATGCCATCACTAAAGAACACGAAGCACAAGCTAGAGAAAAACTGAATTCGATGGTGGAGTAGGTATGGCCCATCAAACATGTTCTATGTTTGGTTTAGCGCAAACAAGAAATTGTTATTTTTAACATTTACTCAAAGCACACGAGCTCGTCACAATACGTTTTTCCGTAGTAGATTTGCTCGATTTGAAAGGGTACTTTCAGATTCAAGTTTTTATCTAAGAGAAACCTTTCATGTACAGGTATACGCCAGATATTATTGGTATGCTAACTTTGAACGGAAAACCGTTGTCATCTCAATTAGTGGTCCTCCGAGTCGGTGTGCGTGGAACCATTCATGAGTTTCAAACTATTACTGATGCTAACGGATCGTTTGCCTTCCCTGTATTTGAAGAGCATGAGTCTCAAGACTTATTGAACTTAGATCAGAAATACGTGCTCGTTTTCCTGAAGACTCATCTAGCAAATGGAGAAGAGGTGACGATATGGGAGTCTTCAATTGATGGTTATGAGACTTATGAGTTTGCTAGAGAAAATATGGGAAATTTGAATTGTGAAGTAACCAATGAAGTTTACTACTTCGCTTTTTCTTATTTTGGAAATGGTGAAGATGATACTTATGTGTACAGTCAGTGCAAACTAACTGGTTATGTAGAATCAGGAGTATACGAAAGTTAAGTAGTGAATTACTTTAGAGAAATATTCTGCGAATTAGCACTTTGATTGATATGTTTAAACTTGATTGAGGCGTGCAGGTATAGCTTTTTCTTTTAAAGAACTTTGAGTTTAATAATCATCACAATCATAAACTCTATGAAAAATGTCTTTTATATAAAAATCCATTTAAATTGCAGTTGCTAATAACCATTAGATCTCCAGCATTTTCTAGATTGATATTCTTGAAAAAGTATCGAAACTCGGTATCTTCAAGCTCACAGTAAAGATTACTTAAGTTGTCCTCTATAAATATAGGTGGTGAAACGTAGTTTAACTGAGACTCCCAAATATATTTCTTTTCTTCATTTATATAGGTATATATTCCGATATATGAATATGTTTGATTCAAAGCTGATTCTTTGAACCTTTGAGCATGTATGACTGGTTTAAAGTGAAATTCACCTAACTCATTAGTACTTGAACTCCTTTTGTAATTATTTTTTAAAAAATTAGCTTCTAAGTAAACCGTTACATTTTCTAGAGGTCTTTGATCAAGAACTAAAGTACCTTTTACCTCTGGGCTTAATGTATATTTAAATTTCTTAAAAAAATCGAACATACTTTCGTTGAAACCTAATGCAAGTATTGGAAATGAGAAAATGAATAAAAAAAGACTATTTTTAAACATGAAATTATGATGTATGTATCTTAGTACCAACTTAATTATCAGACTACTATCTATCGCGATTTGGTTTTGAACTTTAGTTTGATAATGGAATTTGTATCTCTATATGATGAAAATGTTCCTTATGTCATTTTCAAAGTGATAAACATAGGCGAGTTATCTTAACCCTCTAGATGAACTAATATAGAATCTAACTACTTACCGATTAGTAATTGAAACAACCTCGGGGGACGAGAATTTTATCTAAACCTTTTTGACTTCGGGTTAATTGGAAATAAAAAACCACCTTAGAGTAAGGTGGTTTTTGCTTAGACAGGATAATTTAACTTGGAAGGGTTTAAGCTTCCGCGCGTTTCAGGTGCACTTCTTCTTCGGCTACGCCTGCCATTGGGTCGTTGAAGCGAGCTTCATCCAATGCACCTTCTGATTTCGCAACGATGACGGTTACTGCACTGTCTCCAGTGATGTTTACCGCGGTACGAATCATATCAAGAAGACGGTCAACACCCATTATAAGTGCAATGCCCTCTAGAGGCAGACCTACTTGGTTCAATACCATTGCCAACATTACTAGACCCACACCAGGGACACCTGCGGTACCGATAGACGCCAGAGTTGCCGTCATGATAACCATTAGGTAATCGCCCATAGTTAAATCAATATTGAAAGCTTGAGCAATAAACGCAGTTGCTACGCCTTGCATGATCGCCGTACCGTCCATGTTCACGGTTGCACCAAGTGGTACTGTGAACGATGATACACGGTTCTCAACACCCATGCGGTGCTTTGCTGTTTCCATTGTCACTGGAATCGTCGCGTTCGATGATGCTGTAGAAAAAGCAAACATGATCGCGTCTTCCATCTTACGTAGGAACGTAATTGGGTTTAGACCTGTGAAACCTTTTAACATTAAGCTGTAAGTAACTAGACCGTGTAGGACAAGCGTACCAGCCAGTACTAAGAAGTACTCTGCCAGATTGACGATCGCGCCCAGACCAAGACCAGTAAATAGCTTCGCCATTAAGAAGAACACCCCATAAGGCGCCAAGTTCATCAAAATCGCGACCAGTTTCATGATCACTTCATTCAGATCAGAGAAGAATGCTGCGATGCGTTCGCCTGGTTTACCCGCTGCACTGATCGCGATACCGAATAGCACGGCGAACACGATAACTTGCAGAGTTTTACCTTCTGCCATTGCGCTGATTGGGTTGGTCGGGAACATATCGATGATCACCTGACCTAAAGATGGCGCTTCGGCTGATTTGAATGAACTTGCTGCCGTTAGATCTGCCCCTGCCCCTGGCTGGAATAGAGTACCCATAGTTAGAGCAAGCGTAATCGCGATAGCCGTTGTCGTAACGTAGAAAGCGAGGGTTTTACCGCCCATGCGACCCAGTGTAGAGAGGTCTTTGAGAGAGCTAGTACCACAAACTAACGAAACAAATACTAGCGGTACAACAAGCATTTTTAAGCTGGCAACGAAGATCTGTCCACCAACTTCGAATAATCCATTAACAATGTATGCGTCGACAAATCCGTTGTCGGCAAAAAGTGTGCGAATTGCAAATCCTGTCAAGATACCCGCAACCATACCTAAAATTACGCGGCTAGTAAGCGACATCGGTTTCTTGGTATTCATGAGAACACTCCTTATAGTTATGCACCTTGAGTTCACTTCAAAGCGGCGAGCAGATTAGCAGCGGAGTGAGAAAATACGAAAGAATAATCCTCTAAATGGTTAATAGATGTGAACTTTATCACTAATAAAAATGGGATTTTAACCAAATATTAACGAATTGGCCGGATGAAAAGTTTGTATTTTAACACTTTTATCGAATATACAACCGATAACAAAGAGGATTTACAATAAATTTTAATAAGAGATAGAGTGCATACTCTCTTTGAGTGGATGCATTTCTGCATAACTATTTAAGTTATATTCAGGCTAGCGGTCGCTTCTTTAGCGATACTTTAGTATTGAGTGTTCATCAGAGCCAACGAACCCTTTATGCTTTCATATTTGTCAACTCAATGATGGTTGGCAAGTGTAGTTAGTTGGAGGTGATCCCAGCTCCAATAACTTTGACTGGTATTTTTAATCCCTCCAACCCAATAGCATTGTTTCGCTCGTATTAAGCCTTCCAAACACTGCTTGCCAGCCTCAGTGATACGGACGCTTTGTTCCCACCAGTGCCTTTCACGTGACTCAATCGTGATCAAAGGTGTTTGACACTGTGCTAGAGGGAGGAGTAACGCGTAAAACATCACGTCTCCTAGGTAAGGAAGAGGTTCTAGTTGTTGATATTGCTCAAACCAATCTTTGATGGGAATTGAACGATTTTGCGAGCTCAAGACCTTTAGTGCGAGGTGTTGTGTCAAGCTCAATCCAGTTTGTGAATTAGGTAACTCTTGCAAATGGCGTTTAAGCACGTTGAGTATATTGGGCAAGCAATCCAGGTTATGCTGCTGAATCAAATTAACTATGGAAATAGGTGTCGGTGATGTAATAGCGTGCCAACACCGTTTAGCCTGACTGAATAATTTTGCTGTCACAGGTTTACGGTATCGCCAACAAGAACGAATAGCTTCTTCAGGCAACTGCCCAAAGCCGATGAATCGTTCAGTGCCCGGGAACTGGTTCAACTCAATGATCTCTATCACTTTATTCTCTACATTCTCTAACTGCGTTAGAGCACGAATTAGCATCAATTGATCATAACTGTCATGTTCGACCCAAAAGACGATTCGTTCAAATACATCACTTTGCAACAGGTCGAGGTTTGATTGTTCCAATGTGACTATATCTTGAACCGAGTCTTCACGCTTCATCACAGGCAGCAGAGTCTCTACGACATATTGGGCACGAATGGCAAGGAAGTTCTGCGGTGTTGCTGGTATGGGGCCAATACAAAGCGGGTCGATCAGGGCTAAAAATGTCCCTTCAAATCCACTGGTTTTAAGCTGTTGTTGTATATCGTGACCGCAACGAACGTGTAGCGTTTTTACTTTCGCATCTAGGGGCGGTTTTTGTTGTTTGATGGCTAGTTTGTGCGCTTCTAGCTCTTCGACATGAGCTTTTAGTTTACTCCAACTGGATAAGCCAAGTTCTCTTGCGAGTGCATGTTGAACGTCAGCCAATTGAATTGTATTGGGAGCCAAAGATTCTGGTTTGGAGTGAAATCGCTTAACTAACTCCAACATGGCGTCATCGTATAGGCGGATAGCTTTGAGCCTTTTTTTAGCAATGGATTTTTGCTGATTGATATTGATCGAGAAGCTATTTGTAGAGTTCATATTTCACCTTTCTTATTTCTTCCACACTCGCCTATATAGAAGCTAAAAAGAAGGTAAAAACAGATTGTGCCTGCTAAACCAAGCAGGTGAGGATATTGCTGTGAACCGAGTTCTTTCCGCGAGTGTTGGGTGCTTTAGGCATGAGCAGAGTGATAGTAGGTGGTCGCTATCCTTCGTGCAACCTTTTGTGAGAGTGTAGCGTCACAAAATGGCCGTTTCTCTATATTTAGGGAGAATCAATAGCCGATAACACTAGCGATTCAACTCAATACCACTGTTGCTAGACTCGAGTTTCTACACTTTTGAGTAAAGTACGATAAAGCGCTTGAGTCGCAGGACCACTTTTGGCTCCTTTGGGCAAAGTGAGGTGCAGCGCAACTTGATATTGATGGGAGTGTTCGATCTCCAATACTTTAATTTTATCGCTCTTGCGGGCTGCGACTAAGTGCGCTGGTAGCCGACAAAATCCAGCGCCTTGCTCTACGGAGTGAAAAGCGTGGTCGAAGTTATCGACGGTAATACGCTGACGTGCGCGTAACCAACCCACATCTCTTTTCGTTTTGTCTGAATCACCTAAGTCACGGATGACAATTTGGCTGGTGGTTGCAAAATCGTCGATGGAAACATGCGGCTTTTTAGCGAGTGGATGGTGTGCTGCGATTACAGGCAGCATGGTTGTTACGCCAAATGCTTCGGCAGGGTAGTTGGTTATCGGTAAGTTGATGATTGCGATGTCAGCGAGCTCATTTACGACCATTTCGGTTGTTTTGCTCAGTGACGTTTCAACCACTTGAACGGAGGTCGTGTTGTTGTCCTCCAAAAATTGACTGAGTGGTGCATAAAGCCAACAAGGGGCACAAAGATGATCTATTGCGACCGTGATTTGAGATTCCACCCCACTTTTTAACTGCTCGCTGATGACTTCTAGTTCCCGCGCTTGTTCAAGCATGGATTGTGCACGACGCAGTATGGTTTTGCCGTGCTCTGTCAAACCCGCTTTGCGCCCTCGTACTTCGATAAGTTGAATACCAAGTTGGTCTTCTAACTTCCTCACCGAGTAGATCAATGTGGTATGACTCTTGTTGAGCAGTAAAGCTGCGGATTGAATGCTGCCTTCTTGATTAATCGCTTGTAGCGTTTGCCATTGTTCTAAGGTCGTTTTTAGTCTCATGAGTCAATTTTTTAGACAGTTAATGGCGAAATTATGAACTTTTCTGTCAGTTTTATAAAGGTAATAATCTTGTCATCGAAAACGAGTCAATAAGAAGAGGAGACTCAAGATGGCGAAATTATTGCAAGTTGATTTTGAATTTCATGGTCCGTTTGGTGACGAGATGTCGAATGCTCTGGTCGACTTAGCTAAGTCGATTAACCAAGAGCCGGGCATGATTTGGAAAATCTGGACGGAAAGCGAAAAAGACAAACTCGGTGGTGGTATCTATCTTTTTGAAGATGAAGCCACGGCGCAAGCTTATCTCGAAATGCATGCCGCACGCTTACGAAAAATGGGCGTAGTCGAAGTACGAGGTCAAATTTTCGATATCAATGTGCCGTTAACGACGCTCAATCAAGGGCCTATTAGAGGATAAGGAGATGATGACCAACCGCACTTTTCTAACCGTTCATGGTGTCGTATATACGGTATTCGCTTTTGCGTTGTTTTTTGTACCAACCATAATGTGGCCGATGTATGGAGTACAAATTAACGACCAGTACGCGATGTTTTTATCGCAGCATACTTCGATCTTTTTAGGTGGAATCGCTGCGGTGAGTTTGATGTTACGTAATGTGGAATCAGGGCATACTGCGAAACAGCTGTTTAAAGCATTATTGATTACTAATGGCTTAGGGGCAGTGATTACTACCTATGCCGGCATTATCGGAGTATTTGTCGGTTTTGGTTGGAGTGACCCAATATTCTTTGTCTTGCTTAGTTTGATTACGTACAAGCAATTAAGAGTGCAATAGAAAAAGCCCTGCTGTTTCTAGCAGGGCTTTGTCATATTTGGTTTAATTAGCGATCTAAATTCAATTTATGATTCGCTTTTGTACGCGTAGTTATAGTAGCCGTATCCATAGCCGTATGAGTTAGATGCCTTTTTCTCAACTGCATTGAGAATCACACCTTTAACTTCAACGCCTGATTGCTCGAAGCGACCACGTGCTACCTCAATTTCTTTCAATGTCGTTTGGTCGAAGCGAGCTACCATCAATGTGGTGCCAGCAAGTGCACCAACGATGCTTGGATCCGTTACTGCAAGTACAGGCGGTGTATCGATGATGATTAGATCGTATTCTTTTGATACTTGTTCTACAAATTCAACAAATCGTGGATGCATCAAAAGCTCTGATGGATTTGGTGGTACTTGACCACGAGTAACCACATCCAAGTTTTCAACTTGACTTGGCTTGATTGCGGTTGCTCGATCAATTTTTCCACTTAGTAAGTCAGATAACCCTTGCTCTGCTGTGAGGCCAAAACATTGCTGTAAATAACCTTTTCGCATGTCAGCATCCACCAAAAGGACTTTTTGACCCGTTTTAGCCGCAACTGCAGCAAAGTTAGTTGATACAAACGTCTTACCTATGGAAGGCGCTGGGCCTGAAATCATTAAGACATTGTTTTTGGCTTCCAACATTGCGAAGTGTAAGCTGGTTCGAAGTCCACGTAGTGCTTCAATTGATAGATCTGCTGGATTGGCATTTGCTAAAAGAAGTAAGTCTTTGTTGTTTTTACGTTTTAGCTTGTTCGCAACTTCCAATTGTTGTGCTGATTTTGGAACACTTGCATATACAGATATTCCAGTTTGCTCAATTTCATCAGGAGAAGTCACTCCACGATGAAACGCGGTTTTTACCAGAACAAATGCGACAGCTACCATGCCTCCTAGAAGAGTAGCCAAAACCACAATCAAAGGTTTTTTCGGTTTAATAGGAACGGCGTAAGATTGTGCATTGTCAATAATACGCACATTACCCACGGTGCCAGCTTTTATGATATTTAGCTCTTGAACTTTATTCAAAAGTTGGATGTAGATTTGCTGGTTTACTTCGACATCACGAGTCATACGCAAGACTTCGCGCTGTGTTTTTGGCAGTTTTTGAACTTGTTTGTTAAGACGCTCTTTCTCTTGCAGTAATGTCTGACGTTTGTCTAACAGCGATTTATAAGCTGGGTGGTCTTGGGTGAATTTTTGACTGATTTCACTTTCTTTAAATGTTAGCTCATTAAGTTGGGCTTCAAGTGCCACCATCACTTTTAGAGTCGATTGTGCTTCGAGATTTAAATCGATAGATTCGTTTTCTTGTCTAAAACTGTTCAATGTATCTTCTGAAATAGTTAGCTTGTCCTTAATCTCGGGTAAATGACCTTTAAGGAAGTTGAGGCTCTGCTCAGCTTCAGCTGAGTTTCTTCTAACATTCTGCAAAAAATAGTTTTGAACAACGTCATTTAAAACAAGCTGATTGTGGTCTGGGTATTCACCTTCAATACTTAGAGATACAATACCTGTTTGGCTACCTCTCTCTGAAATAGAAAGTTGTGAGGCTAACTTGTTGATAGCATCTAACTTGCTTATTTTACTTATTGTAAAAGTATCTTCATTTTGAGCATTGAGCTGGTTCACTTTTACACGATAGCCATTCATCTCAATTAGTTGACCAACTGAACCAGAAAGTACCATTTGGTCTTCAAGCATCAAGCTGAATTGACCTTTCTCGATGTCTGTAGCAATCAGTTGATGAGATAATCCTTTAGCCGTTCGAGGTACTTCAAACGTGGTCAAAGAAATGTAGTTTTGAGTACCGTTGATTCGTGCTAGACCTTTACCAACAAAAGGTAAGTAATCAGGAGTGGCAATGGTTGTTAAGTTAAACTTATCAACGGTATCGCCAAGAATCATTCTCGATTTAATTATTTCAATTTCTGTAGTTGCAGATGATTCGGCAGAAAAGAGTTCTCCCATGTCACCGACCATCGCCGAAATACCACCTGAACTTTTCTTTTCGATTTGTATTAACGAGTCGGCTTTGTAAATCGGAGTTGATAGCAACGCGACCGCGATACCTAATGTTGCAAAAAAGAGTGTAATACTGATGATAAACCATTTCGCGTCTATCAATATGCCAAAGAGCTTGCCTAGGTCGATCTCATCATCAGCAAGAGCAGATGGTTGTATTGTTTGGTTAGCCATTATTTTTTATTTCGCCAAGTGATCTGAATTTATATTTTTTTTGCCCATGCATGAGCAGCATTTTCAATCAGAGATAATGCATGCTCAAAGGCTTCTCTACTCTGTCTGTATGGATCTGGAATATCCACGGAACCTATCCAGTGACCAAATAACATTGCTTTACCTCTAGCCTCTGGTACCAGCTCCGTCAAAGCATCGATATGACCTTGTTCCATCACCAATATTAGGTCTTGTTTTGCGCACAACTTAGCGGTTAGCTGCTGCGCTTTGTGGTCTAGCAGGTAGATACCACGTTCTGACGCGACAAGTCTGGCGGTTTCATCTGCTGGCTTTCCGGTTAGGCGACTTTTTTCTACGGCAATACCCGCCGAAGAAATCTGTTTATCTGGGAGTAGTTGCTGTAGTAACCGCTCTCCTGTGGGAGAGCGACAAATATTACCTACACACACGACAAGAATGTTCGAAAACATGTTTTGCTCCTTATAGACAACGTTTGAATGACTTGTTTATGTTCAAACAAGCCCTTCAGAATGCTTTTTCTATGGCCAAGTCCTGACTCGAAGGACGCCTTCTGTAAGTTCATTGAAGCCTGAGATGGTAGGTACTAGTTGTGCAATAACGCGATTCCAACGACTGATAGGCGCCGCAGTGACATAAACGATGTCATACGGTTTCAGAGCAAATTCAGTACCAATAACGAGCGCTGCCGCATCGGAGACATCAAGTTGATATATGTCGCCCAGTGAACCTGCGTCTTGTGACCTCCTAATTACGAATACACCTGTCGCATCCGCTGATATCTGATTAATACCGCCAACGTTGCTCAGAGCTTCCGTAAGGCTCATGCCAGCGCGATCTATTTTCAGTAGTTTAGGATCGTTAACTTCACCCATAACGAAAACCTTTTGTGAATCATTTCTTGGCACATGGATGATATCACCTGGTTGAAGTAGCCTATTTTCAGTGAGGTCGCCTTCTTGCATCAGCGCATAAAGAGATATGTTTTCAACTATGCCGTTTCTTGTCAGTGTTACATTTTTCCAGTCGGCGTTTTCGGCTAATCCACCTGCACGGTTAATTGCATCTAACAAGGTGAGTGGGATGTTGGTGATTGGTTGTTGTCCAGGATTACTTACTTCACCAGTAATGTAGGATTTTTTCGAACGAAAAGCTGCTACGCTGACATCCACTTGAGGACTTTCTATGTACTTTGCTAATCGGCGAGAAATATCAGCACGAATTTGACGAACGTTTTTACCCGCAACTTCAACAATACCTATATATGGATAGAAGATAGTACCATCAGCATGTACCCAATTCCCCGCTTCAGCAGAGCTGCGATAAGAACCAGCAGGAATAGTTAGTTCTGGGTGATCCCAAATAGTAATGTTTAGTATATCTCCAGGGCCAACCTCATACTCATAAGCGCTAAGTTGGCGATCTAGTTCAGGGTTGGATTTGGCTTCTATCCCCAAACTTTTAAGTTGAGATACTTTATCAAGTGTAAGTGGAAAAACATTGAAATCAGAAGTGCGACTAACATTGCTGTCTTCGACGAAGTTTTTTCCATCTGTGGAAAGGTGACTACCGGGTACAGTACATCCAGAAAGAAGTACTGAGGAGAGCACTAAACTAGCTAGCTTTTTATGTTTGAAATTCATGTTTTTTCATTCATCTGACGTAAAGAGCGAGTTGCTGGTAGCAACATTCTTTTCCAGAAAAGACTTCACAACATAACCTTATAAGCACCACCTTCTTCTATTTATAAAGTGCTCAATAAGGGATTGATTGCATCTGGAGGCATGAACTCTAATGAATTTCAATGATTAGAGCAATAGACAATAATGCAGCAAGTGTCCAGATAAATATCGTATTTTTATGTTTTCACTTACAAGATTTCATATTTCGGATAAAAAACTTGTTCAATTAGCTCAAATTTTGTTTATTAGCTCTATATGTAGTGTTTTCTTTCTAAAATACAACCAAGAAAATCTACCGACTAATTATCTCGTTGTATTAAATAGGATTATCAAAAGTGTGACTCGGGTCTTTTTTTTTGTTGTCTTTCGACATGGTCACTTTTTCGCTAGCCCCTTCCCATTCAAATACGGCAGGATGTGCGGACGTGATTCGCCAGCCAGTTTACTGGTGACTTCTTGTGACCAAGTACTCTGTTTTTGATTGCTCGAACGGTTTGCATAGTAGTTTTGCATAGTTTGGTCATACGTCTGAATGTCATCCAAGTTTAGGTCTTGATACTGATTTTCATGCACCACGACATGCTTAGGTAGGCGAGGTTTTACTTCAGGGGCTTGATCTGGATGACCAAGACACATACCAAATAAAATGGCGGTATTTTTAGGTAAACCTAATAATTCGTCTACTTTTTGGGCATTGTTTCGTAAACCACCAATATACACACCTCCTAGTCCCATCGACTCCGCCGCAAGCAAGCAATTTTGTGCCATGATGCCCGAGTCTACAGCGCCTATTAGCGTTAACTCGGTAAAGTCAGCTTGAACATCTGGGTTGATACTGGCGTGGCGCTGGTAATCAATACAAAACACCAAAAACTCAGCCGCGCTTTCAACGTACCCTTGATTTCCGGCATATTGAGCTAATAGCGTGCGTTTTTCTTTGTCGGTCACGCGGATAATTGAAACGACTTGCAACATGCTTGATGAGGATGCCGCAAGGCCGGCTTGAAGAATGGCATCTAATTGTTCACTCTCAATCGGTTGTGAGGTGAATTTTCGAATTGAGCGGTGATTGAGAATTGTTTGAATCGTGCTGTTCATGGTGACTTAACATCCCCTGTTACGTTAAAGGCTGAAGACTCACCTTAGCGACATTTGATGAGTCGGTAAACTATCTCAAAAGAAAAACAATGCTTGGTGCATAAGTGTGAAGACGAATCGAGAATACACCACTCGTTCTGTTTGAGAGCGTATATACTGTTTTTAGAATCAATAATTTAAATGCAGTGGAAAATATGAAAGAACTCATTGTTCATACAGTTACGGTGTTTATGGGCTTCTTTGCCATCATGAACCCTATCGCCAATATTCCCATCTTTTTGAGTTTAACTGCTGATGAAGATAAAGAAACCATCCGTTCCATTGCGCTCCGCTCGGTTTTTATTGCATTTATTATCATCGCGATATTTTCTATTGCCGGTAAGTTAATTTTTGATTTGTTTGGTATCACGCTTTATGCATTGCGAATAACAGGCGGTATTTTGGTGTTTTTGATAGGTTTTAACATGCTTCAAGGTGATTCGACGCATCAAAAAACCAAAGAGAAGGCGTATTCACCAGCTCAGCAACGGGCGGCATTGAGTATTGCAGTGTCTCCACTGGCGATGCCAATATTAGCTGGGCCCGGAACGATTGCTACCGCGATGAACTTTGCGACAGCGGGTGGTTTCGATCAAACCATTATTACTATCGTTTCTTTCGCTGTCCTTTGTGTGATCACCTATGTACTGTTTTTGTTTGGAGACAAATTGGTCAAAGCGGTTGGACCAAGTGCTCTAAATGTTGTGACTAAAATGATGGGCTTAATTCTAGCGGTTATTGGTACTCAAATGTTTATTGATGGCGCGGGCGAAGCCTATAAAACGGTTTTCTCCTAGATTTCTCTTAGACCTTGCCACCTTGGTTAAGCCCGCAATTACATTTCTAACGGGTACGGATTTTTTGAACTTTAGTTTTCATTTTCTAAGAGAGAAATAAATAGACTTCACCTATTTCAATAATAAGAATATTCAATTGTTGTGATTGCACGAATTTCATTACTCTTTTGGCAAGGAGAATGGGGGAAATATGGCAACAAAAGCAATTGTAGTAGAAGGTGGCGCGATGCGAGGCGTCTTCGCAAGCGGAGTGTTAGATGCGTTTTTAGAGCAGAGTTATAAACCGTTTGATTTTGCAATCGGTGTATCTGCTGGTGCATCAAATTTGATTGGGTATTTGACCGACTACCCGCATCGCAGTATTAACGTCATTACTAAGCTGGCCACAAGCAAACGCTTTTTTGACCCGACTCGCTTCGTTAAAGGTGGGGACCTCATCGATGTGAAGTGGTTGTTTGAAGAATCTAATCGCTTGTATCCCGTCGATGAAAATAAACTGTTTAATGGCGTTCCTTTTCTCGCAGCGACAACAAATGTAGATACAGGGCAGGCAGATTACTATCGCGTGACACGTGATAATTTTCACCATGCGATTGAAGCGACAACAGCATTACCGATTGCCTACAAGCATACCCCTTGTTTTTCTGGTGGTTGTTATACCGATGGTGGGGTCGCTGATTCTATCCCAGTGCGTGAAGCTTATCGTCGAGGGGCTCGCGACATAACCGTAGTACTCTCTCACCCGCTGAATTATGCCAAAAAGCCAGTTAAGACCACATGGCTGATGAAGAAACTGTTTGCGGAGCACCCCAAAATGGCGGATGCGATGTTAAGACGTGCAGATAACTATAATCAATCATTAGAGTTTATTCGTAACCCTCCACCAGGAACACATGTTAGGGTAATTGCCCCACCAGATAATTTTCATGTTCAGCGCTTATCAATGCGACAATCCGTTTTACTAGAAGGGTATGAAATGGGACTGATTGAGGGGCGAGCGCATCTCACTAGTTTATCTGGTGTTCATGGTTTAGACCGGGAAAATTGTCATTTTTGCGTTTGATTATAAAAGAGCCTCATAGTGAGACTCTTTTGCATAACGTTCAAAGGGTGATTTAGTTGACTTTATCCCAAGCCATCTCCCAGTGTGAACCTATTCCAGGCTCGTAATGGTTTGCGCTTTCTTTCCACTGCATACAGTAACCAGAGTATGGGAAAGGTTTACATTGATAAATGCCCCCGTCGCTGGCAAGCACTTTTGTGCCCGCAGTGTAGCTAGATAGTCCTTCAGGGAAGACAAAATCGTACTCACCAGATGGTGGTGGAGTAACTGACTCTTCTTTTAAGTGAAAGTCGAGTGTTTGCTGATCCACCAAGTTGCCATCTTTATCCTTAATACGTGTTACGAGCATATGGTGACCCGGCTCCGATTTACTTAAAGCGAGCGATATCGCCTCTACCGAGCCGTCTTTCATTTCGTTTGCCCAACTTGCAAGTGGTTCGCGATGGTGATTGTAAACGGTGAGTTCTGCATTTAAATCGCCTTCAGCAGTTAGTGTCAGATCCAACGTTGTCGGTGTTGACTCAATGATATATTCGTCTGCTAAGCCATCTACTGTGAGTGAGTATTCTGGAACAGGAGTTTCAATGTTATAGCCGATCTCTACTCGCTTAAGGCCGCTATTTGCTTGCAGATACACCGGATTAGTACCATAAACAGGAGTGAATTTATCCTCTGCATACTGCCCGGCTTGCAGTTTTGCTTGTTCTTGGTTTAGCTTAGTCGCGAGTGCGTAAGACCAGTTTTTCGCTTGGCCCATTGCTGCATCGGTAATTTCTAGTTCAGTTCTATACGCTATGTTTTCACCTGCTTGATCAAATACGCGCGTATAAACCGAATCCCCAATATTTAAATCCATTGTAGGAATAATTTGACCGCCTTGCTTCCAATCTGGAATAACGGGACTGTCACCATCAAATTTCACATCGATCACGTTATAAAATGAGGCTGCAGTGTCGCCAACATCCCATACTGCCAGGATGACATGGTATCCCTCGCGAGTAGGCACATTACATTGATGGCTTACCTGTTTCGGGGGTTGAACCATATTGCCGTCGACGACACAGAAAGGAGTTAGATCAAAAGAGTCTCGTGATAGTGAAGCGTTTGGGTTCCAATCAGGCTTGGTGATGTAATATTTCCAGTCGCGCGTCACGTGGTTAGCGGTAAATGTCCATTCAAAAGTTTGTGTGCCTGCTTGAATAGGACGTTTTACCCAACGGTCGGCAGTTTGCTCATCAAGGGCAGCTGCTAAAGCGGTTTCGGCACTCGCTATTTTACCATCGCGAGGCCCTGTTTCGGGAAAGCCATCAGGGCCTTCAACGCTTTGCGGTTCATATTGAATCGCACCGCAGTTATTATTTTTTTCGTTAGTATCTGGCGTTGGATACTTACATAGTGCCGAGCGACTTGCTGCGACACCACCATTGGTTTCTGATACATAACCGTGAGCCGCAGCACCTGAGCTAATGCTTGCAAGTGCTAACGCGAGTACGGATTTGGTTGGAAATGATTTCATCACATGTCCTCTGTTATGGCTGACAAACTAATGTCACACCCCGGCGCATGCTGAGCATAAAGCAACGCTACAGAAATTGGACTTCTGTAACACTGAGTCATGGTAACCCCTCTATCATGAGCATTCTTTTAGATTTTTAAATGCTGACAGACCGGAAGCTTTGCGTCCCACCCTTTCGAATGGTTTGCCGAAATGTGATTGAGCAGCCAAAATTTAGCTTAAGAATTTACATGTGGAAAAGTAAACGTCACTGACATGGAATCCTGTTCTCAAATTGAAAGATAACGATATCTTAACCTCGTCAATATTATGCAGTATCGTATTGCAAGATATTGATTTTAATTTTGTTTTTATCTTATTAATAATCATGGAGAATGAGTGGAGGTTTGTTGGGGATAAATGGAGAGGAATCGTGCTAAGGGTGGAAGAAGTTCTGTCTAAAGGGCGGATTGTACCGCCCTCTGAATGGTGTTATTTCGGCATGATGACAGTATCAATCACGTGAATGACACCGTTTTTAGCTTTCACATCGGTTGCAATGACATTTGCATCGTTAACCATGACTTTATCACCCATGGTTTTAATCATCACATCTTGCCCCTGAACCGTAGTCGCTTTGTCTAGCTTAACAACATCGGCAGCCATCACTTTCCCTGGGACGACGTGATAAGTCAAAACAGATACTAACTTGTCTTTGTTTTCCGGCATTAAGAGCATGTCGACTGTGCCGTCTGGCAGTTTTGCAAAAGCGTCATCCGTTGGTGCAAAAACAGTAAATGGGCCTTCCCCTTTGAGAGTGTCAACCAAGCCCGCTGCTTTCACCGCAGCAACAAGCGTATTGAAAGAGCCGTTGTCAGCGGCAACGTCGACAATATCGGCTTTCATCATGCCATGCTCATGAGCCTTGACGGGAAGCATAAAAGATAATGTCGCCATCAGTGTAGCCGCGATAACTAAGATACGTTTGAACATAGTGTGTTCCTTACTAGTTGAGGGTACAGCGGGTTCCCTTGAGTGTGTTTGCATTTGTACGCATCGTGATTGAAAGATGATCATCGCGTCCTACTTTCTTTTGAGGGCCTAACATGTCGCGCAAGAATTCGTCTGCCTTCTTGTTTCACATCGGCTCGTTTCCGCCACGCCCATAAGCGCTCTCTTGCTGCCTTAGCTGCTTTGTCTGGTGTGATAATAGGTGCAAGGTAACGGCTATCTGGCTGCAACTGATACATGACAGCTTCCATCTGGGTCATTGTCCAAGGCTCGAATAAAAGAGGGGGAGGAACCATTTGTAACTCAGGTATCCACTTGTAGATGAACGTACCGTTAGGATCATGTTCTTGGGCTTGCTTGATCGGATTATAAATACGGATTGTGTTAGTCCCGGTTACTCCTGCTTGCATTTGGAATTGTGGGTAATGAATTCCAGGCTCAAAGTCGAGAAACAGTTGCGCTAAATGCGTTACACCTACTCGCCAATCCATGTTCATGTGGTGAGTAAGAAAGCTAACCAGCATGGCACGCATGCGAAAGTTAATGTAACCAGTGTGGTGCAAACAGCGCATGCAGGCATCAATCAAAGGTACGCCAGTATGCCCGGATTTCCATGCTGCTAACTTTTCTTCATCGAAAGTACTACTTTGTCTAATCAATGGTTCGTAAGCCCGATTAACGCAGTAAAACTCCATGTCGTATTCCGATTCGAATTTTTGGATGAAGTGACAGTGCCAATGAAGCCGTGAAGACAATGCAATTAAGCTGCGACGAAACCCAGCCACTTGCCAGTGTTTCAAAAGGTATTGATAAACTTCACGCAAGGATATGTTACCCCAAGCGAGGTATGGAGAAAGGCGAGTACAGGCTGTACGTGAGGCAGTGGGACTAGAAATGCTTCGATAGTAATCACGACCTCGACGATGAAAAAAGTCCTCTAGTGTTTTCCAAGCGAGCCGGCTTCCTCCCGTTTGCATTCCTTTGCATTTTGATAGCCAGGATGATGGTGGCGAAAACGAACAGCCGAGAGTTTCTGCATCCAATGAATGCAATAAGTCGGTTTGGAGCTCAATAGGGCTTATTGAGGCTCTCATGACAGAGTCCCAATGTTTGTCCCAACCTTGCCGGTTTTTTGCACCTCTGATAACAGCACCGTGTTCGAACTCAAACCAGTCGATGTTCTGCTCATACAGCCAAGCGGCAACTTGTTTGTCGCGCTCAAAGGTGCAGTTGAGTCCTATTTCTTGGTGAGAAAAAACAGCGTTGATTTGATATTGCGCTTGAATTGATTGGAAACATGCTAAGGCATCGTCATACAGCACCGTGATTCGATGCCCATACGCTTTGAGCGTCTCATCCATGTCTTGCAGTGATTGCCAAACAAATCGCCAGTGGCGCTCAGAATAGTGTGGGTTGTTCAATAGCAATGGTTCAACAATATACAAAAGCACAGTTGGGTGCTTTGTTGATAATGCTTGAGTTAGTGGTTGATGGTCAGTCAGCCTTAAATCTCGTTTTAACCACACGACATTGATTGTTTGCATCGGAATCCTCTTTGTTTCCGATGTTGTACGCAAGTAAACCGAAGAAATCTCATCCAATGATCGGTTTTATTCCACAAAACGTAGAGGTAACTTTTAGGGAGGTGACACATGGCAATACCATTGAGTAAGTTACAAAAATACTTCTATGTAGACAAATTGGTCATTCATTCGCTTGATCTCGCATTGTACCAGGCATCTGTCGTGATTGATGGAGAAGCGCAATTTATCACTGATGACAACGGTATCTTTTTGAGGGCTCATTCCCTGATCGAGATGCAAAAGAAGTGCAGGAATATCAAGGCAAATAAGCAGGTTTTAGTGCATCAAAGTGCTTATGATGAAATGGTGGGGCTACCCGAAGGCAAAAGAGACAATAAACTAGAGGTATTGGTGAGGGATACAAAATTGTATTGAAAGAGTATTGGTGCGTAGTAAAAGCGAGCCACCTTACGGCAGCTCGCTAAATATAAGGAGAGTTGGGCTTAGTCTTGTTTACGCTGCGCTTCTTTTTGCGCGTACTTAGCGGCACGTCGGGCTTCTCTTTGCTTGGCACTTTCACCACCAACATGCTGCTCGCCTCGCTGCTCTGCAAGAACAATTTGTTTTTCACGCTCGCGGAATCGAGCAATTTGTTCTTCTGAGTGTGTGCCGTGACATTTTGGACAGCTCACGCCTTGCTCGAACAATTCTGACTGTTTGTCTTCTTCAGTGATCGGTAGACGACAAGCGTTACATAAATCGTAATCTGCTTTTTCTAGCTGGTGGTTCACTGCAACACGCCCGTCAAATACGTAACAATCGCCTTCCCACATGCTCTCTTCTTGAGGAACTTCTTCAAGATATTTAAGAATGCCGCCTTCTAAGTGGTAGACCTCATCAAAGCCCTGTTCTTTCATGTAAGCCGTTGATTTTTCGCAGCGGATACCACCGGTACAGAACATCGCAACTTTCTTGTGTTTTGCCGGGTCCATGTTTTCTTTTACATAGTCTGGGAATTCACGAAAGGTTTCAGTATTTGGGTTTACAGCGCCTTTGAATGTCCCGATCTCGATTTCGTAATCATTACGTGTATCGACAACAAACACTTCAGGATCAGCAATAAGATCGTTCCACTCTTGAGGTTTCACGTAAGTACCCACTACGTGGCGAGGGTCTATACCTTCAACACCTAATGTTACGATCTCTTTTTTCAATTTCACTTTGGTGCGATTGAATGGCTGGGTCTCAGAATACGACTCTTTGTATACGGTGCCAGTCAAACGAGGTTCGTTGTTTAGCCACTCCAGTAGCGTATCAATACCTGCACGATCAGATGCAACAGTACCGTTGATACCTTCACTTGCCAGTAGTAATGTTCCGCGAATATGGTGTTTTTCCATCAACGCAAGTAATGGCTCGCGTAGCTCTTGATAGTTATTCAGCTCAACAAACTTGTACAGCGCACAAACTACATACTGACTCATGAGGTTTCCTTTAAAAATACAGGTGGTCAACGACCTTAAAATTTTAGCGGCACGAAGTATACCTGACTAAACTAGTCGGAAATACGGACAAATTATACGGATATTATGAGTAGGCGGGGCCTGGCGGTCTTTGATAGGAGGAGCATGTCCGCAGGTGAAGCCGCTATGTGTTCAAATTATAAGCATTAATTATAGTGGGTTAGGTAGGTTGGAGCCGATACTTTTGGTTTAGATTTATGCTGTTATTCTGTTTTAGGCCCTTCAAAAAAGTTAGGCGCAAGAAGCACCAAATAATCACCGGAGTCATTGACAAGGAAAGGACATGTCGCAGTTTTATACATGAGGTGGTGAGGGATAAAGGTTTAGGGACAAAGAGTGAATGACTGATCGCCATTGTTCATAAACCGCTATAAAACGCCTTTTCACCACATACTGAAAAGGCGTTTTTCTAACGTCTGCCGTGCTTATTTCAACGTAGCTGCGGTCTGTTTACCCATGGCTATGAGCCTATCGAGAATACGTTCACCGTCGGCACGTAAACCGTTGTGCTCGTACTCATTGGTGATCCACGCTTTTGAATTTGGTATTAACGCGAGCGTCTCTCGACTGATATCCATTTCAACAAACATATCATCGGCGTAAACGGCGCAACTGACAGGCACTTTGTTTTGAGCCAGTTGTGTTTGATCGTACAGCGCAGCCCAATCTTCTTTCGCGGCTAATATTTCTGCGGCGTCTTTTAGTGGCTTGAGGTTAACGTATTGGTCGAACATCCATGGGAAGACCATTTCCCCCGTAAAGTAAAATGGCTTGCCAGATTCATAATTAAACTCTGATCGGGTTTGGCGAACGCGGTGCGCACTCCAATTCGACGCGAAGCTTTGACAGTAAATCGATTCATGCAAAATGGCGTAGATCGGGTTGGTTTGGAAGTTTTGCTGCGCCAACATATCGTTTAAGAACTCATAACGAAGTTGTGGTTTGCCGTTCACTTCAATCAACGCGCTTTCTAGCCAATAGTAAGTTGGTAAGAAAGTATCACTCACACCAAAGTTGATGCCGATTTGTTGAAATTGTTCCACCGTGAAGCGTTGACCATTTGGTAGGTACTCTTCATTTTCTAGCAAGTGATTCGCAATGTTTTGGCAAAGTTGCTGTGCATTGGGAAATTGTTGGAAGAACGCTTGGTTTTTCTCCATGGTGCGTTTGAAAGTGGCTTCATACACATCGTCGGCATGACGCGAGACTGATGGCACGCCACCTGTGATGTAGCTTTGTAGCAAGCTGTCTGGGAACAAAGACAAATAGGTGAGGGAGCAAAAACCACCAAAGCTTTGACCTAAGATCGCCCATTTTTCGACGCCAAATTGCTCACGAATGTATTCCGCATCACGAACAATGTTGTCTGCGCGGAAGTGGCTTAAGTAGTCTGCTTGTTGCTGCGGTGTGAAATGAGCCAGAGTCTGATGATTAATCACCGAACTATTGCCCGTACCGCGCTGGTCGAGGAGCAAAACTCGGTACTCTTGCAGCGCGCGTTTTACCCAGCCGTTATTGCCGTTTTGACGCGGAGAGGGAAAGCCAGGTCCGCCCTGAAAGTAAACCAACCAAGGTTTGGTCGATTCTTCATCGCCAACTAGGCAAACCGCACGGGCGAAGACTTCAATGGTGCCTTTGCTCGCGTCTTGGTAATCCAGAGGAACGGTAAAACTGTGGGGAGTGTAATGCAATCCTGCGTCGATAAATGATTGAGCGTTCATTGTTATCTTTATTTCCTTATTGAGGGGTAGCGCTACTTTACTGCGAATGGCATGAAGAACCAATGCTATTTCCCAATCGCCTCTTCAGTTCTATACCTTGGTCAAATCAATGTAAGTTCAAGAAAATGAAACGATTAGCGACTGGTGCAACTGGTTGAGTGAGCTATGCTCAATAGAGTTGCGACAAAGTAAGAGCATGGAGGAAGTCGGATGAAAGTGTCACTGGCTCGATGGACAATTGTGACTTGTTTAATAAGCGTACCTACTTTTGCCGTTGTTACGCCCAACCCACCTCAGTTACAGGCAAAAGGTTACGTATTAATGGACTTTCAATCCGGTGCCATTATTGCCGAGCATAACGGGCGAGCAGGCCTTGCTCCGGCGAGTTTAACCAAGTTGATGACCGCTTATGTAGTTGGACAAGAAATCAAAGCGGGGCGTTTGAAATGGGATGATGTTGTCACCGTGAGCGAAAACGCGTGGTCGGCCAAGTTTCCCGGTTCTTCTAAAATGTTCATCAAACCGAAAGATGAAATTAGTGTTGCGAACTTAATGCGCGGCGTGATCATCCAATCAGGAAATGATGCGTGTGTTGCACTGGCTGAGCATGTTGCAGGCAGTGAACGCGGCTTTGTCGCCTTGATGAATGGTTGGGCGGAGAAATTAGGACTGCAAGACACCTATTTTGTGAACTCCCATGGTCTTGATAGTGATGGCATCCAAACCTCACCAACCGATATGGCAAAACTCATGCAGTCGATCATCAGCGATGTTCCTGATGTGTATGCGCTATACAGTGAGAAAGTCTTCAAGTGGAACGACATTACACAGTACAACCGCAATAAATTGCTGTGGGACAATTCCATTGATGTCGACGGGGGCAAAACCGGCTACACCAGCAATGCGGGATACAGCTTGGTGAGTTCGGCCAAAGAAGGAAGAATGCGCCTTATCTCGGTGGTGATGGGCACGCCAAGTAAACAGGCTCGGATCAGCCAATCGAAGAATCTACTCAGCTATGGTTTTCGTTTTTATGACACCAAGCAAGTTGCTAAGCAAGGCCAAGTTGAGTCTAAAGTTCGCGTTTGGAAGGGAAATACCAATCAAGTTGAGGCGATCTTTGCTAAAGATGCCTATCTCACTCTGCCTCGTTCAATGACGGCTGGGCTTGATAAGAGTGTGGTGTTAAATGAACCGTTGATTGCGCCGATCGCGCAAGGAGATGAGATTGGTAAGGTCGTTTGGAAAAGTGATGACAGTACCGTGGCGAGTTATCCCTTGGTCAGCAGCCAAGCGGTAGAAGAGGGCTCGTGGTTCGCTCAGCTTTGGGACAGTCTGGTGCTGTGGGTGAAATCGTTCTTTAACTAGAATAAAAACGAGCAGAAGTGTCTTTCTGCATTTTTTTGTTGATGGCCGCCCTGCTATAACGCTGGGCGGTGTCTTATTTAACGGTTTATTCCGACAAGGTGATGATTGGTAAATCGTCCCAAATCTTACTTTCATCCGATGCGCCACCGGAGAAGTTCCAAGGGCCTTTGTCTTGCTCTAGCGGACGGTAAGTTGCCGAAAGGCCGTCTAAGTCCCAAGTCGTGACATAGAAGCGGATACCATCGAGCGAATCTGGGCGGCCTAGTGCATCGCTAGCAAAGTCCATTGAAATGGTGTTGTTGGCTTTGTCTACTGTCACTGTTGGTGCTGGCGTTACGGCTTCTCCCCATGTCGTCGCATTTGCTCCTTTGGTGTTGTAAATCGAGCTTTGCCAGCCAAAAACAACCGCATTGCGACTCCAGGTTCCGCTTGGCATAGAAGCGTTGATCTTCGGTAGCTCAGACAAGTTGGTTGCCGTTTCTTCCGGTAAATCCATAAAGATGGTGAAACCCACGTGGTCGAAGCCGTTTGGTGGTAACCAAGTGTCGGTGATTTTGTCCATAGTGAAGGTCAAACGTACGTTACTGCCAACGGTAAATACCTCAGCTTTGTTGATTGCGAGTTGGCTATTGTTTTTATCGAATGTTGGATCCGTTGGTAGCGAATAGTTACCGTTAGGACCGCCCATGCCATCTTGCGCATCACCCGCGTCATCAATAGTGTCGTCTGGCGTGTTTGACCAGCTTAAGTCCGACACAAAGTTAACATCTTCAATGCCAGCTTTTTTCTCAGTAGAATAAATCGCGAAGCGGTGTTGTTGTTCGCCAATTGCAAAGTGACGAGTCGACAGCGTGACACTAAACTGACCATCAGCGCCTGCAGTAATGGCTTGCGCTGTTTCTAAGTTACCATCGACGACAAGGTTCAACTTCTCGTTGGCGTTCGCACTACCCGCGATAACAATATCACCAGTGATGGTTTTTCCTTCCCAACCCTGCGCCAGTTGGATGTTGAGGTCTGGGGTATCTACCGATTGGGTATCGTTAGTTTTTGAGTAAATCACGGCAGATTTGGCTGGTAGCTCAAGGGTTACGTGACCGTTTTCATCTGCGATTAACTGCTCTGGAGCGTCTACCCAGTTCGACATGATTTGTTGTTTGAAGACGGTGCCACCAACTTGTTCTACATCGAGTTGGTTCATCAACATCGGCGAGTTGGATGTATTCATCACAACCAAGACTTCGTCGTTATCCAACGTTCGAGTAAAGGCGAACACGCCCGCGCCCGCTTTATCGCTGCCAATCACTTTCATTTCGCCGCGTGTCATGACTTTGTTTTCAGTGCGTAGCTTGGCAAGTTCTTGAATAAACAAGTACATCTCACTGTTTTGGTCGAATGAGTCTACGTAGTTGCCATCTTCACGATACCCTCCGGCGAACATCGCATCACGCGCCGCTGACATCGCTTGCTCTGTACCTTGGTAAATCACAGGGATGCCCGGCACTGCCATCATTGTGATCAGAGCTTGCTTCATATCGTTGACACTGCCTTGCGATAGAAAACGTGGCATATCGTGGTTATCAATGAAGTTCGGCATGATGTATGGATTCGGGAACATGTCCATCATTTTCTCAAGACGGAAACGTAAATAGTCGGTCGGTTGCCCTGATGCAAATACGCGCGTCATGGTCGCTTGCAATGGGAAGTTCAGTACCGAGGTTAGCTGTTTCGGCGAGCCACTTTCACCGATGTAAGTCAGCATCTTCTCTTCGCCTTCGGTGTGGTAGGGCGTAGATGTTTCGAATACTTCACCAAAAGTGAGGAAGTTGTCACGACCAGTATCAACCGCTTGCGTCATCACACCATCGTCGGCGTGTAGGAAATCGTTCCAGAAATCGTGTTCAACAAACTTCACCGTATCGATACGGAATCCGTCGACGCCGACTTCGCGAATCCATTTTCGGTAGCTCTCTTTTAGATAAGCGCGTACTTCAGGATCGGACGTATTTAGATCATCCAGATCCGACAGTTGCCAGGTTTTTTCTTGGACGGGATCGTTGTGGTCGGTGATGCTTGGCGTCCAGTGGTAAATGCCAGTACCGTCTTCTTTACACTCATTCATGTTGAGCGGATAAGGCAGTTCTTGCCCTGCTGGCAGCGCATTTTCAATCAAACGGAAACCTTGGCAAGGTAGGCTAGGGTCGTAATAGTATGGGTCATCGTAAGTGAAGAAGTTACCTACGTGGTTGGTCACGATGTCTTGAATCAAGAACATATTACGAGCGTGCACTTCTCGCGCTAACGCTTGGTAGCTTTCCATGTCACCAAAGTGCTCATCCACTTTTTGGAAATCGCGCGCCCAGTACCCGTGGTAGCCGCCGTAGTTTTGTTCTGCATCCCACCATTGGTTTGCCACTGGCGGAGTAATCCAGATCGATGTGGCACCGAGATCTTCGATGTAGCTTAACTTATCACTCACACCAACGAGGTCGCCGCCGCTAAATTTTTTATCCGAAGTCGGATCGAATTCGTTTTGCCCTTGATCATTAAGAGCGCTGTCGCCGTCGTTAAAACGGTCGATCATCAGGAAGTAAATGATTTGATCTTGCCAATCAGGAGATGCCACGTGGCTGCCCGTATCGACTGGTGTGGTTTCGTCGCTTCCACAGCCAGAAAGAGCAAGAGCGATCGCTAAAGGAAGTATTTTTATTTTATTCATTGGGTTAGGTAGAGTTTCAAACACAGTTTTTGCCTCCGTTATGCAGCAATGCAGAAACGATAAAGCAAAGGTTTGAAATTGAGAGTGTCATCTCACGCCAAAAAAGACGTGGAATGATGTCACGAAGTGCTGAATTTGAACTGTGCTACATATTTAACTGAGTGGTTGCATAATTGGGTATTGAATCGGGTAATGGTCTTTGGCTAACTCATTACCAGAATGATCATAGAGTCGAAATCGACACTGTTTAGCCGTTTGGGTGAGGGGAAGTTGTAGCGCCCAGCATGTGTAATCTTCTGCATTCTGAGTTTGGCTCATTGTGTGCGGAGCTGGCGCATCACCCACGTAGCAATCGATCTTCGCCACGTCTTTTAATCTACATGCGAGTTCCACAAACAAGGTGTACTGTGTACCGAGTTGGATAAGTTGTTTTGTCGGGACAATGTATTCCGTTGCGCCAATTAAAAGCCCCTTGGAGACCACGTAATCACGCTGGTGGTTGTTATCAATGTAGCGCTCACCATCGACTTCATAACACAGTCTAAAGGTCAGTGGATGTGCGACAGGAAGCTCTGTTGTCGCCCATAGTTCGGTGCCATTATTCAAAAAACGCTCGAAGAAGGCTGGGTAGCGACGCCACGTGCCATCACGGTCTCGACATTCAACGGAGACCACTTTTTCAAACGCAATATTATCCACTTCCATCCAGATTTTACCGACGGGTTGGTCAATGTCGTTATCGGCTAAAGTATTCGCTTTGGCGTAGTACAAGCGGATGGGTTGGTTGTTGAGATGAGTGCGGTTATCTAAGCACTGCTGGCGATATTGCATGGGTGAAAACGGATACCAACGACGAAAAGTGCGGTGAAAGTTCGAAGGTTCTTCATAACCGAGTTGATAGGCGATTTGCTGCGTTGTGAGTTGGGTGTCGGCAAGCAAAGTGAGTGCTTGCTTTCTTTTAGCGAAATCAACGCATTGAGAGTAGCTCATTTGCTTTTCTTGCAGTCGACGTTGCAAGGTGCGTTTGGAGACGCCCAGTTGCCTTGCCGCTTGCTCTAACTTGAGCGCGTAATTACTGTTTTTGATGAACAAGGCGTTCAAAACACTCAGCAATTCTGGCTGTTCAATTGGTTGGTGAGAAAGCAGCAAATAAACATGTTTCACCAGTTCAAACACGCTTGAACTCGTTTTAGAATCTCGCGTTTCCCCTAGAAAAATATCGGCCGCGAGTGGATTGCTGGCTTGAACTTGTACTTGTATTGATTCGCTTAGCTCAAGCGTCTCCAACTGCATTTTGAGCAAGCCAAACACCGACTCCGCCCAATTTGGCATATCGGCTGTTCTGCATTCTACTTGCAGATGGATTTGGGCATCACCATGTTGCAATGTGACGTACAAACGGCGGTCGAATAATGAGACACTTTTACTCCACCAAAGCAGCCCTTCTTGGAGGTTAGGCGCTTCTTTCAACATCATGCATTGCAAGGCCACCAACTTCTCAATGTGCCAATATTCGCCGGCAATTCGAAGGTGATTGTGACCGAGCTTTTTGCACAGAAAGGATGTAATAACGTTATCTTGAGGCAGCATGAGTTGAGTTTGGTTGCGAGCAAACATGCATTATTGCCGAAAAGATGAAGAAGTTCAGTGAGAACGCTCAAAGCCTTTCTTATCGTTTTATTTTCAAATTTATTTTGAAAATGTTTTTAATCGAAATCGGTTTTTCCCTTTATCTCATGAGGTTATGCTGTTACTCAGCTTAAACTCATTAATTGGAGAGCCTCATGGATATCGTACAAGCTGCAAAATCTCGTTACTCAACGAAAGTGTTTGACCCAACGCGCAAGCTATCTCAAGAAAAAATCGATGCAGTTAAAGAGCTGATTCGTTTTAGTCCATCGAGTGTGAACTCTCAACCTTGGCATTTCATTCTGGCAAGCACAGAAGAAGGCAAACAGCGCATCGCTAAAGCGGCGCAAGAGAACTACGCATTTAACGCGGCGAAGATTCTCAACGCTTCTCACGTATTGGTGTTTTGTGCGAAAACAGGCATTGATAACGACTACATTGAAGCGCTAATGGTGCAAGAAGAAAAAGATGGCCGATTCCCAACTGAAGAAGCGAAAGCGGCTGTACGCGGTGGTCGTAGCTACTTTGTGAACATGCACCGTTTTGATCTGAAAGATGCGAACCATTGGATGGAGAAACAAGTTTACCTCAACGTGGGTACGTTGCTGTTGGGGGCTTCGACGTTAGAAATTGATGCAGTGCCAATTGAAGGGTTTGAGCCAAAAGTGCTGGATGAAGAATTTGGCTTGCGTGAAAAAGGTTACACTAGCGTTGTGATCGTGCCGCTTGGCTACCACGCGGAAGATGACTTCAACGCGAAAACGCCAAAGTCTCGCTGGGACGCAGAAACCGTATTCACCGAGATCTAATTCGAGCTTACTTACAGGTGACGTAGAACCCCGTAATCAATATATAAATCGCAAAAGAGTGATAAAACGATGATCCACTTAGTCGCAGAAGTGAAAGCCTATCCAGACCGTAAGGATCAGGTGGCGAATTTGCTTGCTGGTTTACTAGAGCCAACTCGCAAAGAAGAAGGCTGTTGCCAATACGAGTTGTATCTCGACGAAAAAGTTGATGGCCTATTTATGTTCCAAGAAATCTGGGCATCGCAAGAGGCCTTGGATAAGCATTTGCAAAGCCCGCATATGGCGACGTTTCTTGAAACATTGGAAGAGAATGATTGGGTTGAATATACCCAGATTCGTCCTCTTCGATTTATCGCCTAATGACAGAAGGTTGCCAGCACGTTGGCGCGTTGCTGGCAGCATTTTTGTTGGATAAAGTCGCGGAAAGTCCGAATCGTTGGCGTCAATAATCGACGATCGGCACATACCATGTAGAGCGGCACTGGGCCGCAATCCCACTCTGGTAACACTCGTACCAATCTTCCCTCGATTAAGTCTCGGCTAATGTCCATCAATGATTTATTCGCAATGCCTTTGCCTTTGATCGCTAACCGGTGTGGCAAGTCACTATCGTTGCTCAACAAGTTACCGCTGACCACGATTTGTTCTTTCTCGCTGCCACGAGTGAGCGTCCATTTGTTGTAGACCGAATCCGCGACCATGTAGCACAAGCAGTTGTGTTGCGTTAAATCGGCAGGAGAGGTGAGTTCTGGATGTGTAGCTACGTACTCTGGCGATGCACATAATATCCGTTCGTTTGACCCACACAATGCCAATACGACCAGATTGGAGTCGGCCGGTTCGCCGTAGCGAATCGCAATATCGACAGGCTTGGTATACATATCCGTCAAGCTATCGGACAGCTCTAGTTTAATGGAAACATTTGGGTAGAGATCGATGAACTCATCCACCCAATCGAGCAACATATTGCGACCAAAATCGGAGGGTGCAGTAATGTGCAGCTGACCAGACAACTCCCCGCGCGCACTTGAGATCTGATCCAACCCCTCTTGCAATGTTGCCAACGCTTGCGTGGTTTTGTCTAAAAACAGTTCGCCCTCTGAGGTTAAACGCAGGCTTCGGGTGGAACGCACAAACAGTGGGAAACCGATTTGCCCTTCAAGACGCTTAATCGATGCGCTAATGGCGGCAGGTGTCATGTCCATGCTGTTAGCGGCTTTTGAAAAGCTGCCTTGGCGCGCGGTTTCGACAAAAATATTGAGGTCGTTGAGGGCTTTCATAATGAAAAGGGCTTTTAAGAAGTTTGGGCTACTATAGGGGAGAGTCGTAGGCCAATTCAAGGTTAAAACATTAGGTTGCACGGCGAGTTTGAGTTAGATTAGCGCGAAACTTCACTTTACCGGATCAATAGCATGAGCCAACAGCAGCCGAATAACCCACTTCACGGGTTGAGTTTAGAGAAAATCGTCACCCGACTAGTTGAACACTTTGGTTGGAATGGCATGTATGAGCGCGTTCGTGTGAACTGTTTCAAGAAAGATCCTTCAATCAAATCGTCGCTGAAGTTCCTGCGTAAAACGCAATGGGCCAGAGATAAGGTGGAAGCGCTGTACATCGAGACATTCTGCTAACCGCTCTATGGTCTGCAGCAGCGGTAAGTAGATTCTTAGTCTCGCTTTGGCTCGCTAGAATGACGTAGCTTTTCTTGTCGCGTAGGCTGGAAGAGTCGCTCCACTGATACGCCTAAAGCGATTTTCCGGATGGTCACTTAGGCTTATCTGGAATCGCTTTTTTAGATGGTTTTGTAGAGGTCAGAGCCAAACTCGAACCGTCATTCTGAACTGCGAGGAACGAGCGTGAATCAGAATCTACCTTCAGATTGTATTGAGTTTATTCATGGTTCTATGGTCTGCAGCAAGCGGCAAGTAGATTCTTAGTCTCGCTAGAATGACGCAGCTTTTCTTATCGCGTAGGCTGGAAGAATCGCTCTGCTGATGCGTCTAAAGCGAGATTCCGGATGGTCACATAGGTTTATCTGGAATCGCTTTTTTAGATGGTTTTGTAGGGGTTAGAGCCAATCTCGAACCGTCATTCTGAACAGCGAGGAACGAGCGTGATTCAGAATCTACCCTCAGATTGTATTGAGTTTATTCATGGCACTATGGTCTGCAGCAAGCGGTAAGTAGATTTTTAGTCTCGCTATGGCTCGCTAGAATGACGCAGCTTTTCTTATCGCGTAGGCTGGAAGAGTCGCGCTGCTGTTACGTTTAGCGAGGTTTCGAATGATTCACTTAGGCTCATTAGAATGACGCTAGTTTTCTTATTGCGTAAGTTGGAATGGTACCTCAGCATCATTCCCGATAGCGATGAAGAAGCGCTGTCGGGAACCTCGCCTTTAATCTCTCGTTTATTGCTACTCCAAATGATGCGTACTACCCACGGTTCCTTCCAAGTCTAAAATCGACTGGCGAACGTGATCTGGAATCGCAGCTTTAACGTTGTTCTTAAAATCAAACATCACACCAGTGGCGGTCGCGATGGTCGCAATTTTACCCCACTTCTTACTCAGCACTTGGTACTCCATCGTGATGCGATCTTCTTGCATGTCGATTACGCGAGAACCGACTAATAGCGTGTCTGGGTAAGTAACAGGCAATTTGTAGCGGCATTGAGTCTCGCTCAGTACTGGTCCAATTTGCGAGGTCTGCAGGTCGACCAGCAGGTTAATTTTGTTGAAGTAATCTAAACGTGCGGTCTCGAAGTAGCGAAAATAGACCACGTTATTAACGTGTTGCAGAGCATCCATTTCACCCCATGCGACTTTTATCTCTGTGATAACGGGAAAGTCCTTTAACAGTGTGTCCATTTTTATTGCTCCTTTTTCATCTGCTTTGCCACAAATTGCGACGCGACTTATCACTTTGAGCATTTATTCTAGATGTAATCATTTAATATGTAATAAAATTGTTTTTAAAATGTGAAATGAAATAGTGGTTTGATTATGTAAACTAGAAACTTTACATAATCGAGTTGAAGGCGTAAGTTTAACTAAGAGTAACCAGATAGGAGGTGTCTCATGATTGAACTCAAAGGTTTCAACCTCGCAAGAGTTGAGAAACGCATTGATTGGACAGGTGAGCTGTTCAGTTTGAGAATATCTGGCGCGCCTCTTTCATTTAAAGCTGGCCAATTCACCAAGCTTGCTTTGCTTGATGATGAAGGTAAGCCGATCAGCCGTGCTTACTCTGTGGTTAATGCGCCAAGCGAGCAATTCGATTGGTTGGAATTTCTAATAGTAGCCGACCCTCAAGGACAACTTTCTCCACGGCTCCAAAAGCTTAAATCTGGTGATAGCATTTATGTCGGTGCCACCGCACATGGCGATTTAATCCATGATTCTATTCCTAAACAGGCTCATGACCTGTGGCTGCTATCTACAGGTACGGGGATTGGACCGTTTTTATCGCTGCTGGATGATATAAACTTACCGCCTCACAATGAGCGCATTGTGCTGGTTCATGCCGTTCGTTTCGAAAAAGATCTGGTTTATAAATACCTAATTGAACAGCTTCAGCAACGATATGAAGGCAGATTAAAGTATATACCGATAGTCAGCAGGGAAGTGGTTGATGGTAAATTACAAGGCCGAATTCCTGAACTCATCGAATCGGGTTTACTGTCCAACGCCGCTGATGCGCCATTCTCAGCTCAGCGTAGCTTTGTCATGATGTGTGGGAATCCACAAATGATCAAAGATACCGTGCCCGTCTTACAAGAGCTAGGCTTGGAAAAGTATCGCCATCAAACCGGGGGAAATATCATTTACGAACGTTACTGGTAGCGTTTTGTTAAATTGATACGGTTATGCTCAAGATGTAATGATTACTTTTGAGATACGACCGCGATTTAGTATGTTCTTAGTTGAATATTATGTTGGCAATACCTAAACTGCGCTCACCATTGCGCGTCTGTACACTCAGTCATTCTCGCTTAACCAATTACATTGAGGTGACTGAAGTCCATGTATGCTTTTATCGCGAGCAAGCAACAGAGAATCATTGCTGGTTTTATCGACCTGCTCTTTGCGATGGTGGTCGTGTTAATCATCGCATTGAGTATTAACTCTTTTCTTAACGACTTTCAGCTCTCTTTAGCAGATAACCTCACGCTTGTTCGTGAAACTCAGGCGTTTTACTTGCTTTCTTTACCAACGGTTTTAATGATCAACTGGAATGCATTGAGTCATGGGCAAACCATTGGTATGCGCATGATTGGTATTAAAGTTGTAATGAAAAATGATAGTAAGGCAACGAAAGTTACAGCAGGGTTAAGGCTTGTTATTAGCTACTTGCTGGAGATGCTCATTCCGGGGATCCCGTTGGTAAATTTGGCATTGTTGTTCTTTCATCCGGAGCGACGATTGTTGCATGACTTGATCGCCAATACTAAAGTTGTCCAAGCTTCCTAATTTTTGATCAAAAAAGCCACGTGAAGTGGCTTTTTTAATATCGATAAAGTTAACCAGATTTACTGTTGATTAACATATTTCTTAAAGCGAGCTTTGGTTTCTGCGTCTGCTTTTTGGTACCAGAAGTGCAGCATCTCTTCAGCTGTCGAATCCGCTTTAACCGCAGTTGCTCTCACTTGCTTCATATCCGCAGGAACCTTTGCAGGAAGCGTGACTGGCTGCATGGTTGCTGCGCCAGCAAAAGCCACGGCTGCTGCACCGCCAGCTTGGTTATAATCTTCGATTTCACGCACGTAATCACGACCGATTTGCATACCCGGTTTGAGCAACTTGTCCTGGTCAACCGCGATTGCGTTGCCAGAATCATCAACCAGTTTCCAATCTAAGTCTTTGATCTTCTCTTCCGCATCACGTAGGTTGCGGTATTCTGGCATTTGTAGAGTGAGTTCGGCATTGGTCGCGTCAAATCGTGTAACGATAACATCGCTTTCAACACTTAAACGGTCATTACCTTGGTTGAAGTAAGGGGCGAAACGAAATACGACTTGGTTAAGGCCATCAGGTAACGTCAGTGTTCTTTCAGAGGCGAAAAAACCACCCGAAAGATCTGCTTTTTCACCGTTAGCCGCTAATACTGAAACGTTGTCAGGAACACTCACGGTTACATCTGCGAATGCCATGCCACTCATTGCGAGAGCAAGCGCACAAGTTAAAGGCTTGATCAATTTCATTGTTTTTATCCTAAGCAAATTAGTGGTCATCGAGAGTGCATCGTTCATTGCCCGATTGCAACTCCCAAGTGTAATAAGTATGAAAATTTAACAAGAACGTCATTTTTATCGCATTTATTACGACGAAACTGTGATCCAAATAGAATCAAACCGCTGAAATGCAGCGGTTTGATATCATAAGTTATAGATTAAATTTCTTTCTAACTTATTGATTTATTAAATACCAGCACCGTGTCCAGGTTCTGATTGGTCATCAGAAGCGTCTTGTTGTTCTGCCATTTCTTCTTGCTGTTGTGCTTTCTCAATGCTCAACCACCAAACAAATAACTCATACCAAATTGCTAGGATAACGGCACCTAAGAACAGACCAACGATGCCGTAGAAAAGCATACCACCGATGGCACCGAGCAGAATCACAGGCATTGGCACGTCGACGCCACGTCCCATTAACATTGGTTTGAACAGGTTTTCAGAAAGAGCCGCAACTACGACCCAAACAGTAAACATGGTTGCTGTTGAGGTGTCTTGGGTCATGTACATGAAGCCAATCACAGGTAGCACTGCGAGCAACGCCGGGAGCTGAGCGATACATAAAATCATTAGAAGCAGTGTGAGTAAACCTGCTGCCGGAACGCCAAATACGAAGAAACCAGCACCGATCAACAGTGCTTGAATCGCCGCTACACCGACTACGCCAAGCAGTACGCTTTTAATTGTCGCAGCGATAAGCGTGGTCCAGCTTTTTGCGTTTTCACCAGCGGTTCGAATCGCGATGGTTCTTAAGCCTGATGCTGCAGATTCAGAGTACGTCATGAAACCTGCTGCAATCGCAAGTGACAAGATTGAAAGCAGTAAACTTCCCAATACGCCCCCCAGTGTACCCAGTAAAGATGTGAGTCCTGCCTTTATTTGTGGCATAAAGGTTTGAATAGCTTGTTCAAGATTAGTAGCGAATAGGGTCCACACTTCGTAGAGCTTATCACCCACGATAGGCCAATCCGCTACGGAAGGTTTTGGCCCTGGTATTTTCACTTGTCCATTTTGTAGTACTTCAAGCGCGTGCGTTGCACCATCCACAATGGAGCCTGATACCATAACAAGTGGCGTGACAAGGAGGGCAATACCAAGTAAAGCAATGGTTGTGGCTGCCAAGCCTCTACGACCACCATATACACGCTGCAATTTTTGGGTAAGCGGCATTAAAGCGACGGCTATAATAGCGCCCCAAATAACCGGAAGGATGAAGGGTTTGATGATGTCGTACGTAAACATCAGCAAGACAAAGATCAAGCCAATGCGTATTGCCGATTCCACCATATTACTGATGAAAATCTTACTGTCGATTTTTACCGATTGTTTATCCATTTTTGTTTACCTGATGATCAATGTTAGAACTGACGAGACTTGAAACAACAATCGCCATATAAAAAACACCTGTGATGGCCTCTAAATACACCACGACTTGAGCCAGTGGTGTTAGAGGACTAATGTCGCCATAACCGAGCGTGGTTAAGGTAACGAAACTGAAATACGCTGCATTGGAGAAGTTCTGCCCCCAAGAAATCGCTTCCATACCGGTAAAGGCTTCAGGCGAAAACTCAAGCAGAATGAGGTAGGCAATCGCCCACATCAGACCAAGCAGCAAGAAAAGCGCGACCGAGCCAATGACTTTGTTGCTGTTGACATGGCCGGTGAAAAGAATCTGTCTTGCGATGGATTTAAAAGTGCCGAAAAAGAACGCAAAGGTGAGGGCAAGCATCACCACATTCATCTCTCTGATGTCGAAAACGGTCTTGATCACAATCACAAGAACCCAAATACCAAACAGGCTGTAGAGGAAACGAGACCAGGTTTTGTCAAAGCGAAGGCTCGCAAAACAGACGATAAACGTCAGAACCGTGAAAGCCTGAAGTATGTGTTCAATCGTCCCTTCACCTACGACTTGTGCCATCGCACTCCCTAGCAACAAAATCACTAGTGCTAAGGTTAGATAGAAGAAGTTGTTTTCTTCATTAATATTTTTGAGGTTTTTACCAATGACCATGGCTCTTCTCACTTAGTTATTGTTCACTTTCTGCGGATGACTCTTTCATCACCATGATGGACGCAGAAAGCCCGAATCGAAGATCAACATCTTCAGGAAGTTCTTGTAGGGAGATTCGCACCGGAATACGTTGTGCTAAGCGAATCCACTGAAAAACAGGGTTTACGTTTGGAAGAAGGTTGTAGCCGACCGTGCCGTCTTTGGGCGCAATACCCCAACCAATCGAGTCAACCGTCGCGTCAATTGGCGTGTCTGGGTGAGACATCAAAGTGACACGCGCTTTGCTGCCAGGTTTGATTTGCGCAAGTTGGTTTTCACGGAAGAAACCAAATACCCAAAAGCTGTTTTTGTCGATCAGTGCGAGCAGTGGTTGGTTTGCGACCGCTTGCGTACCGTTTCTAATATCGAGGTTAGATACAAAACCATCGACGGTCGCATAAACTTTGGTAAAGCTGAGATTAAGGCGTGCTGATTTTAGTTGCTCTTCTGCAGATTTGATTTGCAGTAGCGACTCTTCGTAAGCGATTTCACGACGAATCAGATCCTTGTGAGAAACCGCGCCACGGTCTTTGGCACGAATGTCTTTTAAGCGGTCATATTCGATTTTTTTACCGCGAGAGCTAACAATGGAGCGCTCCAGTGCTACTTCGGCTTGAGATAACGCAACCTGGTAAGTCGCAGGGTCGATTTCAAACAGTAAATCCCCCGTTTTTACTTCTTGGTTGTCTTGCACCGCGACATTTACAATTGGGCCTGATACGCGAGGAGCCACTTTGATGACGTTAGCACGCACTTGCCCATCTCGTGTCCATGGGTTATTAAAGTATTCCTCAAACTTTTGATAGCCGAGCCAAGCTGCGCCACCAAGAATGACAAGATTGAGTGCGATTACTAATAGTTTTTTCATCTTGTTTGGCACCTAAAATTGAATATAAAAGCTGTCGATGGCCACCACATAACCGACCATGATGGCAATAAACGTCAGAGACGGAAAAGCGATGAAGCGAGACAAACGTGTCTTGTTCAATATCATCACCGTTATCCACGTGGCCGTGACGGCGAGAAAGAGCACGAGTAGCGTAGGAGAAAAGTAAACGTCTCCCCAAGAGAGTTCATGAGGCATTACCGATCCTCCGTTTTGTTTTCATCACTGGTCTCAGCCGGAGTTTCGAGTCGCAAAGGCGGCAATACGCGGTTTTCTTCATTTAAATAACCATCCCAGTCAGTTCGTTCTGTCATTTGCTTGGCAATAGATTCACTGATGAAAGGCTTGCCTGTTTGGGTTTGCCAGCCTCCACCGAGGGCTTTGTAGAGCGCGACAACTTGGTTCGCAACATTACCTTTGATCGTTGCGTAGCTGTCTTCTGCGCGGGTCATTTTTTCTACCGAGTTAAGCAGACGTTCGAATGAAATTTGTCCGTTTTCGTACTGTGTCATGGATATGTTGAACGCACGAATGGAAGAGTTGACCGATTGCAAGCGTAAATCTTTTTGCTGCAAATACAGGTCATATGCTTCGATTGCATTGGTGACTTCATTAACGGCTTGCAGTACCTTTTTGTTGTAGTTCGTCAGCGTTTCTTGGAAGCGAGCATCTTCGAAACGAATGTTATTTTTCACGCGTCCGTATTGGAAAATGTTCCAACTGAACGTTGGGCCAACCACCATGGTGAGCGAATCGCTAAAACTGAAACTGCTGCCATCGGGAACCGTACTGTCGATACCGATGGAACCGAACAACGAAAAGCTTGGGTACAGAGCGGTTTCTGCCACGCCAATCTGCGCACTTTGCGCGCGAGCTTGCATCTCAGAGACTTGCAAATCCGGACGTCGCATCACTAAGTTAGCATCCACTTGCGTATCCAAAAGCGGTGGACGTGGCACAATGGAGCGCTCGTCGGTGCCCGATAGCGCCGATTTTCTGCCCGTTGATTTGAACTGGGCTTCGTACTCAGCGATTTGCTTGTGCATCCCATCCGACTGTAGCAGTCCATCTACTTCTTCTGGTAACAGACCCAGTAGCAAAGCCAACACAGTACGTGATTGCTTCATTGCCACTTCGAGGCTCGGTAGCGCTGCTTTGGTGGTGTAGAGTTGGTTTTTAGCTTGTTGAACGTCCAATTCTGTAACGTTGCCAGAGTCGAACTGCACCTGTGTAATGCGGACGACACGCTCTTGAATCTCGATATTGCGGCGAGACAGCAAAATACGTTCTTGGAATGTGCGATAGTTGATGTAATTGCGTGCCACTTCGGCGGTTATGGTGACCATGATGTCGTGATACGATGCGATGGATGCGTAGTAACCCGCTTCTGCCGACTCAATACCGCGAGCATACTTGCCCCAAACATCCATTTCCCAAGCAGCATCAAACGACAAAGTGGCGTTATTCACGCCCTGATCATTTACGTAGGCACGCGCTAGGTTTCCTGACACGGTTTGAACTTGTGGGTATTGCAAGCCAGTCGAAATACCAAGCAATGAACGTGCTTGGACAATTCGTAGCCCTGCGGCTTCTAAATCGAGGTTTTGTTTGCTCGCCAACTCAACCAGCTGATTAAGAGTCGAGTCATTAAATTGCTGCCACCATTGTTGTAGCTGTTGCTCTGATTGCTGCGTATCTTTGGCTGCTTTTTGCACCGACCAGTCACTTGGCAGTGGCGCCTGCTTTGGATGAACATAATCTGGTCCTACCGTGGTACACGCACTGAGTCCGAGCAAAGAAAGTATGGCGAGGCTTGGTTTGGTTAGTTTTGGAAGCATCATATCCCCACCTTTAAAAACGCTTCTGTTGTAAGTTCACCCAATCGATATCCTCGTAGGTTTGCTTGCAATGCTTGATTGCTTCGAACACGTTCCGTTTTAAATTCAGCAAGATATAAAAACCGGCTATCTCTGAATAAGCGTAGTCAGATAAATCCAACTCACTAAAAAAATCTTCCAGTTTATCTTCGAATGTTTGGTAATCTTGACTGTATTGGTCGAATACGGAGTCGAGTTCTTGTGTTGCTTGATGGCTGGCTAAAGCGCCCGCCATCAAAGGAATGATGGAATCGCGGTGCTGTTGGCGAAGCTGAGTAATTAGTGGATTGGTCATCAACTTTTTCTCGGCGGCCATTAAGATGTTGATGTGATTACTGAGTACATCACACGCTTTGCTAAACGCGCCAATCGCTTCTGGCGTGGTTTTATCAAAGTGTTTGTGGTTGATTTTCGAACCCCAGACTTTGAGCTTTTTCGATGAGACATTGAGCGTCACCAAGTGTAAGGCCCGTTTGAGCGGCGTAATAACCGAGCTAGACTGCTGTTGATAGGTAGTGAACAGCTCTCGGGTATGTCGGAAGTAGCGTTCTTTTATGGTCAAAAAGAGGTGTTCTGGTCGTGAGCTAAACGGGAAGTAGTGCGCGAAAATAATCATGAACACCACCATGTAGAACAACAGCATGATCGTCATGAGGATCCCGAAGTGATAAAACATGTTGTTGTCTAAACCGAGAACAAACAAGCCAATCATATAGAAAATCGTCACTGGCCCGTTAAACAGATAAAAACCGATAAAGGTGTAGATAAAGATAAACAGGCCAAGTTCTAATCCGAGATCCAATTGCGGAAGGATGAAGACGTAAGAAGGTACCGCGAACAAGAAGCCGAAAGTGAACAGCACAAGCAACAAAATTGGGTGCACAGGCACGAACGACAGCAAAGACATAAACATGGTCGAGAAGACCACGAACGAGTAGCCGCCTGGTGGATTGAAATAAATCCAAATCAGTCCTGCAACCCAATAGGTAACAAAGGTTTTGACCGCAGTTTTAAAGTTTTCTGCGTCCCACCATAGAAACTTGCCTTTCGGTTTCGGCAGTGGCACGTCAAAGGAGACATTGTTCGTCACAGAGTCAATGCAGCTAATGCTCTCCGCTAAACGCGACAAGTTTTGATGCATCAGTTCCAATAGGTGACCAAGCGTAAGCGCAGAGCCTTTCTCTAGGTGAGCTGCATCTTCAAGCAACGCTTGGTTGTATTCGACTTTGAACTCCTGAGCACGATAAGCGGGCTCTTTTTCGTCCCAGACTTGTTGGCAGGTATCAAATAGCGCGTCAATTTCCGCCACGGCTTGATCAAAGTTGCTGATGCTTTCACGGTCTTGCTGGTGGCTAAAGTGGCTGTGCGCCGCGACGGTCAATTGTTGCGTTACTTGCTTGTTCAAATGAACCGCCAAGCGCCACTCTTTCATGTAGGCCGACACGTCACTGCATTCCACACTGACCGTGGCAAAACGCTGTTCGAGCGCATTTTGAGCGGCAAACATCTGTTCGATGAGAGTGTCCACGCTAGGAGGTTGTGGCTCTTCCGCTTCTGGATTTTCTTCTCCACCTTCTTGAGGAGAGATTTGCCCTGCCGATTTTTGCTCGAAATTTTGCAAGATAGCGGTGAACAACGCGCGTTGTGCTTGGTTGAGTTGTTCGATGAGCTGTCTTAGGTTTTGTTCTGTTTTGGTCGGGAATAAGAAAGTCCCCACGAGTGTGTAAACCACCACCCCAAACACCGTCATATAGGCGCGGTCAACGCCATAAAGAAACGCACCTTCTGCGTCACCGCCATTGGACATCATCAACGTCATCACGCCGGTCAGCATGAGTAGCGTTGGATCTTTTTGATAGGCATTACGGAAGTAAAAAATGAATGAGACCACAACCGACACGCTCAACATGTACAGCAAGCGGTCTTGAGCAAATAATCCCACCAGTAACAAGCCAACGACGGCGCCAACCAACGTACCGAACACGCGTAAGGTACCTTTGGCGAGGGATTCACGACGACTGCCTGTGGATGCAATCAGCATCACTGTGGTTGCGGCCGTCGATGCTTGCGGCCAACCCATGGCAAACGGGATCAGATAAGCCAGAGTCAGGCTAAGCGATACTTTAATAGCGAATTTTATTTTGTCGTTCATAGTGTCAAAGTTTGCTCAGGCTTATCGTTATAAGTTGATGAATTTCTTATATGAATAATCAGAATCTTGTTCTGAATAAATTCGGGGGGCGGAATATAGCGGGTGAAAAAGTGTGCTTTGTAAACCCTTTGTCAAAACAAAAAGTGCGTATTTGGCTTGATCTCGTGCTAGCCCTTGGCGTTATTGGTGAAACGCCTAAAACGAGCAAATTCGCGATCTGTGATGATTCTCACTTTTGAAACAAAATCGCTGCATTGTGTGAGCCAATTCTCACCTTATATTCTTCGCCTGGTACCAAAGCAGACCACTTGTACGATCTGCAATGAGCTTTGCTGCTTTAAAAAGCATAGATGATGAATGGGTACTTGAGAGGGAAAGTTATTACTTTTTATCGGCTTGCCGATTGTTCGTTTGTTTTTTTGGATCGAGATAAAAAAACCAAAGCGATCCCACCAAGAATGATGCCGCTGGTTAAAAGAGTATGCAGTGAAAGAGGCTCGTGGAGTACGATGCTGCCGAGTAGTAAAGCAATGGCTGGCACGGAAAGTTGGCTGACGGCGGCTTGAAGTAAAGAGAGCTTACGTACGACTTGGTACCAAAGTGTATAACCAAGGCCAGAGGCAATGGCACCAGATGCGATAGCGAGCAACACTCCGCTCCAAGAAAGGTGGATTGAGGACAAGATTAATGGCGAAAGGAGCACGCCAATTATTGATGCAGCGATGAATCCCCACGTGATGCCACTACTTGGAGAAGGCGCTTGTTTACCGAGCGCAGTAAACGCAGCCCAACAAACGCCAGAAATCAACATAAGAAGTGCAGAGCTAATATCGGGGCGAGTGGCAGATGGCAACATCAACCAAACAAAGCCAACAATCGAAAGGCCGATACCGATGATTTCGAGAAACTGAAAGCGCTCACCTTGCCACCAATAGATTGCCAGTAACGTCAGTTGCACGGCACCAAACAAAAGCAAAGCACCGGTTCCTGTCGCCAGTTGTAAGTACGCGAAAGAGAAAAGGGCAGCGTAACCAAATAACGCCACGCCAGCAAAAAAGCGAAAGCGAGAAGTTGGCCGATCGGTTTTCCACTGGCCTCTCACGACAAGCATTGCGATTAAGGTAATCGCGCCAGATATCAATCGAACGAGCGTGAAGCTTCCTGCATCAATTAACCCTTCTGCCAAGGCAATTCGACACAATAATGAATTGGCAGCGAACGCCAGCATTGCAATGGCAGTGAGTAAAAAGGTCGACATCCTTGATCCTTAGCGTGTAAATGAACAGCTAGTGTAGATCCAAAAGAACATTTTTATTAGTTGATAAAGTGATTAGTTATAGCTATCAGAGCAAGAAAGTCATTAAAAATAACCAGAGAAAACCTGACCTTAGCCTGAGTCTTACTGTGGTTGGGAAGGTTGTTTGTACAATGACTTAATGGTGTTTTTCAACCATAGCAATTTGGGATTGTACGCATTGCGTTTATGCCAAATCATGGTAAATGGAATCAGTAACTTGTCTTGTTGAGCTTGGTCTAATGGAATTGGCAAGCACACTAAATCGAGATGCAGCTTTTCTGTGTAACTTTTGCAATAGTGCGGCGCGGTGGTGATCATGTCATGCGTCGGCTGCGCTGCCATAAAAAGGGATTGCTCAAAGTTGGACATCGTCAGCCCGATAGAGCGCTGTAGCCCTAGTTCCGCTAATACTTCATCCAACGCCCAAGTTTCACTTTTTTCCCAAACAATATTGATGTGTTGGTAGCTCAGAAAGGTCTCGAGATTCCACTCTTGCTGTAATGCCGGATGATCTTTATGTAAATACACCATCGGCAGGTCAAAAAATAGAATCTCAAAATCCAAGAAATACGGCAGAAGATCCAACGACTCTTTCGATCTCGGGTGACTTTCTCGGCCGGTAAAACCGATATCCGCCTCGCCTCGAATGATGGCGTCGAGTGAATCGTAATCCCAGTTACTGGTTTTTACTTTCGCTTCAGGGTATCGCTGGTGGATAGCGACGATGAGTCTGTCCAGCACTGTGAGCACTAATGGCGACTCAATCGTGATATCAAAACGCACTCCTTTAGGCGTAATATCGTTGCGTTTTTCTGCAATCTGGCTGCCAATTTGCAGCCATTCTGCAAGATCTTGCTCCATGCTTTGTGCCAAAGGCGTTGGCGCAAGACCTTTAGGTGTTTTGACAAACAAAGGATCATCGAACCAATGACGAAGTTTGTTGAGCGACTTACTTACGGTAGAGGGCGTAACGTTCAGCTTTTTCGAGGCTTTCGAGACGCTTTGCTCTTGCAACAATAATTGCAGAGTGAACAGTAAGTTTAAATCAAGTCGCGCTAGGGATTTCTTCATAATGGGTATCGTGAACAGGCTTTGGAATCAATAGTATTAGAGCAAGGCTGATTACGCTACCTAGCACTAAGATAAACACCAACATATTCAGTGCAGTAACGCCGATGAAACCCATAAACCAAATATAGAACGCGGAACTACAAACTTGAGCAATGCCCAGTAACGAGCTCGCCACGCCAGCTTGTTGAGAGAATGGGCTGAGCGCTTGGCTCATGGCCACGCCAAAGCCACAAGCGAAGCCTGCGCAAATCAGCCCAAGTCCGAACACATAGTAAAAAGGTTGTCCATCATGGAAATGGGCTGCACTGAGCACGATGGCTGAACAAACGAGCAATACTTGAGAGCTCATCATTAAGGTTCGCTGCTTGAAAATCCCCAATGCCAATGGCGCCGAGAACGAAATCAACATACTGATCGTCGCAGTCCCCGCCATGATGGAAGAATAGCCACCGCGATCAAAACCAAGCATACTCATCACAACAATTGGTGAAGCGTTAACAAAGGTCAGGATGGTGGTCACTCCCAGTGCAGTAATGATCAGCCTACTGATAAAAAATCGCTCGAAGAAAGTCTCTTGATGGCTCTCTGGCGTTGTCTGTTCTTCACCTTGTTGGCTGGGTAGTGATTCCTTGAGAACAAAAATGGCCAATACACTGACGAGAATGCCCATTCCTGCCATCGTGGTAAACAAACTCGGCCAAGGAAATTTCAGCATAATCAAGTGACCAATCACGGGTGCGATCACTGGAATGATACAGGTGATGCCATTGAGCATCGACAATACTTTCGCGCGGCGTTCATCGTTTAACGTGTCGCGTAAAATCGCGAATGCGACGACATAGCAAGATCCAGCCCCGATGCCTTGGCAAAAGCGAGCAATCAAGAAAGTGTTTGGTTGCTCAGCCATCCCGCCGAGAAAAGACGCGAGCACGAAGATCATCGCGCCGACGACGGCAACAGGCTTTCGTCCCACAGAGTCTGCAATTTTCCCCGCGAATAACATGGTGGTAGCCATGCCAGCTAAATAGATCGAAAACGCAATATGCAACTGAGATTCACTGGCGTTGAGATCTGACGCAATTTGAGGCAAACCAACAAGATACAAATCAATGGCAGTAGGGTAGAGTAAAACGAGTGCAAAACTACAAAGTAAAAAACGGGACATGGAAACCTCTCTATCGAATGGCGAGGATAATAGAGTGCTAAACGTTTGCCTGCGAGTGGGAAATACGACACTAGGTATTTCTATTTACGACATACCCTGTATGAATTGAGCATAAAAACAACAAGGAAGATTATGATTACTATTGAAAAGTATTCGCCTGAGCGACATGAACAAACTTGCGAACTTAGCGTTCTAGAAGAGCAATCGCAGTTTACGGTCGCGGATGTGGGTGAAATGCTTACACGTCTTGAACCCACAGAGCTTCCGCATCTGATTTTGGCAGACGATGACGTGGTTGGCTTTTTTCTATTTGATGCTGCTTACAGCGAGAAATACGATTTTTGCCCGAAAAACAGTTTAGGCGTACGTGCTTTGCTGGTGGATCACCGTCATCAAGGCAAAGGCATCGCCAAGCAAGCCATTCAACAGTTTGCCGATTTCGCCAAACGCCATTATCCCGAGTTTGATGCGCTTTATCTCACTGTGAATTGCCGCAACATACCCGCTTATCAGTGCTATTTAAAATCAGGGTTTGAAGATACCAATGAGCTTTACCACGGCGGCCCCGTTGGACCGCAGCACATTATGAGACAGCCGCTTTAAGTTCGCTGTTGGGTGAGTGTTTGCATATGGCATTCAAACTTTTAACTACACAACATTTTAAGATACCAGTGTCATATATACTTTAAGTGTTTAAATGAACAATATGATGGAGTGTCTTATGGATTTTATAGAACGAGTTCAAGCTCTTTCCAAAAAAATTCCCCAAGTATCAGCGAGTTTAGCTACAGAAGAAGCAACAAAAAACGCATTAGTAATGCCATTTTTGCACTCTGTATTAGGTTATGATGTCTTTAATCCAAATGAGGTTATCCCTGAGTTTACTGCTGACATTGCTACGAAGAAGGGAGAAAAAGTAGATTACGCACTCATTAAAGATGGGGTTGTACAAATTCTTATCGAGTGTAAAAAATTTGGTGAGCCATTGGCCACTAAACATGCTAATCAATTGTTTCGGTATTTTTCAGTAACCAATGCTCGTATTGCGATTTTAACTAATGGATCTGAATATCAGTTTTTTACGGACTTAGACGCTCCAAATAAAATGGATGAAAAGCCGTTTTTGACTTTGGATCTTGCCAATCTTGATGAGCACGTAATTCCCGAAGTGAAAAAGCTTACCAAGTCTTCTTTTGATGTTGAGTCTGTAGTTGATGCTGCCGGTGAGCTCAAGTACCTCAATCAAATTAAAAAAGCACTTCATGAACAGTTTCAGAACCCTGAAGAGGAGTTTGTAAAATTCTTTACTTCAAAAGTGTACGATGGCGTCCAAACCGCAAAAGTCAAAGCACAGTTCATGGATATTACAACGAAGGCTCTAAAACAATTCTTGAACGACAGCATTAATGCTCGATTGAAATCTGCAATTGGTGGAGATGATAAAGCACCGATCAAGGTAGACGATAGCGTTAACACCTTTGAAGAATCCGTCGAACCTGCTCAAGATAAGCCCAAAGTTCAAACGACAGATGAAGAGATCGAGGGTTTTAATGTAGTTAAGGCGATATTGCGACAACAAGTTGATGTACAGCGAGTGTGCGCCCGTGACACGCAAAGTTATTTTGGTATCCTGCTTGATGACAACAATCGGAAGCCATTATGTCGCCTTTGGTTCAATACCAAACAAAAGTACATTGGCCTCTTTGATGAAGCTAAAACAGAAACCCGCCATCCAATCGACTCGATTGACGATATTTTCAAATTTAGTGAACAGTTACAAAGTACGCCAGAACTTTACGAATAGGCTTACATAGAAATGCAAATGAAGCTCCAACACATGATGTTTTGATATCTGTGCTGGGGCTTTTCTATTATTCAATCGCCTTAGTTTTGTACAAACCTAGGTATCTTTGAGTTTTGGGATGGACATTTAATTTTAAAACATATACTTAAGGTGACTTAGATAGTTAAAAGCCAAGGATGGAAAGATGAGGATTGAAATCGACAATTTAGAACGGTCGCAAGTGATAGCGCTGTTGGAAGGACATTTACAGGACATGTACGCCACGTCACCACCAGAAAGCGTGCATGCGTTAGATTTAGATAAGCTCAAAGCGCCAGAAGTGACATTTTGGACCGGATGGAAAGGTGAGCAACTGCTTGGGTGTGCGGCGATTAAAGAGTTGGATGACCAACACGCGGAGCTGAAATCCATGCGCACCACGCCTACGGCAAGAAACCAAGGTGTGGCATCTCAATTATTGATTCATGTGATTGAGCAAACGAAGCAAAAAGGTTTGCAGCGCTTGAGTTTAGAAACGGGCTCGATGGAGTTTTTTAAACCAGCGCGCCTGTTGTATGAAAAGCATGGCTTTGTGTACTGCGAGCCGTTCGGGGATTACGAACTCGATCCGAACAGTCAATTCATGACCCTAGAACTGAGCTAGGGCCATGAATTTTTAGAAGCTAAATCCAATCGATTTAGAAATTCAGATTCAAGTTGATGGCTGGCGACAAGAGGCTTGAACGCTCGTCAGCCAATCGCTTTCTCTTCTCTTTCAGTCTCTTGGCATTATCTTTGTCTGGATTGCCATCAAGCTGATTATCGATGACCGAGATTTCAGTATCGATTTGTTGGATGCGTTGCTGGCGTTGATATTCTTGATGACCTAACTGGTAGTTCTCAATGAACTCTTTGCTGCTGCACACACCGTAGTATTCTTTGCCTTCGATACCGACAGTGTACCCATTGTCTGGTGAGCAATATTGGATAGTGCCTTTATCAAAGCCTTCTTTCCATTTCGCTCGGTCGGGTGTCACACCCGCTTCACCACAGTCTTCGGTATAGCTATTGATAATGTTTGGATCGTTGCCATCTCGGCCATCTTGATAACCTACGTTGTACCAGTTTGCCGTTTTGCACTCATCCGGAGACATGCTGGCGCAACCTGAGAGCAAAGTCAGTAAAGCCAGGGGGATTAGCGCTCTTTTCATCAGTGACTGTCCTTTAAATAAAATCGAATTGATAACTTGAGTTTAAAATGAACACTGTTCATATCAATGGTTGAAATCATTGTATTCACAATTGTGGTGACTCATTAATCTAAGTGATAAATTTATTATGCTGAATAGAAGTGTGTTTGATTAGTATTATCCACGAACTGCGCCTTTGCTGCATCAATCCACTAGCCTTGGCCCCAAATTAAGTGATAATACCAACATAAAGATAAACACCGTCAATGAGGCTAAGACATTGAGCGAACAACCCACCGTCCTTATTATCGAGGATGAATCTGCTATCGCAGAGAACCTGATTCATGTATTAGAGATGGATGGCTACCACGCAGAGTGGTTTGCAACAGCAGGAGAGGGCTTAGCTTTTTTACAGCACAACTCCGCAGCGTTACTTGTCTTAGACGTAGGCTTACCGGATGGCAATGGTTTTGAATTGTGCAAAACCATCCGTGAGTTTTCTGATATCCCCATTATCTTTCTCACAGCAAGAAGCGATGAAATTGACCGCGTCGTGGGCTTGGAGATTGGCGCGGATGATTACGTGACTAAGCCATTTAGCCCGCGCGAAATGCTGGCGCGCATTAAACTTCGAATCAAAGCTAAAGCGCCAATGATAGAGCACAAACCAGAGCCTGTAGCTGTTCCAGAACAACCTCATTTGAACCATGATTTAGTTGCGCAGAACTTCGACTACGGTGTTGGCGGGCAAATGCTTGGGTTAACTGCGGTCGAATTTAAGATTCTCGATAAACTGATTTCTGTCTCTTCCAATGTATTGAGCCGAGAGCAACTTATGGTCGCTGCTGACATGGCGCCGGAAGCTGCGTACGAGCGCAATATTGATACCCACATCAAAGCCATTCGCCATAAGTTGAAGCCGTTTGAGATGTCTGAACGCATCTGTACCAAGCGTGGCTTTGGTTACTTTTACTGCATTAAAGGTGAATGATGAATCGCTGGCCGAAGATCCCGCTTGGACTCAGACTGTTTTTTCTCTACTTCATCTTAGTCGGAATGACGGCTTACATGGTGAGCAAAACGGTCGTCCTAGAACTCAAGCCAACCGTGCGTCAAACCACTGAAGAGACGCTGGTGGATATGGCGAACTTGCTCGCGGTATTGGCAGAAGAAGATGTTGCGAACGGAAAGTTGTCTGAGAGTCGCTTCTCCAAACTACTAGCGGCTTATGGGCAGCGAGAACCCCAAGCGCGCATTTGGGAAATTGGCAAAAAAGCGATTAACCATCGAATTTACATCACCGATAAACAAGGCATTGTGATTGCGGATTCTTGGCAGCAAGACGTAGGCAAAGACTACTCGCAATGGAACGATGTGTATCTCACGTTGCGTGGTCAATACGGCGCGCGCAGTACCATCGAAGACCCGAAAGATCCGCTCTCAACCGTTATGCATGTTGCTGCGCCCATTTACCACAAAGGCGAAATCATTGGCAGCGTGACGGTGGCAAAATCCAATCGCTCCGTACAGCCCTTCATCGATCTTTCTAAACGCAATGTGCTGTTTTGGATGGTATGGATGAGTGGTTTAGTGCTATTGGCAGGGGCATTGTTTGCTTGGCGAATTCACTCGGCACTGAACAAGCTAGAAGACTACGCGACCAAAATGGGTGAGGGTGAAAAGGTCTCTAAGCCGACATTTCGTATCTTTTATGAGTACGGCACGCTAAGCGACGCATTAGAGAAAATGCGCAATCAGCTCGATGGTAAACAATATGTGGAAGAGTACGTACAGACGCTGACTCATGAGCTGAAAAGCCCGTTATCAGTGATTAAAGGCGCGAGTGAAATATTGCAAATGCCGTTGCCTGAAGAAAAGGTCACGCGCTTTGCTGGCAACATTGAGCGAGAAAGCGACCGCATGCAGTCATTGATTGATAAGTTGCTAGAACTGGCTCGTCTTGAAAAGCGCCCCGAGCTAGAGCAAGTCGAAGCTATCTCGCTAAAACAAATGGTCAATGAAGTGGTTGAATCGGCGGATGCGCGTTTGAGTGCTAAGTCGGTGATTGCCAACATCCAAATTGATGACCATCTCGCCGTGCTTGGTGATGCCTTCTTACTGAAACAAGCCGTTTTTAACTTGATGGATAATGCGCTGGATTTCGTTCATTCAGAGGGACGTATTGAATGGAAGGCTGAGGTCACGAAAGAGAAGCTGTGCCTATCGATTTTCAATTCAGGTCCTCACATTCCCGACTACGCGATGCCTCGTTTGACCGAGCGCTTCTACTCCCTCGCTCGGGAAAATGGTGTTAAAAGCACTGGGCTCGGGCTGAATTTTGTTGAGCAAGTGATCAAGCTGCACAAGGGTAAGTTGCAAGTAGAAAACGTCGATTCTGGCGTGAAAGTGACCCTGATTTTACCAACTCCATAGAAACTCCACATTAGCTCCATTTGTTCTCCAAATTGCTGATTTAGATTACTCCAATCAGCAAATGGAGAATGAAACATGAAAAAGATCCTCACTAACCAACTCGGCATGAAGTTCGCCTTCGTGCTGTTTTTGTTTGTCTTACTGCAAATCCCGCTTTCAATGGTCACAGGGCTGATCTCAGAACGCTCATATAGCCAAGATGAAGTCAGAAACGACATCGCACGCAGCAGCAGCGGCGAACAGCGCATCATTGGTCCATTCATCATGGTTAACTACACCGAAACCAGTTACCGAGATGACAAAGTACAGATTAAAGAGCGTCGTAAATTTCTTTTACCTAGCACTTTTGATATGAGCGCGAATCTGGACAGTTTTGAAAAGTACCGAGGCATTTACCGTGCGCGTTTATACAAAGCACAAGTGGCACTGAAAGGCACTTTCGATGCAGACGATCTCGCGGCGTTGCAGGGGCTTGATATTGACAACATGAGCCTAGTGGTTGGCATTGAAGACAGCCGCGGATTAATTCGTTTGGATGACATGACCATGGCGAGTGCTGACATCGAAGTCGCACCGGGAACGGGGTTAAATCAGTTACCACAAGGCTTCCACAGTGATCTGACACTTGCAGACCTAAACCCGGCACAATCTTTGGCTTTCGATCTTAACTTCTTGCTGCAAGGGATGGGTCAGCTTCAAGTCACACCAATCGGCAGTCAAACAACGGTTGAACTCTCTTCAACTTGGGCACATCCAAGCTTTATTGGTGATTACTTACCGGTGTCATCAGAAGTCTCTGAAGATGGATTTAACGCACAATGGGCGAGCAACAACTTCTCTACCAATATCGCGCAGTTGTTCCAAAGCTGTTTGTCATCGAATCACGCTTGTCACGAGCTTGAACAGCGACAAATGGGCGTAGATTTGATTGATCCCGTGGACCACTATTTGAAATCTCACCGAGCTGTGAACTATTCACTGTTGGTTATCACATTAGTATTTGCGAGTTTCTTCTTACTGGAGCTGTTCCAAGCGCGTCCGGTTCACCCAGTGCAATACGGCTTTATTGGTCTGGCTTTAGCGCTTTTTTATCTATTGCTGATTTCGATGAGTGAACACCTCGGCTTTAACTGGGCGTATGTGGTGTCAGCAGTCGCATCGACGGGGCTTTTAAGTGTGTACGTGAGCGGTATGTTGAGCAACACCAAACACGGCGCGATATTCGGAGCGTGTTTACTTACTCTCTACGGATTACTGTTTGGCTTGCTACAAGCAGAAAGCTACGCATTGGTGATGGGGACATTGCTGTGTTTCGCGATTTTGAGCTTCACTATGGTTATTACACGCAACATCGACTGGTACGCACGAAATAAGAAAGCGGAAGAAAGCGCAAAGGCGAATCATGAAGATGTTTAAACGAGCAATTCTCACTGGGCAGCCAAGCAATATGGTGGAAGAAACGTCTGCTATCCGCCTGCAATTTTCTGCAAAAAATGGACTCAAAAGCTTGGTGTGTTTTATCGCATTGGTCGTTATCGCGCTCTATGTTCGAGACAGCTTTATTCGTCCGACAGTTGGTGATGTTCTCGTTGTGGTTTGGCTCTACTACTTTCTTGCAAGCTTGTTCTCCATGCCCGTTAACTGGCTGGTTTCACTGGTGGTGTTGATTGCGTTTGCTGTTGAGTTAGGGCAATTGTTACAGGTCGCGGTTTGGCTTGGTATCGAATCTTCATCGCCTCTGGCTGTGATTTTGGGCGCCACATTTGATTGGAAAGATCTGCTGGCTTACTGCATCGGGGGTCTACTGTGTTGGTGGATGGAAAAGAAATGAAAACCGAGATGAAAGCCATTGCGCTACCAAACCGACTCCGCCATTCCAAACGAGGTATTCGTAAAAGGATCAAAATCAGTTTACTAAAGCGCGTGTACCTTTGGTCACTGACCAACAGAGAACTGCTGTAAACATCACCTCTTTATATGAAATACAAAAGGGAATCTCAAACTCACCGGCGCACAGGGTGAGTTAAGATTCCCTTTATTAATAGGGTCTATTGAGCTTTCAAGCTGATTTTTGCAGCTGTTTGTGGGTAATTTATATGAGGCAGAGACATTTGAAATGTAGTTGGTGTAACTGATAAGCCGGTAATGAAGTAGAAATGAACCACAAACGCTGCCCGAAGGGTTCGGCTAAAAGCGTTTTACTCTTTGTTGAGAGGTAATTGCTTAGAATGACTAGGCGGCAAACCTCTCGCCGCGATTAAAACGCTTTTATCTCGAACAAAATTTAACCATGAAAGTTCAATAGACCCTAACTAAGACATCTAGCTGCTACTTTTAATTAGCTTTCAAATGAAAGTTTATCGCCGAACGTCTCTTTCCAGTCTTTATCGAACTGTTCAACCGCAGGTTTTACTGCTGGGTGAGCGAACATTTGTGCCGCCACATCGGTTGGTAATGTAATGGCTTCGATACCAAGTTTCATCACCTCCATCGCTTGTTGAGTGTTCTTGAAGCTGGCTGCCAAAATCTTCGCTGGTAGTTGGTTTTGATCGAGCAACAATTGAAGATCCGCGACCACTTCAACACCGTTGCCGTTCATCGCATCAATGCGGTTTACGTAAGGTGCTAGGTAGTCAGCACCGCACAGTGCCGCTAGGAAACCTTGTTGAGCTGAATAGATAGCGGTAGCAAGAACCTGAATTCCCTCTTTTTTCATTAGCTTAATTGCCGCTAATCCGGTTTCTGTGGCTGGCACTTTTACCACCATATCGTAAGGCAATTCATTCAGTTGGCGCGCTTCTGCCACCATGCCTTCGACGGTTGAACTCACGACTTGAGCGTGAAAGCGAGGTGTACCGCCAAGTGCTTCTTGCATGCCTGCTAGGGTTTTATTCAGTCCCTGTTTTGACTTCGCCAAAATGCTTGGGTTTGTCGTCACGCCTTTTAGCGGTAGGCATTGGTTAAAGCGTTTTACTTCTGCCACATCAGCAGTATCTAAATAAAGTTCGATCATGGTTTCTACCTTAAACAAAATCTTCGTTTTGATGATGGGATCACTATAGATCTGACAATCGAACGAGATCTTGATTTTGATCAATTGAAATTTCATTTGAAACTATAATAATTTCATTAAATGAAAGTTAAGTGAAACTTGTAAATGCTCAAATGAAGCTTTCAGTTCGAACAAAGAAAAGCCGTTCATAAGACTTAACCAGCACAAAAAGAAACGAATTAAGTAAAAGCGGTAGCACAGACCAAGAGGCAAGCAGAGATGTATTTCAATATTCAACGATTCTCTACCCATGATGGCGATGGCATTCGTTCCATTCTTTTTCTTAAAGGATGCAGCTTGTCTTGCCCTTGGTGTCAAAACCCAGAAAGCCGCAGCGAAAAGCATTCACTGCTGTTTGATCAGCGAAGCTGTATGGAAGGTTGCCAGCTATGCGTTTCTGCTTATCAAGCCACAACTCAATCCAGAGCGGATAGTGAAACGGTGAGCGATGGTATTCAACGCATCGACAACCAGATCATCATCAATCGCAAAGCCATCAAAGAAGACCAACTGATCGCGCTGCGAGACGTCTGTCCTACGCAAGCACTGACTGTCTGCGGTGAAGAGGCGAAATCAGACATGTTGTTCGACACCTTGATGAAAGACAAACCTTTCTACGACCAAAGCCAAGGTGGTGTGACCTTCTCCGGTGGTGAGCCACTCATGCAAGCCGATTTGGTAGCAGAGCTCGCACAGCGTCTGCATGACAACCAAGTCTCTACCGCTATTGAATCGTGCATGCATGTGCCGTGGAAGAACGTCGAAAAAGCCGCGCCGCATATTGATTGCTGGTTGGCGGATTTAAAACACACTGATGAAGAAAAGTTTCTTAGCTGGGCGAAAGGTTCACTAAAACGCATCAAAGACAATTTCCGAAAACTGGCACCTATCGCGAAACGCATTGTGATTCGCGTTCCCGTTGTGCCGGGGTTCAATGACACCATCGAAGAGTTGAAAGACATCATCGATTTTGCGGCTTCACTAGAAAGCTGCCAAGAACTTCACTTGCTGCCGTACCACACGCTCGGCATCAATAAATACCGTTTGCTCGATATGCCTTACGAGTGTTCTGACAAGCCATTAAACAAACCAGAACTGCTAGAAAGCGCCATGCAATACGCAAGCGAAAACACCCAACTTAACGTGATTGTAAGAGGTTAACTATGGACCTGAATTACCTTCCTGAGCGTATCAAAGCGCACAAATCGGCACTGGTAAATATCGTAACGCCACCTGTCTGTACCGAGCGTGCAGAGGCATACACTCGTGCTTATCAAGCAAACGAAGACAAACCTGTGATTGTCCAACGTGCGCTAGCACTGCAAGAGCACTTACGCACTCGTACGATTTGGATTAAACACGATGAGTTGATCGTCGGTAACCAAGCGAGCAAAGTACGCGCTGCGCCTATTTTCCCAGAATACACAGTGCGTTGGATTGAAGCGGAAATTGATGAGCTAGCCGACCGTCCTGGTGCAGGCTTTGCTGTTACTGAAGAAGATAAGCAAAGCATCCACAGCATCACACCGTATTGGCGCGGTAAAACTGTTCAAGACCGTTGTTATGGTTTGTTTACTGATGAGCAGCAAGAAATCTTAGCCAGCACCATCATTAAAGCCGAAGGCAACATGACTTCGGGTGACGCGCACCTTGCGGTGGATAACGAGAAAATCTTGAAGCTAGGCATGAACGGTTTGCTAGATGATGTTCGTCAGCACCGTGCTAACAATGATGTTTCGACCTTTGAAGGCTTGAAGAAAGAGCAGTTCTACAAATCAGTCGAAATCGTGCTGCTTGCGATTCAAGATCACATGCTGAGCTATGCTGAATTGGCGGCAAAAATGGCGCTAGAAGAGACGCGCCCCCTACGCAAAGCTGAATTAGAAAGCATTGCTGCAAACTGTCGTCATGTAGCAAGCCACGCACCAGAAAACTTCTGGCAAGCACTGCAATTGAGCTACTTTGTTCAGTTGATGCTACAAATCGAATCGAATGGTCACTCGGTTTCTTTCGGTCGTATGGACCAATTCCTAAACGAATTTTATGTTCGCGATATCGAAAACGGCGCGATTGAAAAAGACTTTGCACTAGAGCTTTTACAAAGCTGCTGGTTGAAGTTGCTTGAAGTAAACAAGATTCGCTCTGGTGCACACTCAAAAGCATCGGCAGGTTCTCCGCTGTATCAAAACGTGTGTATCGGCGGTCAGAAGTTGAATGAAAAGGGTGAGCCTGAAGATGCAGTGAATCCACTTTCTTGGGCGATTCTGGAATCTTGTGGTCAGTTACGTTCGACGCAACCTAACTTGAGTGTGCGTTACCATGAAGGTTTAAACCAAGAGTTCTTAATGGGCTGTATTGAAGTGATTAAATGCGGCTTCGGTATGCCAGCGTTCAACAACGATGAGATTGTTATTCCTGAATTCATCAAGCTTGGTGTAGAGAAAGAAGACGCTTACAACTACGCATCTATCGGCTGTATCGAGACGGCGGTTCCCGGCAAATGGGGTTACCGTTGTACGGGCATGAGCTTCATTAACTTCGCTCGTATCCTGCTCGCTTCATTGAACGAAGGTGTGGATGCAACAACGGGTAAAGCCTTCTTGCCGCACGATAAGTCATTAGCAAAAGGTAACTTTGAGAACTTTGAGCAAGTGACGGCTTCTTGGGCAGAGCAAATCCGCTACTACACCCGTAAATCGATTGAGATTGATACGGTAGTCGACAGTGTGCTTGAACAGCAGGCACAAGACATCTTCTGTTCAACGCTGGTGGATGACTGTTTGGCTCGCGGTAAAACCGTGAAAGAGGGTGGTGCGAAATACGATTGGGTATCTGGCTTACAAGTCGGTATCGCAAACTTAGGTAATAGCCTAGCAGCCATCAAGCACCTTGTTTTCGATGATGCGCAAATCACCCAGCCCCTTATCTCACAACAACAGCTAGCAAAAGCATTGGCTGAAGATTTCGACGGCATGGAGAACGAGCAGCTTCGCCAACGTCTTATCAACTTTGCACCAAAATACGGTAACGATGATGACGCGGTAGATCAACTACTGGCAGACGCGTACCAAGTGTACATTGATGAGCTAGAGCAGTTCGTTAATACGCGTCATGGGCGTGGTCCAATTGGCGGCGGTTACTACGCAGGTACATCAAGTATCTCGGCAAACGTCCCATTCGGTGCTTCAACCATGGCAACGCCAGATGGTCGTAAAGCGAAAACGCCATTGGCAGAAGGTGCGAGCCCGTCGTCTGGCTCAGACCGTTTAGGTCCAACGGCAGTGTACAACTCGGTCGGTAAGATCCAAGCGAACAAAATCCTTGGTGGCGTGCTGCTTAACCAGAAGTTAAGCCCGGCAGCGGTTGAGTCTGAAGGGGATAAACTAAAGCTTTCTATGTTGATTCGCACCTTCTTCAACCACCACAAAGGTTGGCACGTGCAGTACAACATCGTTTCTCGTGAGACCTTGCTGGCTGCGAAGAAGAACCCGGAGCAATATCGTGATCTTGTTGTACGAGTTGCAGGCTACTCAGCCTTCTTCACCGCGCTATCACCAGATGCGCAAGACGACATCATCGCACGTACTGAGCACGAACTGTAAGTACACTCACTAACTAAAACGAAAGGCACCGATTGGTGCCTTTGGTTTGAATACTTAATTCGCAAATGACTATACCTGAACGCATTAAAGCGTGTGCAAAATGGTCACGCATTTCTTCGTGACGTTGTCGTACTCTTTCGTCATGTAAGCGGTAGTGATCGCGCCCTCTTTCATGATGCAAATGGCATCAAGTAATGCAGCGTTGTCTGATTTGAGATAGCGTTGAATTAGCTCTCTGACTTGCTGCTTATGGTAGCGGCAATACGTTGCGATCTCGCCACTGTCGTCACTGAACTCCGCGGACGTATTGATGAAAAAGCAACCGCGAAACTCGCCCAACTTTTCTTCAGAGCCATGAAACCAGCCGTTGAGTGCAGTAAATAACTGATCGATCACCTCCGCGCACGTTTGTGCTGAAGAAAGCTTTTCCTCCAACCATTCCATAAATATTTGGTGGCGTTGTTCTAATGCGGCGATGATAAGCGCTTCTTTGCTCTCAAAATGGTTATATAGCGTGCGTTTAGCCACGCCGGAAACATTGAGGACTTCATTGATGCCAATAGAGTTGATGCCTTGTTTGTAAAACAGTGACAAAGCTGTGTCGATCAATAACTGTTTCTTTTTGTTCATAACTACGTCCTCAAAAAGTTCCATAAACACATATTGACAAGGGTAGACAGATTTGTCTATTTTATTTTGTAGACAATTCGGTCTACTTTTGAGGTGTTTATGAATAATTTAATTTTATCTTTGGTCGCGGGGCTTGGCGCTACGTTGGCTATTGGTGTGTTGTCTTACGCCGAGGTATCTCTTACTGAGGTAGTACTTCTCATGGCGCCATTTGGTGCTACGGCGGTGTTGGTGTTTGGGGTGCCTAGCAGCCCTCTCGCTCAACCAAAAAACGTGATCATTGGTCACTTCATTACGGCATCTATCGGTATTGCGTTTAGCCAGTATGTTGACGTCACGCCGGTCACGCTCGCGATTGCGACGGGGCTAGGTGTGTCTGCGATGCTGATTACGAAGACCACTCATCCACCTGCGGGGGCAAATCCAATTTTGATCATGGCGTCTGGGCAGGGATGGAGTTTTCTCTTCACGCCTGTCCTGATTGGCGCGGTAGTGATTGTTCTGGTCGGTAAAGGGTTACAGTTGCTACAAAGTCAGTACTTAAACCCTCGACTGAATGGTCAGAAGACCTAGTCGGATTGTAGTTAGAGCCGCGAAAGGGAGTGATCTCTTTTGCGGTTTTATCTTTTGTCGGTTTGCAAAAACAAAATCTGATTCTCTCTTGGTATTCAGTCGTATACATCAACATGGTAGTTAAATTGGTACAATGCGATGAACAGAATCCACCCTAAGAAACTATTGCACAGTAAATGGACGGCAATTTCACCTAAAAACAAAGAGAAGCATTTTGTCGTGACGGAAATGGAACTAGATGAAGATGGTAACGTTGTGAGATGTGTCATCGAGGCAGTCATGAGTAAACGCGACCGAGAGATGAACTGGCAAGACCTAAAAGACTCTGAGCAATGGATGCAAGGGTGGAAGTGAGTGACGCTTCGTTGTTGGGCGAATCAAGCAGAAACGTGCGTTGCGAGTAGGCAAAAGTGGTGCTATCTGATACGTTGATAATTCGTTCTAACGCCCACTCAAAGGATTAATTATGATTGATTTCGACAATTCCTCTGTATTTAAGCTTAAGCCGATTGACGTTTCTAATGCCAGAGAAGACTTCCTTAAGTTCTTGATTGATGGTGAGACTATTTTCGCTGCTTTTAAAACAGTTCGTGACCAAGTGGTGTTTACGAACAAGCGAGTGATAGCGGCAAATGTGCAAGGGATTACCGGCTCAAAAGTGGATTACACTTCTTTGCCTTACAGTAAGATCAATGCATTTTCTATCGAGACCTCTGGTACTTTTGATTTGGATTGTGAAATCGAGTTCTTCATGAGTGAGGTGGGAAGAGTGCGTTTTGAAATTAAAGGCTCGTTTGATTTGATTTCTTTCAACCGTATGGTTAGTGAGTATGTACTAGGTTAAGGGATTAGAAATGAGAGCTTCGCTGAGAGACAAAATTATAGAGGTCTGTGACAAAAAGATCGCGAGTAAAGGTGAATTGGTTGGTCTCTCATTTTATGCGTTTTTCGCTAATAAAAATGACGACCCAGAGCTGTTGATGGAAGCGGCTACGTGGTGGATTCAGACTCATCAGCTCGACCACTTCGAAAAGCAGTAAAAGTAAAATCAATGGTCGAGTCGGGGAGCTAAATTAAAAAAAAGAAGTAAAGAAAGCAGACAAATGCTAATAACGTTGCGGACAAAACAGGGTAGATAATGTAAGAGTCCTGCTTGTTGGTTCGTTGAAAACATAGCGAAACAAGTAAGACGTTATAAACTACAAGTAACAAGCTGATCATGGTTCCGCTGTTTAATGTCATACTTGATAGCTGAGTTAAGAAAAACGCCAATAAAAGGTAATCGAAGACAATGAGCCATAAAAAGGCTTTCTTCAGTAAGTCGCTTTTTCTTTTTTCGGATGATGTTATGTGCATATAGAACTCAACTAAAAAGTCACAGTAACAGAGGCTTTGGTTAGAGAGGTCACCATCAGAGTGGTGACCTTTTAAGATTATAATTCTTGAATTTTTACTTCGCTGGTGGCGGTATCGCCGGAGTAATTGATGACTTCTTGACGAATGACTGGTTGGTTGAATTCAGCCTTATCTTTCGCTTTTTGCAGTTCGCTTTCTTGGTGGTTGCCAAAAAGGGTCTCAAGCACTTTAGCGGCAGGAGTCGTTAAAACAAACAGCTCAATACGACGGTTTTCGCTAGAATCTGGCTCATCAGGATTAAGCAGCGCTCTATCTGACATACCCGTTACCTGCATTACTCTATCATCCGGCATACCGCCTTCAACTAACGTATTTCTTGCTACGTCTGCTCGAGAGGCTGATAACGCCCAGTTAGATTGACGACCAAAACGCTTTTTAAATGGAATTGCATCTGTGTGTCCGCTGATGATCAGAGGGTTGTTAACACGATGAAATACAGGTGCTAGTGCGAGCAGTAAATCTTCAAAAAAAGGAGTAAGTTCTGCACCACCACGGCTGAACATATGCTGTTTGTAATCATCTTGAAGGACAATACGCAAACCTTGTGGTGTCACCGTGACGTTTACATTTCCCTGCGCATTAATTTGGGCAGTCATTTGCTCAATTACTTTCGCTAGTGCGGCAAGTTGCTCTTGAGTATCGAAGTTACCAGGAATCAAAGAATCAATTTCTGGTCCATCCCCATCACCTTTGAAGTAAGAGCTTACCACATGGTTGGAGTTGTGTTTACTTGGCACAGAAGAGTCCTGTGCCAAGTCGATAGGAGAAATACTTTGTGACGTATCAAATGGGTTGCCGTAACTCTTGTCGAATACGCTTGAACTATGCAAGTGGGCAACAATCGCTTTACGCTCTTCTTTGTCTACCACCTGCATAACCCAAAGTACAAGAAACAGCGCCATTAGGGCGATCATGAAGTCAGCAAACGCGACTTTCCACGCGCCGCCATGAGACGACTCATCATGGCTGTATACTTTGGCACGTTTGAACACTACATGCTCTTGTTTTTGCATTATCCCTCCTGTTCAGCTAACCACTTCTCCATTTGGTTGAATGTTGGTTTGATGTCTAGCTGAATATGTTTACGACCAGCGTCAATGGCGAGCAATGTCGGCTTTTTCGCTACGTAGGCAACCAAGGTTGCACGAACGCACTCAAAAGCAGTCATATTACGTTTTACTCGCTGAGCCATGGCGTTACTTAGTGGATCTAAGCCACAGTAACAACCGAAAATACCAATGAATGTACCAACGAGAGCTGCCGCAACGTGATAACCAATCATAGCGATTGAGCCATCAATAGCTTGCATGGTGATAATGATGCCACCAACTGCTGCAAGAATACCGAAGCCAGGTAGTGCTTCAGCTGTACGCTGTAGTGAGCGTGAAGGTAAAAGCATTTCGTTCTGTATTGCTTCGATTTCTTGCTCTAGCAGTCCCTCTAATTCATGAGGCGACATCTGTCCCATTGCCATTAAACGTAAATTGTCAGTAATGAAAGAAATTAGGCGATGATCTTCTGCGATCGTCGGGTAAGCGAGGAACATAGAGCTTTGCTCCGGAGCCTCAATATGAGAATCCAGAAACTTGTATCCGCGGTTTCTCGCTGTCTCTAGCAAGTTGTTGAGTAGTGCCATTAATTCCATGTAGTACTCATGCTCTTCTGTTGGACCTTTAATGGTCGCTGGCACTTGGCGACGCATTTCTTTCAGTACATGAGGCGGATTACCGATGATCAGAGAACCAGCAGCGGCGCCAATAATGATAAGGAATTCGGCTGGCTGCCAGATAGCACCTAAGCTACCACCGGCCCACATATATCCACCGAAGACGCACACCAGGATAGTGAGCACTCCAAAAAACTTTTGCATCTTGTGACTCCTAAGAGGACATTAATTGGTTGAGTTGTTTCAGCGCTTGTTTGTGAAGCTGACATATACGAGGTGGTGTCAGATCCAATACCAGAGCTATTTCGTGTAAGTTGAGTTCATGTTGATAGAACAGAGTCAGGAGCAGTTGATCGCGCTTAGGTAATTTACCCAAAGCACTGTCTAAACTACGACGAATATGTTCATGTTCCATGCCATCGTATTGCCCGCCAATGTAGCTATCACCGCTGCTCTCCATCAGTTGGTCAAGGCTTTGCATCTCGCCTGCGAGAGCGGCATTTTGGCGGTTGTAATAATCTTGCTCATTCGTCCCTAAAGCCTGGATGATTTCGGCATCCGTTGGCATTCGACCTAACGTTCGAGTGAGATCTCGAGTCACGTCGTTGAGCTCGTGGGCTTGTTGACGAGTTTTACGTGAACGCCAATCTAGTCGGCGTAATTCGTCTAAAATAGCTCCCCGAACTCGACAAACGGCGAAAGCAGGAAAGTGAGGATCGTCAACATCGCCATATCGGCGTCCAGCCTCGACTAGAGCGATAAGGCCTATCTGCTGCATATCTTCAATACTACAGTGAGAAGTGGCATGAACGCGCAGCTGGTTAACTACGCGTTTTACCATGACCTGATGACGTTGTAGCAATGCGTTTTCATCAATTGGTCGTGACGGTGTTGTCACTTCCTCTTCTGTGGTGTAAGTGTCTTGTACATTCATGTCTAACATGGTTGTGCTCCGTTATTGCACAACATATTTAGTCAACAAAACATCGTCGATTTCTCGGACGATGTCTGTTTTAGCAAAAGCGAGTAGAAGCGTTTGCTTCACTTCGTCTTGCAGAATATCGATGGCACCCGCTTGCTGTAACTGATCAAACGTTTTGTCGCTAAACAGTTTTAATAGAGAGTTTTGTACCATAGGCATGTATTCATCGATCTCTTTGATACGCTCTGGACGGCGTGTCTCAATTGCCAGTTCTAGCATCACAAAGTGAGTCTGTTTCTTGCCTTTAACGGTCAAAACGACTTTGTCCAAAGGATGGAAGCTAGGACCTTTACTTGTCGGTTGTTCTGTGACCAAAAAAGACAGTGGAGAGTCTTCGATCAGTGAACCAGAGTCAGGTGACTCTTGAGCGTGTTTGTTTAAGTACCAGATTCCGCCCATAATTGTGACGGCCGAAACGAGGGCACTGGTGATGATCATGGCGATAAACAGGGCGATCATTTGTTGTTTGGTCATAACCTTTTTCCTCGAAGATTCACTAAGCTTGAGTGCTTAGCCAGTGTTCTGAATAGTTAGTTGTTGTCGTGGTTTGGAATGCACTAGATTCTCGTGCGGCGAAAATATTGGTGTCTTCTTCGTTTGCATGTGGGTCATTTCGACCTTGGTTTTGATCAGAGCCAACATTGACATCGACATGAACGAAGTTTTGCTCTTGTAACTCAGTACGCAATCGTTCCGAAACTTGCATTAAAGCTTCTCGTGTTGCTGCGGCATTGGCGTTGATGTGGACACTTAATCGGTCACCTTCAACACGTACAAGTAAATCCAGTTTCCCCAAGTCTGGTGGGTCTAGGCGGATTTTTGCTTCTTGTACATTTTGTTGAGCTTGGAGCGTCACGCGATCATGTAATACTTGCATCATTTGCTCTCCCCACTTTCCGGCAGTGGTATCAACACGCACTGCTGCCCACTCAGAGCCTTGAGCTTGAACATGACTCGTCGCAACCGGTGAATGTGCAGGTTGTGTTGTAGGAGCTTGTGCTTGAAGTAGAGAGGCGGTTGGTTGCCCTTGAACAGGTTGATTCAAAAGAGTTTGAAACTCAGCACCGGAGATAGGCAAACGCGAACTCGATGAAGTCGGCAGACTTTGCTTCACATCTTGTTTTGATGATGTGTTTAGCATGGCGTTAGACGAATCTTGAGTAACAGACTTAACTTCGCTCGCAGCCATTAAAGATGACGCTTTTCCTAGTTTCTCAGCCTGCTTCTCTGCCATGGTAATCATACCCTGGGTTAAAGCTTGAGCTTGCGCTGCAAGATCAGTCGATTCTGTTAACCCTGGTGTACTGGTCAAGTTGGCATCCGGATCTGAAGCTGAGCGGTCATCAGTATCAAAACCATGACTTTGTACTTTGTTTGCGCTGTTCAAAGTAGAGGCCGTAAGGTGAAAACTCGGTACCGCTGACGCAGAGTTAAAGTCTTGCTCACCATTCTGCTTGTTCCCTGATTTAAAACCATGAGAAAAGCCGTGTACCGAGTTCGCTTGCTTGATGTGACCCTCATTGTTAGCTGGCGAATTACCCGAGTGCTGAGTTGAAGAAGGTATGATCATTGAGTTAGCTCCATGGTCATTGCTAATTGATAGGCCATAGCGCGTTCTTGATGGTCATTGACCATGTTCATCTCTTTTTTCAACTCGTTGGTCGACTTCTCTAATACTGCGAAGGCATTAGCGTGCACTGTTTTCGCTCGCTGGATTTCAGGTGCAAGCTTAGGATCTTTCAAAAAAGGCTTGTGACTGATCAAAAGCTCTCGCAACTGCAAGTCGTACCGCTTGAGCGCATGCCAATCGGCCGTTTTTGCGGCGAACTGGATGAGCTGAGATAAATGACGGAATCGCTCTGGCGATACTTTATGCTTGTTGTCCAAAATTCATCCAACCTTCACGAATGTTACCCATTACACGCTCAACGTTAACCAAGCGATTTGCATCGTTTTGCACGCTAGCGTAATAAAGTTCGACTTGGCAGAAGTCATACAGCTGGCGTAGGTTTTCCGCAATTTCACCGCCGTTTTCATCATCTAAAGCACTTGTTAGTCCAATCAAGATGTTCATGCATTTGTTGATTCCATTCCCTTTCTCGGCCAAACGATTTGCGGCTAGGTGGCCGCGAATACGTTCAACTTCATCGAGTAGGCCATCGATTAACATGATGACCAATTGGTGTGGATTTGCTGCTGCCGCTTGAGCGTCGAGATCGACTTGTTGGTACGAATCGTAACCAGAATCCATAAGCATGAATATTTCTCCTAAATTTGGAACCAAATGTCTTATTTTTGAGCATTAAACATGGACATGGTTTGGTTCATTTGGGTCATAATTGAATTCATTTGAGTGAATTGTTTGAGATAGCGGTTGTACGACATTTCGTACTTACGCTCTAAATTGGTTTGTTTATCTTTGATTCGGTCTAAGCTTGACTGTATTGCGTCTTTACGCGTGCTGAAGGTACCTGATGAGAATTTCAAGAAAGGCTCTACCATCGCGTCAAGAGAATCTAGCAAAGCGTCATCCCCATTAAACAACGCCTCTAAGCCTGCGCTGTTTGTTTGTTGAGCTTCTTTGAACTTTTCTTGATCAACTTTCATTTTACCGTTGCGGTCTAGGCTCACGCCGATTTCGCTTAGGCGCATACCATTGTGTTCACCTCGGATTAACCCCGTTAACTGACTCTCAATAGAACGCAATGTCGAGTCGCTAGCGAGCACGCCGCGTTTCTGATCTTCACCGCCAATTTGGGTGTACTGATCGATAGTCGAAACAAGGGCATTGTAGGTTTCCACAAACTTATCTAGTTGTTCTTTAGTGCCTTTGCTATCAGCTCCAATTTTTAAACCGATTGGCGAATCTCCCGCGGCTTGCGGTTTAGATACGGTAATGTCAACACCGTCGATGACACCTTCAAAAGTATTACTTGCGTTGGTTAGTTTCAGGCCTGAGTCTTTTGCACCTAGCCACATAACCGCATCTTGTGGAGCGTTAATTTGCTTGAGGTTGGTGAAGGCGTCTTCAAACCAAGCTTGGCCAGTACCCGTTGCAGATACGTTGATCTTATTTTCGACACCAGTCTCAGTGCTCGATAGCATAAAGTGTGTTTGACCATTCGAGCGAACTAGAGTGGCGTTAACGCCAGGGTTATCCGTGTGATTGTTAATCGCACTGGCTAAATCGCTGATCGTTGCTGTGCCGTCACCATTAATATCAACGGAGGACAAGTCTAGAGTCATTGTTTCACCGTTGATGGTGAATTCTAAAGATCCAGTTGTTGGTACTTCTGTCGTTGCCTCAAGGTCTGCAGGCATACCTGTAGATACTTGATGCGCCGTTGCCACTTTTTCTACAAAAATCTGATAGTTACCCGTTAGCGCTTTAGCATCCGCGTTTGCAGTAAAGTTACCTTCTTGAGAGAGTGTCGCACTGTTTTTGATGATGCTGTTTGTGCTGTTATTCATCTCTTTCATTGCAGTACGAAAATCACGTAGTGCGCTTTCAACTTTATTAAAAGCTGACAGTTGTGACTGGTACACATTAGCTTGCGCTTGGTAACGGTTTTTGAATGGGTTTGTGTCCAATTGTGCGAATTGGGTTGCCATTTTTACTGGGTCTAAAGAACTCATGAGGTGTGCTCCTCTCATCTCTTATTGGCTTGAATACTTTGAATGCTACGCCTTAGTTTAATTATCAGTGGCAAGATGCGTGCCGTATATTAAATTCAATTAAAACAAAGGTTTAAATCTATTTTGTTTTCTTGGGAGGAAGTGGTGTTTCCACCTTGTTTGTTCCGCCTTCCTCCATGGAAAAAGTAATTTCCTTATAAGAAAAGGCGACCTAAACAAAGAAAATATTTAATTGTATTGACGGTTCTAATTAGGAGAGATGTTTTAATTAGACGTTATATTCAGCCTTTACTTCAGCTTGATTCAGATAATTCTTACAGAGTGTATTAATTGCGTTCTGATATTATTTTTGATAGTGCGATGTGCAAGTGTTCTCACTAAAAATTAAATTTTTTACGTTTCAAAGAATGTCAGTTATGAATGAATTTGCGTTGCGATTGATGAAATGTGCTCGTGCATATGAAGAGTTCATTAACAAAAAACTATTAAGTAAACAGAGCATCAATTCTGATGAGATAGCTAGTATCTTAAAGGAAGCTAAGTTCAATTTTCCTGAACTTAGAGATAGTAAAATAGGAAGCAAATTAGAGACGATAGAATTAGAACTGTTTAATAAGGTTTTATTTAATATTATGTTGAAATTCGGATTCAGAGTGCCTGAATCTCACAAAGATAATACGAGCTCTATTTATATTCGTAGATAAAAATAAAGCCTTCCATAGGAAGGCTTTATAATTAAGACGATTTAAATTAAGCGCACTATTAACTAAGTAATTAGCGTAGTAGTGACATTGCCATGCTTGGAAGCTGGTTAGTTTGAGACAGAACAGTTGTACCTGCTTGCATCAACATTTGGTTCTTCGTCATGTTTGAAGACTCTACTGCAAAGTCTGTATCCATGATACGACCTTTAGATGCTGTAACGTTTTCTACCATGTTACCAAGGTTAGCCATTGTGTGCTCAAGACGGTTGATGTTCGCACCGAAGTCTGCACGAGAGCTACCAATTTTTTCTACTAGACCGTCAGCGCCGCTGATTTTGTCTAGTGCTGCTTTTGCTTTAGTCGCGTCATCGATACCATCTGTAATTGCTGCATCAGCAAGGATAGTAGTGATTTCACCGATACCTGCGCTTGCGCTTACAGTCAATGTTTCAGCAGAAGATGCACCGATTTGGAATGTTACGTCACCTGCACCGAAGCCGCCGCCTTTAAGAAGGTTTTGACCACCGAACTTAGTGTTGTCTACGATGTTGTTTAGTTCTGCAGTAAGCTGTGTGAACTCTTTGTTAAGAGACGCACGGTCTGTTGCACTGTTTGAACCGTTCAACGATTGTGTAGCAAGGTCGTTCATACGGTAAACGATGTTTGTCATTTCATCCATCGCACCTTCAGCAGTTTGCATCATAGAGATGCCGTCTTGTGCGTTACGCATTGCTACTGACATGCCGCGTGTTTGCGCTTCTAGACGGTTAGCAATTTGAAGACCAGCAGCGTCATCAGCAGCTGAGTTCACACGGTAGCCTGTGCTTAGACGTTCCATTGCTGTGTTTAGAAGTCCGCTTGTTGTGTTCATTGTGTTTTGAGTTACAAGCGAAGCGTAGTTAGTGTGCATTGATAAAGCCATCTTAGTCTCCTTAGTTAGTCACTATATCTTTCAGGCCTCGGGATATTCCCTTGTCACTAACTAGAGGCGGTCGGTCGGCTTTAATGATTAATTTGAAAATTAAAAAATTTCTAAAAAAGATAAAAATTGATGATTTTTAGTGATTTGTATTCCATGAAAACCGGGAAAATCATCATATAAGCCTAAATTTTTTAGTTAAGTTAAAGAAACTATTGCCCAATGATCTTGTGGTTATCCGTTATAAATAAAAAAACAGCACGAATAAATCGTGCTGTTTTAAATATAAATGGTTGAGTTTCAACTATTCCTCATCAAAAGACTGAAAGGAGAGAGAGGTTGGGATATCGCTGAAATAACCAAAATAATAACTGGCACCCAATAAACGATAGCGGTTAAGTTCCGTTTGACTCGCTACACGTCCGGCAACCCAAGTATATTTATGCTTTCTTAAGAACTTAGCAATAGGTAGGAAAGCGTGTCTTTCTTCTTTATCCTCTAGTGTGACTGACAATTTGATCATATCGGGACTAAAGTCTGCGACGCGCTCGAAGTTCACTTGCGATGTCGCGACTTCAAACCAAAGTGAATATGCATTCTCTTTTAACTTTTTGGTGAGTGTGGCGACTTTATCACGATCACATAACGTTTCATCAGCTTGAAGAGAAGGAATCACATGTTGAAAAGCAGAAGAGTGGAATTGAATCGTCTGTTCGAGAAAATAAACCCCAGGCTCCCACAGTAATGCATCCACGCGAATCGGCACGACAACATTACTAATCAAGTCGTGGTGAAAGGCTTCTAACTGAAATTGTGTTTGTCTTAGTGCAAGGTAAAGACTGAACAAATCCAGGCAGTACTGCATTTGTTCAGAGAGTTTGAATTGATAGACACTTTGTTCTCCACGCATACCAAATCTCAACGTCAGGTGTTGGAATTCTACTTCCCCTGATTGAGCTTCCCTAATTGCTTGGCATGCGTGTTGGACATCATTGTGTTTTAAAGCATCAAAGACTAATTGATCGTCATCCGTGACGATATGTTGTACTGCGAGGCCAACCAAATGTTCGTACATCGCATGTGTTGAAATAAGATTAACCAAGGTTTCCTACCACATTGATTTGTTTGTTTTCTGGGATTTCGTTGTAAGACAATACTGCCAGCCCTTGTGTAAATGTACGAGCGTAACGCGCTAGAAGAGGGCGCAGCTGTGGCATAACGAGAAGGATCGGAGGTAGCCCCTGTTGCTTAAGCTGTTGTCTGATCAATGGCAAGTTTTGTTGGAACTGACCAAGAATGTTTGGCTCAATTGGGAAGCTATCTAGTGTTACCGTACCAGAAGATTGTGCTTGTTGCAGTGAAGTTAGTAGCATTTGTTCTAGCTCATCAGACAGTGCGTAGACATTTAACTCGTTCTTTTGTCCTGCAATTAAGTTAACAAGCGTACGCTTTAGTGCACAGCGCACATCAGATGCAAGTAGGATCGGGTCCTTTGTATTTTCCGCGGATTCCAACATTGTGTTGGCAATCGTGCGAATATCTTTTAGTGGCACTTGGTCCAATAAAAGCTGACGATATACTTTCAGCTGCTGTGCTGGATTAAGTGCTGCTGCTAATGCTTCTGCTAGTTTCGGGGCTTGTTGTGTCAAACGCTGGGTTATTGCTTCCACATCGTCGTGCGTAAACAATTCTGCAAGGTTTGTCTTCATGATTTTACTAATATGAGTGGCTATAACAGTGCCATCGTCGACAACTTGGTAACCCATATTAAGTGCTTTTGCTTTATCTTGATGCTCAATCCACACAGCTGGCAACTGATAAGCAGGATCGCTACCCAAAATGCCATCTACCTCACCGTAAGTTTCGCCAACCGCTATCGCCATTAAACGCTCTGGTTCAATAAAACCTTGCTCAATGACTTCGCCATTTAGAGAAATTGTGTATTGGTTTGGCTTGAGGCTCAGGTTGTCACGAATACGAACTTCAGGTAATAAAAAGCCAACTTGTTCAGAAAGGTTTCGACGCACACCGCGGATACGTTGTGATAAAGGAGCCCCTTGTTCTTTGTTGACTAGATGGACGAGTCGGTAACCAAGCGCAAGTGATAATGTTTGGACGTGAGGAATATCATCCCATGTCAGCGGTGTATCATCGTCTTGCATTGCTTGTGAAAGTGCTTCGACCTCTTCAATCTGGGAGTCTTGCACTGGCTTCTTGGTTTGACGCCACCCTGCGAACGCTAATGCGCCAGCAAACGCAAAAAAGGCTAGGTGTGGCATACCCGGTACCATACCGATTACCGCCATAATACCTGCGACAGTAAATAGCGTTGCAGGAGTTGCCAGTAATTGCTTTTGCATGGTTTCCGACATGCCATTATCGCTATCATTAATTCGCGTAACGATAATCGCGGCAGCCGTTGCCAATAGTAGTGAAGGAATTTGAGCAACTAGACCATCACCGATTGTGAGTAGGGCATAAGTTTTAAAGGCGTCAGACGCAGCGAGTCCATGCTCGAAGACACCAATACTAATACCACCAATGATATTGATAAACAGAATCAACAAACCTGCGATGGCATCGCCACGCACAAACTTTGATGCACCATCCATCGAACCATGAAAATCGGCTTCGTTGGCGACTTCTTTACGGCGTAAGCGAGCCGTTTCCTGATCGATAAGGCCAGCGTTTAAGTCGGCATCAATTGCCATTTGTTTGCCTGGTAAAGCATCCAACGTAAAGCGGGCTGAAACCTCAGAAATACGTTCACCACCTTTGGTGATTACGACGAAGTTGATGATCATCAAGATGACGAACACCACCATACCAACGACATAGTTACCGCCAATGACGACTTCACCGAATGCTTGAATGACCTTACCCGCTGCGTCACCACCATTATGTCCTTCTAGGAGTACAATTCGCGTAGAAGCCACGTTCAATGTGAGACGTAATAATGTTGCGACCAGCAAAATAGTTGGAAAAACAGAGAAATCTAATGGTCGCTTTGCGGTTGTGCTGACCAGCAATACTAGGATTGCTAAGACGATATTAAAGGTAAACAGCGCATCCAGTAGCAGAGGAGGCAAAGGAAGAATCACCATTGCTAATATCATTAGCAAGACGATTGGAATGCCAACGTAGCCTTTGGTTGATGTTTGAAGTTGTTTTAACCGGTTAAGCATACTTTCGTGTCCTTGGATAAACGCGGGTTAATCAGTGCTGCAAATGTTTTGGAATCGAAAAATGAGGTAAAGGAATTGGCTCTTTTCCCTCACCTTTACGAAAGGCTTTCAATTGCAAAACGTAAGTAAGAATATGTGCCACTGCGATGTACAGTTGGCTTGGGATTGCTTGTTCAATCGCCGTCGTGTGATAAATCGAACGGGTAAGTGGCGGGGAGTTAATGATTTCCACTTTGTTTTCTCGGGCGATACGTTGAATGTGCATAGCGGTTTCGTCTACACCTTTTGCGACGACAAAGGGCGCGTCAGAAAGTGAAGGCTCGTATTTCAGTGCGACTGCATAGTGCGTTGGGTTAGTGATGATCACGTCAGCCGTCGGCACCATTTTATCGATCTTACGGCGCGCAAACTGTTGCTGTATTTGACGAATACGTTGCTTTACTTCCGGACGACCTTCATTATTTTTAAATTCCTCTTTCAATTCTTGTTTCGTCATGCGGAGTTCTTTTAGGTGTTCCCAACGCTGATAAGGAATGTCGATAACCCCAAATAACAACAAGGCGAAGCCCATTAAGAGTAAGCCTTCAAACAGAATTGACATTACTAGAGAAAAACCTTGGCTGAGCGGGAGATTTTGCATGCCAAGTAATGGCTGTAAGTGGTTGTCTAAATAGCCATATAAGATGCCGAATATCACGGCTACTTTGAACGTTGACTTTAAGAGCTCAACCACTGAGCGGGTCGAAAAAATGCGCTTTATCCCGCTCAAAGGATTAATTTTGCTGAGCTTTGGCATTACGTTCGCGGGACGGAACATCCAGCCGCCTAGCACAAGGCTACTACCACAGGTCACGATAATAATGACGGTAAACAATGGTAATAGCATGTCGATGATGACCGCTAAACTTTGTCCCAATTGCTCGACAAGTTGTTTAGGATTTTCTAGGTCGGCTCGCGTCAGCATCATGTTGTAGCGAAAGATACCCGACATGCTTTCCCAAATACTATTAAGCTGAGAGTAAAAGTAGAGCGCCACCGCTAGAAATATCACCGCAGTAGTAAACTCTTTCGCGCGAGGAATTTGTCCTTCCTGGCGGGCTTTCTTTACCTTCTGCGGTGAGGCTTTTTCAGTTTTGTCTTGAGAAGATTGATCGCTCATGCTCCCCCCAACATAAAGTTACTCAAGTGTCTAATGGTGTCGTGAACGAGCGCCGTGTAGCGACCAGGAACACCAGAAACTGAGATTAATACGCTGAATAGACCCAGCAGCATCGTCATAGGAAAACCTAACGCATAGACATTAAGTGATGGTGCGGCTCGGTTCATTACACCAAAACTGATGTTGGCTAGAAGCATGGAAACAATAGCGGGCAAAGCCAAAGCGAGTGAAGAGGCAAACATCCAACCGAAAATATTGACAACACCTTGCAGAGAAAGCGATGTGATACCAGATCCGACTGGCCAAACAACAAAGCTTTGAATCACGATATCTATGACGAGTAAGTGTCCTTCTAGCGCGAGGAACAACAAGGTTGAGAAAATCAGAAATATGCGTCCCAAAATGGCGACAGAAAGCCCGTTAATAGGATCATTCATCATCGCCATACCTAAGCCCATTTGCAGAGAAATCACCTGACCAAGCATGGTGAAAACGTTAAAGAGCATGTGCAAAATTAACCCAAACATTACCCCCCAAATAGCTTGCTCAAAAGCAAGGAACAGGGAAGTCATAGAGAATAATTCGACTTGTGGCATTGGTGGCATTAACGGTCCAGTAATGACAACGATCGAGAGGGCCAGTAAAGTACGAACCCAAACAGGAATAATTGCATCACCAAAGAAAGGCATTGAAATAAATACGGCTCCCACACGAAAAAACGGCCACCAGAGTTGACCGAGTATCGCCGAGAGCTCTGCAAATGTGATGGCCATTAGCCAATCATCCCTGGTATGTTGTGGAACAAGAAATCAAACAGTTCCATGATCTTACGGAGCATCCAGTGACCTGCAAAAATCACCATTAATAAGGTAACGAGCAAACGTGGCAAAAAGCTGAGTGTTTGCTCGTTGATTTGTGTGGCAGCCTGAAATACGGCGATACACAAACCGACAATTAAGCCTGGAACAACCAATACGGCAACCATCAAAATGATCAGCCATACTGCATCGGAAAATAACGTTACGGTTAGTTCTGGGGTCATAACTGCTCCTAGTTAACCGAAGCTGGCAGATAAGGTGCCAACTGTCATTGCCCAACCATCCACGAGTACAAATACCACCAACTTAAAGGGAAGTGAGACAATTAAAGGTGATAGCATCATCATACCCATTGCCATCAGGACACTGGCGACAACCAAGTCGATGACCAAAAACGGGATGAAAAGCATAAAACCAATTTGGAAGGCGGTTTTTAGTTCACTAATGACAAATGCAGGCAAGACGACGGCAAATGAAATATCCTCAACGTTTTGGTCGAGAGGCTCATTGGCAATACGTAACATTTGTTCAAGAGAGCTTTGGTGCGTCTGTGCCAGCATGAACTCTCTCACTGGTTTCTCTGCAACAGAAAAAGCCTGTATTAGCGTGATTTCGCCGTTGTCGTATGGCTGAAACGCATTTTCATAAATATCGCTCCAGACAGGGCGCATAATCAGCAACGTCAATGCGAGAGCGATCCCGACCAACACTCTGTTAGGTGGGCTTTGTTGAAGACCAAGAGCTTGGCGCAAAATCGCAAGGACAACGACAATTCGAGTAAAGCTCGTCGCCATCAAAATAAATGCTGGAAGAAAACTGAGCGCCGTCATCAACAACAGAATTTGCAGTTTAACGCTGTATTCTTGTTGTGTGTCGCCATCAGAAACGGACAAGATAGTTAAGCCGTTGTCAGCCGCCATTGTTGGGAAAGCAAACAAAAGTGACACCAATACCAAAAGAGGTAACCAACGGTGCCAAGCGCTCAGATTTTTCATTGTGTGCCTACCTAAGATTATTGACCAACGCCACTCAATGCAGAGTCATGTACATCGATCAGACGAAGTCCATACTTATCATTGACAACGACAACTTCAGCGTGGCCCATAAGAGAACCGTTTACTTTCACGTCTAAAGGCTCGCCATTGAGCTTTTCCAACTCGATAACCGTGCCTTCACCTGCTTTCATTAAGTCCCCAAGTGGGATCTCCTTACTCGCAACTTCCAGCGTGACTGTGACAGGAATGCTTTTGAAAAAGCTAAGGTCACGTTCCGCAGTGGCTGGTTCTTGTTGGAGCGTATCTTCGGCTTCAAAGTCTTCTAATTGAAAATCATCAAAGTTCAGTTCTTCTGCGTCGAATGCATTAGTTTCTAGCGCTTCGCTCATCGCTGCGGTTCCTTATCAGGGTTAAAGATCAAAACAAGTTGGCCGTCTTGCTCGGCAATACGACCTGTAAATAGAGATTGGTTGCCAATGCTTACTGGAACCGTGTTAAGAAGCTCAATAGGTAAAATATCGTTGGGTTGTAAGCCAACCACATCACTTAAAGGCATCTTCTTTTTACTTAGAACAACGTTCAGTCGAACGGGGGTCGTCTCTAAAGAACGACAGAAAGGTTGAAACAAATCGGTATCAGGCTGCAGTTCAAGCTGCTCGATTAGCGTTTGAATAAGATGACCATCTAGCTTGAGATGAATTGAGCCTTGATGATCGTCAAACGCAATGTTTAATTGAACGTTAATGCCAATACCTCTAGGGGTCTCATACTCACCCGTGTCCCACATTTCACCAGGAGCAAGCCAACCGATGATGATTCGACTGATGCGCTCTTGTAAACGTAAGTCACTGGCCGTCAGAGTAGCGGCTGAGCGCTCTGCACTTGCACCATAAAATCTATCAGCCAACTTTATTAGCGTGTGAGGGTTACCATGGATGAATACCATGCCGCCTTCCTGATGTTGATAGGTCGACGTTTGCTCTTTGTCCATCTCAACCGATGTAAAGCGGTGCAAGTCTACTGAGGTTAAGCTAGCTTCCACTTTTCCTGTGCTGAGCCAATTTTGTAATTCAGTCGTAAGGTTTGAGCAAGATTCTGAAATTAAATTATCGAGCTTCTCACGAATGATATGAATAGGTTTGCCTAATAATTCTACATCAAGTAGTTGACTATCAGAAATAGGCTCGCTAACTCTATTTTCCATTTATATTTTACCGTGCGTTAACAATCGAAAGTGTTTTAACTTAATGGCGTGTAGTCTACACAGAAATTTTAATGATCTTTTAGCTCCAAACTCTAAGATTGTGACTTTAGTTCACATGTTGCTTTGTTCATATAGTCATAATCTTTTAATGAAATTTAAAAAGAGTTAGTTTTCTTTATAAATCGCTTAATAAATAAAATAACAATGTTGAGCGTTTTAGTTGTTATGGATTTTTTAAATTGCCTTTATGGCGTAACAATAACTTCAAATAAATAAATTATAAGATACTGTTTTTTATGCTTAAAGCTTCCGACGGAGGCTAAGCGTGCTCTCTTGAGCGTTTTGTAAACAATTTTAATATTCAGAATAGGTAATTAAAATGATTAGCTATGCCAGTTCTCTCGGCTTGGTGGCATATTTAATTAAACGGTTTAAGTCATGGGAATGTAAGATATACATGAATCATGTCCGTTTGATAATTTGTAACACAATTATTGTTATCAGTTTTATTTTTTCAAAAGTGTCATATTCAGAAGAAGTCTTAACAATCCCTATGGACCTCTCTAAATGGACATATGAGGGAAATAAATTCAAATGCAACTTGTTGCAATCAAATAATGACTATGGGAAGTTTTATTTCCTAGCGGAACCTAATAATAAATTCTATTTTATTTCCGATATAGAATATGAAAACAATAAATGGAAAACGATTGCTTTAACAACTCAAAATGCTCCTTGGAGTGATGAGCTTTATAGAAAAGAATTTGGTTCCCTTGAATTTACTAAGCCGTCTCAGCGTTTCATCTTTAATAAAGGCGCTGAAGAATTCATGGATTCAATTGCTTCGGGCAGTTGGGTGACGCTGTCACTTAAAGGAAGTAATGCTTCCTCTGTTTCAGAGATTGTGATTCCTACTCTTCAAATTCAAAACGCATTGAAATCATTTAATGCGTGTCGCGCGCGATTGCCTAAATTGTCTTTTTCAGAGGCAAGGGATATGGCGCTCTCATTTGAGTTTGGTCAGAAGACGTTAAGTCGTGGACAGAAAGCAACACTAGAAGCGCTGTATAGCTATGTATCTGTGGATGATCGAGTGACCAAAATCCTCATCGACGGTCACACCGATAACGTTGGTTCAAGTTTAACGAACCTTTCTGTGTCACGTACTCGAGCAGAGCAAGTCACCAATGCTTTGATTGAGCTTGGGGTCGACGAGTCGATGATCGAAACACGAGCTCATGGTTCACGTTACCCAATTGCCAGCAATAACTCGGTTAATGGCCAAGCAAAAAACCGACGTGTCACCCTGCGTTTAGTGAGGGACAACGAGTATACGGCTACGAAACACCACCCAGATCTACAATCACAAAATCAACAAACGAAAGTTAAGGTTCAATGATGACGAAAACGAAAATTTTGTTGGTTGAGCCAAATGAAGCTCTTGCTCAACCAGTATTGGATGTGTTGCAAAATGCAGGTTACACCGCGAAACACACTCGTACTGGTCGAGGCGCTTTGCTTGAAGAGCGAGCAGAAATCACTTTAGTGAGCTCTACGCTGCCGGATATGTGTGTTCGTGAGTTTGTCGCGTGTCACCAAAAGCAGCGAAATTCGGGTGTTGTTATTGCGATTGTCGATCAAGAACAAGGCATCTTGGCTGCTGAGACGATGAAAGCGGGCGCTACTGATTATCTATTACGCCCATTTGAATCTAATCAGTTGGTTAATCTGCTTAAACGTGTTGAAGCGTTAGGTAAGCCAATGGCCAACATTGTTGCGGAGTCTTGGAGAAGCAAACAAGTTCTGCAATTGGCGCATCGTGCAGCATGTACTAACGCGAGTGTGCTTATTACAGGTGAATCGGGAACGGGTAAAGAAGTGCTGGCGCGATATGTGCATGAGCACTCTCCGCGTATCAATGGTCCATTTGTGGCGGTTAACTGCGCCGCCATTCCAGAGTCAATGTTAGAGGCTGTGCTATTCGGTCATGTAAAAGGCGCGTTCACCGGAGCGACAAATTCTCAAAGCGGTAAGTTTGAAGAAGCAAATGGCGGGACGATTCTGCTTGACGAGATTGGTGAAATGTCACCTGCGGTTCAAGCGAAATTGTTACGCGTCCTTCAAGAGCGTGAAGTAGAACGTGTTGGTAGCCATAAAGCCGTTCAGCTCGATATTCGTGTTATTGCGGCAACCAACAAAGACTTACGTGAGGAAGTTCAAAAAGGCACGTTCCGTGAAGATCTTTATTATCGATTAGATGTGCTGCCTCTGCACTGGCCGCCTTTGCGTGAAAGAAAAGAGGACATTCTACCAATTAGCCAATTCTTTATTGAAAAGTATCAAGATAGCAGCCGCTGTCACCTATCCCAAGATGCGATTAGTGCGCTGAGTCAGTATCACTGGCCGGGCAATATTCGTGAGTTGGAAAATGTCATTCAACGCGCTTTGGTCATGCGTCATGGTGATTACATTACAGCCCATGACCTGATGCTGCCTATTGAGCTTGTCGCGTCAGTTCCTACAGCAGAGCCAACTGCAAGTTTTGGTCATGTAGAAGCGAAGAAGCAAGCTGAATATCAGTTTATTTTGGAAAAGTTACGTCAGTTTGGTGGAAACCGAACGAAAACCGCAAACGCGCTTGGAGTCTCTACTCGAGCGCTACGCTACAAGCTCGCAGCAATGCGAGAACATGGTATTGATTTACAGTCGGCACTAGGCTCGGCTGCCTAATAGGAGAAAAAATAGATGGCAAGTCAACCTACTCATGCGGTCTCGGCAGAGCAACTTATGTTGTCAAAAATGCAGGCGATGCAGGCACAAGTGCAGCCGCCAGAGTTTATCGTGAGTGCAAATCCTTTAGATCAACAATCACTAAACGCACCTTTATCGTTCTCACAAGCGATGACAAATGTGTTGGATACAGTGAATCAACATCAATCAGTGGCTAGTCAAAAAATGACGGCCGTAGAAACAGGAAAAAGTGATGACCTAGTTGGTGCAATGGTCGCGAGCCAAAAAGCCAGCTTGTCCTTTAATGCTTTGATGCAAGTGCGCAACAAAGTCGTGACCTCATTTGAAGATATTATGAAGATGCCGGTGTAATTCATGTCAGAACTAACCCCCCAAGTCGCCGGAAACACAGCTATGGCTACCGGCACAGCACAGACATTTTCTACTGCCAACGGCATGGACGATGTGACAACGAAGCTGAAGCAAATCTGGTCTAGCAGTCAGAGAAACTTAGTGCTATCTGCGGTGTTAGCTGCGATTGTTGCAGCGATTATTGTGGTTGCACTATGGAGTTCCTCGCAGAGCTTTCGTCCGCTCTATAGCCAACAAGAGCGTTTTGATATCGGCGAAATTGTGTCGGTATTAGAAAGCGAAGGCGTAAGCTACCGCATGCAAGAGCAAAATGGACAAGTTCTTGTACCAGAAGGTGAGGTTGCGAAGGTGCGCATGTTGCTTGCATCAAAAGGTGTTAAAGCTAAGCTGCCGACAGGTTTGGATTCGCTCAAGGAAGATAGCTCTCTTGGTACGAGCCAATTTATGGAAACGGCGCGTTATCGTCATGGTTTAGAAGGTGAGTTAGTACGTACTATCATGTCTTTGAACTCAGTAGCGAACGCGCGTGTTCATTTAGCAATACCTCGTCAAACTCTATTCGTCCGCCAAAACAGTGAGAATCCTTCAGCATCTGTCATGCTTGAGCTCAAACCTGGTGAAGACTTAAAGCCTGAACAAGTTGAAGCGATCATTAACCTAGTGGTCGGCAGTGTCACGGCAATGAAGCCAGAATTTGTTTCTGTCATTGACCAGTATGGCCGTCTTCTTAGTGCGGATGTCGCTTCTGCGGAAGCTGGTAAAGTAAATGCGAAATATCTTGAATACCAGAAGAGTGTTGAAAAACAGATCATCCAACGCGCAGCAGATATGCTTACGCCGATTGTGGGGCCGAGTAACTTCCGAGTACAAGTCGCTGCCGATCTGGACTTTAGCCAAGTTGAAGAAACACAAGAAATTTTGGATAACGCACCGGTTGTGCGTAATGAGCACACAATTCATAACAACTCGGTTGATCAAATTGCGTTGGGTGTTCCTGGTTCTCTAAGTAACCAACCGCCAGTGACAGGATCTGGTGAAGTGGAAACGAACGATAGCCAAAACACGAATGCGCGATCTGAAGTGAATCGTCAATATGCTGTAGGGAGCAGTGTTCGTCGTACTCAATACCAACAAGGCCAAATAGAAAAGCTTAGTGTATCGGTTCTGTTGAACTCCAAAGCTTCGCCAGATGGTGTGGCGTGGAGTGAAGCCGATAAAGAGCAAATCTCAAACATGATCATGGATGCTGTTGGTATCTCTGCCACACGTGGTGACAGCTTAAGTTTAATGAGTTTCAACTTCACCCCAATCGAAATTGATGCTCCTCCTGCACTGCCGTGGTGGCAAGACCCTACAGTACAGCAGCCAATACGCTACGTTATTGGTGGCTTGTTAGGCTTGGCGATGATCTTCTTCGTACTGCGTCCATTAATCATGCACCTAACTGGCGTTGATAAACCTGTGCCTGAGCTAAATTTTGCTGAGCCTCAGGAAGAACCTGACTACGAAAACTTGCAAACGCGTGAAGAGCGCGAGCATGAAGAAGTACTTGATCGCCGCCTATCTGAAAAAGGCATCTCAGCCTCTTCAGGTTTAGATGTAAACAGCGACATGCTACCACCAGCAGGTTCGCCATTAGAAATTCAATTGAAACACCTACAGCTTATTGCTAATGAAGAGCCAGAGCGCGTAGCCGAAATACTGAAACAATGGGTAAACATCAATGAACACAGTTCTATCAAAGCAGACGCTTAGTTATGTTGAACAAACCGCGCTCGTGCTATTAGGCATGGGCGAGGATGCCGCAGCGAAGGTTTTGCAACACTTTAGCCGTGATGAAACCCAGCGTGTGACTCGTGCAATGGCGAAGTTAAATGGCATTAAGAGCGATTCTGCTCGTGGTGTTATTCAAACTTTCTTTGAAGATTTCCGTGAGCACAGCGGTATTCGAGGAGCCTCTAAGGAATACCTATCTAATACATTGCGTAAAGCATTGGGTAACGATTTGGCAAAAGGGTTATTAAATACCTTATATGGCGATGAAATTCGCAACAATATGCAGCGCTTACAGTGGGTGGAAGCAGAAACTCTCGCTCGTTTCATTGTGAACGAGCACCCACAAATGCAAGCAATTTTTCTAGCGTATTTGCCAGCAGACAGCTCTTCAGCGGTATTGAAGCACTTGCCACAAGATTACCATGACGAAATCTTGTTCCGTATTGCTCAATTGCAAGATATCGATCATCAAGTTGCCGTTGATTTGCATGAACTCGTTGAGCGTTGCATCGAAAAAGTATCCGCAAGTCAAAGCACGCCGTTATCAGGTGTTAAGCAAGCAGCAGATATCATTAACCGCTTTGAAGGTGACCGTGGTTCATTGATGGAAATGCTGAAGTTGCATGATGAAGATGTTGTTAATGCAATTGAAGAAAACATGTTCGACTTTATGGTTCTTGGCCGACAACGCGAAGAAACTATGGACATGTTGGTGCAGCAAATCCCGCTAGAGTTGTGGGCTGTTGCGCTAAAAGGTTCCGATATTACCTTACAACAAGCTATTAAGCGTTCAATGCCGCAACGTATGGTGAAAGCGCTAGAAGATGACATGGACGCACGCGGTGCTGTTGCGTTAAGTCGAGTTCAAAAAGCACGTCAAGACATCATGCAAATGGTACGTGAGCTGGATGAATCTGGTGAAGTTCAGCTGCTTCTCTATGAAGAGCCAACGGTGGAGTAAGGTCATGCTAGAGACAAAATCAAGTACTATGCGATTGCCTCCGAACGGGTATCGTTTACACCGTTTTCCGCCTTTAGCGCAACCTAAGACTATCGAAGACGAATTCGGGCTAGATAACCAAGGCTGGCAAGAACCTCAAATAGATATCCAACAGCAACTTGAAGAAGGTTTTCAACAAGGTTTGCAACAAGGACATGAGGAAGGCTTACGCCAAGGTATCGAACAGGGCAAGCAACAAGGTCTGTTGGAAGGCCAAAAAGAAGGTTTCCAAAAAGGCTTTGTTTCCGGTGAGCAGTCTGGAAAGCAAGGCTTTTTGGAGGCGGCGAAGCCTGTCAATGAACTTTTTCACGCCCTTTCTCGTTGGCAAGATGAAAAAGAACAGCAACAACGCCATATGATTTGTGAACTGGTACAAAAGGTAGCTCAGCAAGTGATTCGTGCCGAGCTCACTTTAATGCCTCAGCAGATCCTAGCTTTGGTGGACGAGACATTGTCTGCCATGCCTGGTAAAGCGGAAACAGTAACTGTGCATTTAAATCCGCAAGATTTAGAGCGCATTACTCACATCAATGCTGATTTGCCGCAATCTTGGAAACTGGTCCCTAATACGGAGCTTCCTATTGGTGGCTGTCAGTTAGTGACTGATGACGCAGAAGCGGATGCGAGCTGCGACTCTCGTTTGGAAGCCTGTATGGACAATGTAAAGCAACACCTTTTGGATGAAGTCAGTATTCCACAGGTAGAGTCTGAGCATGAGTAATACCCTAAGCCATGAACTATTAAGTGAGCGTTTGAGCGAAGCCTTGGCTTCGCTTGATTCAATCCCTGTAGCTCGCGTAACAGGGCGGTTGATAAAAGTAAACGGCTTAATGTTACAAGCCGTAGGGTGTCGGTTTAAGCTTGAGCAGCGTTGTCTCGTAGAAACCGCGGAAGGCGATATGATCGAAGCGCAAGTTGTGGGCTTTGAACACACTATTGCTTACCTCATGCCTATCCGCCGTTTAGGTGGTCTGTTTGCAGGTGCAAAAGTCATCCCTCTTGATGGTGACAGTACCGTGCAGCTAAGCTCTCAGTGGTTAGGACGCGTACTGAATGGTTTAGGTGAGCCGTTAGATGACGGGGCACCGCTTAAGGGGGGAGATCGAGTTTCACTTGAACCAAAACCGATTAACCCACTGAAGCGACGCCCAGTTGATACACCACTCAACGTAGGCGTGCGAGCGATTAATGGACTATTGACGGTAGGCAAAGGCCAACGTATTGGTTTGATGGCTGGCAGTGGCGTCGGTAAAAGTGTGTTAATGGGGATGATCACCAAAAACACGGAGGCCGATGTAATTGTGGTCGGGCTTATCGGTGAGCGAGGCAGAGAAGTACGTGAGTTCATCGAGAGAAACTTAACCCCAGAAGCGCGCAAGAAAGCGATCATTATCGCGGCTCCTGCTGATGAATCCCCGCTAATGAGGTTAAGAGCGACACTACTTTGTCATCGCGTTTCAGAGTATTTCCGAGACCAAGGCAAAGACGTTCTACTTCTAATGGACTCTCTAACCCGATACGCCATGGCACAGCGCGAAATCGCTCTTTCGCTCGGTGAGCCTCCAGCTTCTCGTGGTTATCCGCCCTCAGTCTTCAGCGTGTTACCTCAACTCCTAGAGCGAGCGGGTAACAGTGAAAATCAACATGGTAGCTTAACGGCAATTTATACCGTATTGGCAGAAGGGGACGACCAACAAGATCCTGTCGTGGATTCCGCGCGCGCCATCTTAGATGGGCATGTCGTTTTATCGCGTCAACTGGCTGAGCAAGGGCATTATCCCGCGATAGATATCAACGCGTCTATTAGCCGTTGTATGAATACTTGTACGCAGGCCGCACACAGCACGATTGCGAATAACTTCCGTCAAATGTACTCCAACTACCTTCAGGTTAAAGAGTTACTGCCATTAGGGGGTTATCAACCAGGACAAGATCCTGAGTTAGATCAATCTGTTGCTATGTATCCAAATTTGCGTGCATATCTACAACAAGCTGCCAGCGAGTCTGTAGATTACCCAACCAGTTTGACCGAGCTCGCGCAGCTTTTTCAAAGTGCTTAATCAAATGGGAGTGGCAAGGCTGAAATGAAATCCAAGTTAAAAGCCGTAGGCAAGTTACAGCAAATGGAAGAAAAACAGCGTGATCGTGTGGGTCAACAACTTGATGCCATGCGTCAGCGTCACTCCCATCTTTCAATGCAATTGGAACAGTTATCGGCGTTGAAAGGCCACGCTGGACAATCAACCCGAACCGGCCCGACGCTAACGAGCGCGGCCTTGATGAACTTTAATCGTGTTGACCAAATGCTACAAAGAATGCTTCGTCACCACGAGCAAGAGCAAGCCGTTATGCAAGCGGAATGTGCATTTGTACAGAAAACGCTAGAACACAAGCACGCACGCGTTCAAGGGTTAGAAAAAGTGCTTGAACGTTGGCGTACTAAGCAGAACTATGAAAAAGCGAAAAAAGAGCAAAAGATGATTGAAGACATCATTAACTCTCGCGTTAAGCGCAAGATATTATGATGTCTTGTTGACGCTACTAGGAGCGCGAATAATTTCTGCGGTGTCTTAGCCAACCAAACCAGCCTCCAAGCATGATCAACCCTGATCCGAGAGCACCGCCGCCACTGCTGCCGTTGTTACCAAAGCCAGATGTGTTGGTATCGACAGGCTCAAAGCCAGAGTCCCCTTCGCTATGATAATCTTCCGAACTTGCTAAGAGGGCGTTATAACTGGTTTTTACACCTGAGCTGGTTTGGGTCTCAATCCATGTTGCATAGTTCAAAATCTCGGTAAACACACTTGGAATCGCAGCGGATTCGCAAACTGAAGAACCGTAGCTCACAATGCCAATTTGCTGATACATGCCATTATTGTCTTGATAGGTGAGAGGACCGCCTGAGTCACCACGACAGATACCAGTGTAGCTTCGTTCAGGAAATCCATTCGCACATAAACTTTCCTGAGCGTTAAACCCTGTTACCAACGAAGCGCATTGGGTGTCGGTAAGGGGTTTTACTTCTGCCCAGCGTAAATAGTTAGGGGGGCTTTCATCATTGGTTGAGGTCTGACCTAAACCGAATATCTGATAAACTGACTTGCTGCTGTAGTCTCCAAAGTCTTGCGGTAAAGTGATGGATTGGACGTTATCGGTGATAGGTCTAGTCAATTCAAGGACAGCGATGTCATTAATCCATAAATCGCTAGGCACATAATCAGGATGAATCGTGATAGAGCGAACATCTTTGAATTCTTCAACAAACACGTCATTCATCGTAGGGTTTTTGACTAACACTCGTAGGTCGTTGATTGTCCAGCCGTCAGTAAAAACGCTTGGTTCTACGCAGTGAGCCGCAGTTAAAATGAAGCGGTCGTTTACAATGGTTCCCCCACAAATATTGGCAAACTGATTAGCGCCAGTTTTATGTAGAATAAGACGTGCAAAAAAAGGAAGTTGGTTTTGGGTAGCCTGCTGACCCCCAATAATTGCCGTGGAGATCCCTTGTTCTGAAAGGCGGTTATCATTTTCTACTTCTGCGGTCGCACTCAAAGATACTGCAAAACAGAGTGCGCTTAGCCATATTTGATACTGCTTCATAAACCATCCTTGGATGAAAAGTGCTCTTCTAACTTTATACTAGTTTTTCAGTGAATGTGCTTAACAAAAGTTTCTAATAGTTGAATGATTGTTGTAGCCAAGATCGCAACAGATGAAACGATTCAAGCTTTAGCTTGTGTGGCGGGCATACAAAGTAAAGCTGTTGATGAGGATTAATGACGGGTTCACCCAGCTCGATTAGCTGACCATATTTGATGTCATCCTTCACAAACAAGCGATGAGTGACCAATAACCCCAAACGACGAGTTGTGGCCTGGACGGCTTGTATCGACATGTTAAAAGTGATTGGTTTTTTATTTTTAGGTCGCTGGATACCCGTCGCGTCCTGCCACACGTTCCAGTCATTTTTTCTTCGCTCGTTAGTAACTTCAATGATGGGATACTGCTTTAAGAGTTGAGTGATGTTTGAGTCTTTTGTCTTCGCTATCAATTCAGGACTGCACACCAAAACCAGTTCATCTTCACTGAGCTTTTCGCAGTAGTAATCCTGCCATTCTTCGGGATTTCCATGCACCAAGGCCGCGTCGATACCTTCTTGTTCTAAATTGAATCTGCCAGACAGGTTTGATAAACGAACGTCTAATTGAGGAGCAAACCCTTGTAAATCTGACATTCGAGGAATCCACCAGTGAAGAGCCAATGAATTCACCATATTGAGCGTAACACGCTGCAAGTTCTGATCTTGGATGAGTGCTTCCGTTGCATCGACAATTTGCTCTAAAGCGGGTGCCACCTTTCTGTAATACTTTTTACCGTCCGCATTGAGTTGAACTTGTCTGCCTATGCGATCAAACAGAGGCTTGTTTACTTGACTCTCCAGCGATTTAATTGCCTGACTTACGGCTGAGTGGCTCACACTTAATATCTGTGCTGCTTCTGTCATGCTGCCAGACTCAGCTACTGCAACAAATGCGTAGATGGACTTTAAGGGGACTAGTTTCCGCATAATTTAAAAACCGTAGCTGGTGATAGATAAGTTAAACTGTAAGTTTTTCTTACATCAATGGTTAATATTACTCGCTATTTGCGATGAGTGATATCTTTTAAAATGCTCCATATATTAAGGAGTATTGAATGAATGCTGTAAATAAATCTATCCTTTTCATGTTGATGTCTACGTTAAGCTTATCTGTTACTGGACTGTTAGCAAAGCAGTTGTCAGGCGAACTTTCCGTCACACTATTTAGCTTCTTACGTTTTTTGGTGCCTGCGCTTATCTTGCTTATCTTACTTCGTGTGAAAAACCTTACCTTTCCTAAATCGGGCACGCTAAAGCCTATTTTATTGCGTGCTCTTTGTATCGGTTTGTCACAACTTTGCTTTATCGCGTCATTACAAACGTTAACGCTCGTTGAAGGGGTTGTGTTGTTTGCTACTGGCCCATTATTTATTCCCTTGGTTGAAAGGCTGTTCATGAGAGGGCGCATTCGTGTTTCAACATTGGCGGCTTTAGCAATGGCGTTCACTGGTGTGGTTATGTTGGCGGGCGGTGGAAGTGAGATTACATGGCGAGCGGATTTATTGCTCGGCTTGGCTGGTGGACTCTTCAATTCTGGTTCTCAGCTTACGTTATATAAAGTGAGTAAAACAAATATGTCGCCGCTAGAAATCAACTTTTGGGCGTTTGGTTTTGCTGCCGTATTTCTGTTGCCGCTAACTTTGTTTAATGACTTCGACGCGTTACTTAATATGAGTGTTATGGCGCCTGAGATTTCTTCAAATACGCTGTGGATCGGTATGATGTCTCTGATGATCATTAACACCCAAGTTTTTCGCTCCAAAGCATATAAACTGGCAAGCAGTGGCTCTCAACTTGCGCCACTCATTTTTACTAACTTATTGTTCACTGCGGTTTGGCAGAGCCTGTTTTTTGAAGACCGAATGAGTCAAAGTCAAATTGTCGGGATGAGTTTAATAGTGCTCGCAATCATACTGAACACATGTTGGATTCGTTTTACGGCGCATCGCAGTGGTGGTTTACAAGCGAGAACTTCTTAGTCTGTCGGAAAATGAAGGGGGCAGGTAGATAAATTGGTCGTGTGGTTTGATTTTTCTTGAGTATGGGCTAGCGTCAAGAAAGGTTCAGGGAGAGAAATCATGCTTACGCTAAATTATTACGTCGAAATTTCGGCGACACCGCAAAGAGTGTGGGAAGTGCTAACCGATGTTGAGTTGTATAAACGTTGGGCACAAGCCTTTTCACCGCAGTCTCAATTTGAAGGAGCTTGGGAAGAAGGAGGTGGCATCACTTTTTTTGATCCAGATATGGGCGGGACAAGGGCGATCATAGATACGGTGCTACCGCTTCAAAAACTTGAATTTCATCATGTTGCCATTTTTAATCCGGATAATCGTCAACAACTCGATGCTGACCTAGCATCTAGGTGGATCGGATCGCGAGAGATCTACCAGATCGATACCAACAACGATCGTTTACTACTCAATGTTACCATTCATACTCACAACGACTTTGTTTCCATGTTTAATCACGGATGGGAAAAAGCTTTACCCTTGATAAAAGCCATTAGTGAAGAGCAAGCTTAGGGTTCTTGCTTATCTTGGGCTGACGATGCGTTGCCTGAAGGTATACAATAGCACGCAAGATAGCGCACCTAAGAGAGTGGATGATGGAATTTAAAGTTGATACCCATACACATACGTACGCCAGTGGTCACGCGTACAGTACCTTGCTTGAAAATGCAAAGTTGGCAAAAGAGAACGGGCTGGATATGTTCTGCACGACCGATCACGCAGAATCAATGCCGGGTGCGCCTCATTACTGGTTCTTCTCGAACCAGAAAATTCTGCCTCGTTTTCTTGAGGGGGTTGCGATTATTCGTGGCGTTGAATCTAACATCATGAACACTCAAGGTGACATCGACATTCCCGACAGCGTTGATCGAAATTTGGATTGGGTGATCGCGAGTTTTCATGAACCCGTTTTTCGTCCTGCAAACAAGCAAACTCACACGGAAGCACTTGTTAATGTCATTCAGAGTGGTCGTATTGATGCGCTCGGTCATCTTGGTAATCCAAATTTCGACTTTGATTTTCAGACCGTTTTAGCGTGCGCGAAAGAGCACAATGTCGCGATTGAAATTAATAACACCACGCTGAAAGGCAACAGCCGAGTAGGCAGCGTAGACCGTTGCCACGAGATTGCACAAATCGGGAAAGATCTCGGTGTTTTCTTCACCACGGGCAGTGACGCGCATTTCTGTCACGATGTTGGTAATCTGGATTTGGTTGGAGAGTTAATGGACAAAGTGGGTATTGATAGCAAGAAAGTGATTACTCACACCGCTCAGCAGTTTTTGTCTTTCTTAGCTTTGAGAGGCCGTAAACCAATTGCAGAATATGACAGCATTCTCAACGCATAAACTTGATTACATTTAAGGTATGCACCCGACGCCAGATTGCTTTACACTGCGACCCGGAAATACTCAACTAAGCTAGTTTTTCGCCTCTTATGGCGTAGGTTATTTGGGTGAATAAAGCCGACACAGAATTCGGCACTATAAATGGAGAAGTGAAAAATGTTACGTCCTTTAGTCCTAGGGTGTGCGATTGCGTTTGGCTCAACATACGCAATGGCAGAAGCGGTTGATTTAAAACAAAACATGAAACAGATGAAGATGGAATTCAAACAGGCGGCGGAAGCGTCTGATGTTGAAACCATGAAATCTGCGATTGATAGCTTGCAAGCGATTGTTGAACAATCTAAGCGTGGTAATTACCCACCAGAGAAGTTTGATACTTACTTAGAAGGCTTTAACAAGCTGACGGTAACGCTAGATAAGATTGAAGCGGATCTTGATGCGGGCAAGCTACAAGAAGCAAAAGCTCAACTGCGTGAAATCGATAGTCTTCGTGAAGAGTACCACGACAAGCGCAATCCAAGCATTTGGAGCAAGTTGTTTGGCTAATTATCTACTGAGCGGAGCATTTGCTCGTGGCAGTGGATTACGCGTTATCTCTAAGTAATGAATGAACACATTATCAGCCTGCCATTTCGGCGGGCTTTTTTGCGACTGTCAATCGATGCATTCAAGAAAACCTGTGAGGTAGCAAGCACTTATTGATCCTGTTTTTGAGCTATCACTCAAAATTGGTTACGCTGTGTGAAATTTGTTAAGTCACCGTTATGCGTAGATTAATTCCTTTTTACCGCTCGATGTTATTTGCTAGTGCTCTCAGTTGGGTGCTAGTGACACTGATGCCTGTTATCAATGCTCATGGTAACAGCATGGGCGTGTGGGCGACGCTATGTACGCTTAACGGATTTGAGTTGGTCCAAATAGAAGAGGGCGACAATTCGGTCAGCCACAAAGGCAAGCCTTGTCCGTTTAGCCACTTCTCGACTTTTCATCACGATACACTTCCAACGACACCGATACTTTCAAGACAGAGCTTGGTGACTTCTGACAGCTACGCTTATTTGGCTCTAAGTGTGCGATTTGAAACACCAGTTCCTCGAGCGCCGCCAGTTTCCCTTTTCTCATAACAAAAACAATTACACGATACCCAAGTAACCTCGAGATGCTTGGTTCAGCGAGAATGACTTGGTTTGTAGACGCGGCGGCGATTTAAAGGTCTAGTGGGTCTAAATCAAGATATCGACAACAAAGTATACAAGCCAAGGCAACTCGCCCTTCGGGAGCGTGTTATTGCTCCGATTGCTGCTTCAAACAACTTGGAAAGAGTTGTCTATTACACAGCGTTGTTTTCTTTGCACTCGAATCAATGACAACGCTCTGAATCCAGCATCTTGAAGTCACTTGGGTATATAGTCAGCAACACTGCCACTTCGAGCAGTGGTACTCCCAAATCTAAGTCAATTAGCGCCGCATACGAATGTGTATGTGCAGGATGCGTTTGACTGAATTTGGGTGTTCAACAATGAAAAAAGGAAAATACACATGTTGAGAAACTCGGCAAAGCCTCAACTCAAGGAAGCCTCACGCGCAAAATCCATCTACTTTATGACGTGGCGATGGCACTTCTACGCAGGTTTGTTCGTCATTCCATTTATGCTCATGCTTTCCCTCACGGGATTGGTGATGTTGTTTGATGATGAAATCGAACTGGCTCGATACGAAGCGACATTACAAGTTTCACCACAAGAGCAAATGGTTCCTGTCTCTGCACAATTAGAAACCGTAAAGCAGGCGTATCCCGATTTTAATGTCACTCAATTTGTACCTGCTAAAACGGCTGATATGGCCAACCGCTTCTCGATTCAAAACCAAGAAGGCAGCTCGCTGATTGTTGCAGTAAATCCTTACACAGGAGACGTACAAGGCACCATTGACCGTGGTGATAGCATCTATGAACTGATGAACAGCATTCACGGTACGTTGCTCATCGGAGACTTAGGTGACCGTCTAATTGAAATCGCCGCAAGTCTGGGGATTTTGCTGTTGGTGTCTGGTTTGTACCTTTGGTTACCTAGAGACAACGCCAGCCGCGCCGGCTTTTTGAAAATTCGCCTTAACAATGGCCCTCGAATTTTGATGCGTGACCTGCATGCGAATTTAGGTGGTGTACTGTCGCTTGTTCTGTTGTTCTTTTTGATTTCAGGATTGTCGTGGGCAGGGATCTGGGGGGCGAAAATGGTGCAAGCTTGGAATACCTTCCCAACCTATTACACATGGGGTGAGAAACCAGAATCCACACTGACACATAAAGATCTTAACCACGGTGCTTCAGAAGAGATGCCATGGAACTTAGAGCTTGCTGCTGTGCCAGAATCGAAAGATAAGCCCGCTCATGATCATGCCAATATGAAGGAAGAGATGGCATACGCAGGCACTCATGAAACGCTCTCTATTGATGATATCATCCTCAAGGCTGAAATGATGGGCTTTACGGGCTATAAGCTGTTTTTACCACGCTCTGAGACGGGCGTTTACACCGTTGCAGCTAACGCTATGGGCGGCGACATTTCCGACCCAAGACAAGATCGCACCAGCCACTTTGACCAATATTCCGGTCGCTTGTTGGTGGATGTAACGTGGCAAGATTACAGCCTATTTGCCAAGTTCATGGCGGCAGGTGTGTCATTGCACCAAGGCGATGTGAGTATATTGAACAAAGTACTCAACGTAGTGTTCTGTTTGGCGTTCATCTTAATCTCAATCACAGGTGTGGTGATGTGGTGGATTCGTAGACCAAGTCGCAGTGCCGCATTGGGCGCGCCACCTAAGTTTCAGCAAGACGGCATTTGGAAACTTGGTTTAGTAGCGTTGGTGATATTGTGTTTGGCGTTTCCGATGGGCGGTTTGGCGATTGTTACGGTTCTCGCACTGGATTGGCTGTTGTTCAACCGCGTCGAGAAGCTGAAAACAGCGTTGAATTAGTAACAGACAAAGAGTGGAATAGTAGAAGAGCCAGCGAAGTGCTGGCTCTTTTTATTTCTGATAAATTTCCAGCGGTAAGCCATCTGGATCTTGGAAAAAGGTGAAGGCTTTGCCTGTGAATTCGTCAATACGAATTGGCTCAACTTCAACGTCATTCGATTCTAGGTAGGCTTTCACTTGTTCAACATCATCAACCAAAAATGCGAGATGTCGCAGGCCTTGTGCTTCAGGAAAGCTCGGTCTCTCTGGTGCGTCTGGAAAGCTAAACAGTTCCACTTGGCTGCCGTCAGGTAAAGCGAGGTCAAGCTTGTAGGAGTCTCTAGCTTCGCGATAGTTCTCGGCAATGACTTTCAAACCCAACACTTCAGTGTAAAAGCGTTTTGACCTTGGGTAATCGCTGCAAATGATCGCGACGTGATGAATGGCATTAAACATGGTTAGCCTCTTCAAGCATGGTTAGTATCGTCGGAGACTAAATGCTCCTTAACGAAGTCGATAAACACGCGCAGACGAGCAGGCATGTATTTAGTTTGTGCATACTGCATCGCGATAGCGCCGTGGTAGTTACTCTTGATCATCCAATCCGGCAGAACCTCCACCACTTCACCTTGCTCTAATGCGTCTTTGATCACGAAGTCATGGAAGATCCCAATTCCCAAGCCAGACTTAACCCCGTTCAAGCGCATTTGAGAATGGTTGACGGCGTAGCGTCCACTCACGGCAATGGAGTGGAACGCTTCTTCTTTAAAGAATGACCAGATGTTGTCTTTGTCGTTCTCGGCAAGGTAAATGCAGTCGTGCTGCTCAAGCTCGGTTGGGTGCTCAGGCATACCATGTTTGGCTAGGTAATCTGGAGAAGCACACAAAACAAGATTGGTCTTGCTGATCTCTTTGAGGACCAGATTCTCATCGGGTTTGTCGGTGAGCTTAAAGGCGACATCAATACCTTGGCGGAAAAGATCAATCTCACCATCTGCTGCGCGCAGCTTAAGCTGTATATTTGGATAACGTTCTAGGAATGGCAACACAAACGGTTGAAGCACCGAATTAAGAAATGCTTCAGGGGCTGCTACTGTGAGTGCGCCTGTTGGCTCAGCATGATCTTCCGCAGATAGCTCAACGGCTTGCTGCGCGGCATTCACCATTGCGATGCTTTGGTCGTAAACCTTTTGCCCAGCTTGAGTGATGATCAACTTACGAGTCGTGCGCTCAAACAGTTTGACCGAGAGGGCTTGTTCCAACCGTGTGATCAACTTACTTAAAGCCGATGGCGTTACGCCGAGTTGTTTAGCAGCAGCGGTAAAACTGCCTTCGTTTACCACTAAGATAAACGAAGCAAGATCAGGAAGTAGGGCTATGAGTTTTGGATTAACCATAATTGTTCAGTTCTGCGCAGCGGAATAACGATATTGTCTGGTACGGTTTCACGAGGTTCAAGTGTCACCGTCTCGCTTTAACGATATTTTGCCAAAAATGCATTGAGTGCAGGCAAGCCAGATTCACCAGTATGGTATTGCTGCCAACAGTGATAAATGGCCGTTTCGTGGTCTGCAATCAACTCGATAGCTTCTCGTTCAGCGATTGAATACTGCTGTGAAGCGTTCACTTCTTCATGCCACTCTCGATACTTGACCTCATAAGGTTCTACCCATTTCAGAAGAGTCGCCACCAACTCTTGCCATGGTAAACCAATCCATTTGATTGCATCTTCCAAGCCTTTATCCAACATCTCTTGGTGTCGACTTTCGATATCCATGCCATTTGTCAGCAGTACAGGTTTGAGCTTTTCTGCGGTTAGCTCTTCCACTTTAATCAAGGTTTGCCACAGCGTTTGTTGTTCACTTTGGGCGTAATGGCTCAAGTAGTGGTTGAAAAAAGCGATGCCGTAGATTTCGCCATAGTAGGCAGACAGAACGTTATGAATCATGGTGAGAATCGTTATTTAAACAGGGAATATCGCATTGTAGGAGGGGAAAGCGCGACGTGTAAATAGCTGATTAAGAGTAAAAAAGTGCTGTTGACAGAATTCGAACAGAACTTGTGAGAATTTTATGAGAATTCGATGAAGTTGCTGATAGATTTGCTCGTCATTCTTAGAGGCAAGAACGCAAAACGTTCGAAACGTAATGCTTAACCTACTCAAGTCACGAACAAAGAAGTAAAGCCGTACACATGGGCTTGGGTAGTTCAACCCTCATTAAAGGATGGAATCACAATGAAAAAACGTACCCAACTCGGACTCGTCATGACTTCAGTCGCTATGGCACTAGGCTCTGCATCAGTGAATGCGGCGGAATTGGAAATCACCGTGACAAACGCAACCAAAGGCATCTACTTTACGCCACTTATTGTTGCCGCACATGGTTCTGATCTTCAAATGTTCAGAACGGGTCAAGCATCAACGCCAGAACTAGAAGCAATGGCAGAAGGCGGTGATATCTCTGGTCTTGCTAGTGTGATTGGTAACGCTGGTGGTGCGGTGGTTGAGAACCCTGCTGGTGGTATTTTGAATCCGGGTGTTGCAACCACCTTCACCTTGGACAGTGGCGACCACGGTTATCTTTCTCTGAGCGCGATGTTGTTGCCAACCAATGACGGTTTTGTCGGCCTAGATAGCTGGAAGATTCCAACGGAAGCGGGTACATACCGAGCAACGCTAAGAAGTTACGATGCTGGTACAGAAGCGAACGATGAACTTGCGTCTAGCATGCCAAACCCACCTTTCATTACCTTTGGTACTGGCGGCACAGGCGTTGAAGCAACGGTAACTAACGACAAAGTTCACGTACATCCGGGTAACCTTGGTGATAGCGATCCAACCGGCGGCATCAGTGACCTAGACAGCAGTAGCCATCGTTGGTTAAACCCAGTTGCAACCATCACAATCGTTGTGAAGTAAGGGGGATGTATGAAATACAGAATCTTACTAGTAGCAGCTTCAGTCGGCTTGCTCGCCGGTTGTCCAAGCGATGATGATAACGACGTAGTGAAATCCTACCGCTACACCGTCAACGTTTCGAACTTGACTGCGAATCAACCTATGTCTCCGCTTGCTGTACTCACTCACAATGGTGACTACCAACTGTTTGAAATTGGACAAGCCGCATCTGTTGAACTTGAGCACCTTGCCGAAGGCGGTAGTAACGCTGAGCTGATTGAGTTGATGAACAGCAATGACAGTGTTTACCAAGGTATTTCGGGTAATGGATTGGTGTTGCCGGGTGCATCGGACGAAGTCACCATCACGGTTGACCCTAGTCGTTACGGTTACTTGTCTGTGGCGTCTATGTTTGTAAATACCAATGATGCTTTTGTTGGCGAAACGGGGCTATCGCTCAAATCGCTCGCAGTAGGTGAAAGCTATGAAATGAGCATGAACGTTTGGGATTCCGGTACAGAGCTAAACGATGAACTTGCCGCAACCATTCCGGGCCCAGCAGGTGGCGGTGAGGGTTTCAATGCCGCGCGTAATGACAGCAATGACGTTGTTGCATTCCATGCGGGTGTTGTTAGCCAAGATGACGGATTAGCAAACTCAGCACTTTCTGCGAACCATCGTTTCTTGAACCCAGGTGCGAAAGTCACCATCACTCGAGTCGAGTAACACAGGCTCCGATGACGTCTCCTTTCCAAAGCGCTTGTAACCGAGCGCTTTATCCCTCATGGCGTCATCGGAACCTTTTTTGAAAGAATTTCTAATTTGTTCCGGTCATGTGCAAAGTGAGGATACTCGAAGGCAAGGAAAGGACCATGGAACAACAGGCAATCAATTTAGTCGCGAACATCTTGTTGGTAGAAGATGACGATGATTTGGCAGAACTGGTTCAGATGCATCTCAAGTTTCAAGGACACAAAGTATCGCGAGCCACAAATGTCGCCGATGCTAAAGCGCAATACCAGCAACAACCCTTTGATTTATTGATCCTTGACCGAGGTTTGCCAGATGGTGATGGTCTAGACATCTGCCATTATTTGCGTCAGCAACAAGATTGGAGCCCAGTGCTCATGCTGACAGCCAGAGACGGTGAAATGGATAAGGTTGACGGTTTAGAAGCGGGCGTTGATGACTACATCACTAAGCCATTTAGCGTATTAGAATTCCAAGCACGAGTGCGAAACGTGCTGCGCAGAGTCAGCCAAACCGCAGAAGCCAAAGTAGCGAATGGAGTCCTCGACGATGCGATGGACTTTGGTCCGCTGAGAATTATTCCGGAGTTGCACCAAGTATCCCTAAACGACAAAGATGTCACTCTTACCGCGACAGAGTTTACTTTGCTGCAGTTTCTCGCGACTCGTCCGGGCAGAGTCTACAGTAAAGATGAATTGCTCGATCACGTTTGGAACACTAGCCATTCTGGTTATCACCACACTGTGTGTAGCACCATAAACCGTTTACGCAGCAAGTTGTCGTTGTCTGATTCTGATCACCACTTCATTCAAACTGTTTGGGGTGTTGGGTATAAGTTTCAACCAAGACACTAATGCAAGAAAGTAAGTCAAGACAGTAAGTCGGCAGTTGTTTTCACCGTCATTTTTCAATCATCACGGGTGTTTCAGAAACATCGCTGTTTAAGGAGGCGATAGGATGAGCTTCAAATCTCGCTTAGTGGTATTTACTAGCTTGTGGTTTTGCCTCGCGGCGGTGGTGATTGCACTGACTTACAATTGGCAAAAAGAAACCATTGAGTTACGCACTAAGCAAAGCCTACATAAAGAGCTAGCCAGCCACATGCGTGATGATAATCCGCTGATGATCGGGACGGATTACAACCCTAAAGCGCTCAAGTCGATTTTTCACACGCTCATGCTGATCGGCCCTGACTTTGAAATCTACTTCCTCGATAGCCAAGGCAATATCACCACCCATGCAGCACCAGAAGGAGCGGAGATCATGGGAGCGGTGGATCTCAATCCCATTAAGCAATTCTTAAATGACCAGCCTTTTCCTATTTTGGGTGAAGACCCACGTAATCGTGGTGAACACAAAGTCTTTTCTGTCGCAGCGATAGAGGAATTAGGCTCTACGGTCGGTTATCTCTATGTGGTGATTGGTAGTACCCGACATGACGCCATTGCCAATGCTCAAGTCGATACTCCTTACATCGCGCTGGCAGGATTGGTCTTAGTGTCCATTTTAGGCTTTGCTCTTGGAGCTTATGTACTGGTCAAACGTAGCCTATTGAACCCAATTGAGCGCGTGACCAAACAACTTCAACAGCAAGCTGAACATGATTTCCGCCTGCAACCTGATTTTACTCACCAAGTGCCGGAGCTCGTGCCGATTGCGCACTCTTATCAGATGATGGCGAAGCACACTCAGCAACAGTTTTTACAGTTGGAGTATCAATCGTCTCATCGTCGTCAAAGCTTGTTGCAGCTTAGTCACGATTTAAAAACGCCGTTATCAAGCGTGCTGGGTTATTTGGAAACATGGCGTTTGCAACATCCGGAATCCGATCCTTTGATTGACGTCGCTTTCCGAAATTGTGAGAAGCTCTCAACTCAATTGCATTCTCTATTAGACGCCGCACGCAAAGAAGCTCCAATGCCAAACTACGAGTACCGCCCCGTAGATCTGGGCGCTTTGATGGCAGAATGTGCTGAAACGATGCAGAGCCAGTTTTCTCGTAAAGAAGTGGTGTTGAAAGTGGATATCGATAGCGAAATCCAAACCGTGGGTGATAAGGGGCTATTGGAGCGGTTGGTGCTTAACTTACTTGAAAATGCCTTACGCCACAGCCCAATTGGTTCGGAAGTGCATTGCCAAGCGCATTTGAGTGAGGATAAGTCGCGTATCCACTTTACCTTCGTCAATCACATCGAGGAAGAAGCGGAGGGCGGTTCTTTGGGGATCGGGACGAAGATTGTCCAATCGATCTTAATGCTTCACCACAGCTACCTTGAGACCAATGCGACATCCTCTCAGTATCAACAGAAGTTCACACTTCTCGCAATCTAAAGAGAAGTGTGAGACATAAGTTAATGTTTATTCAATAACACCACATACGACGCGAGCGCCGCCACCACCTAGCTTACTTGGGTGATCGGAGTGATTGTCACCACCTACATGGATCATTAACGCTCGACCTTTTAAATCCGATAATTTTAGGCGAGGCGCGACAACGGGCTGATTGGCATTGCCGTCCATGTCCACATAGAGTGGAGGCAAGTCGCCTAAATGATTGTCATCGGTCCAAGGATAGCCATGCTTCCCTGTGTTGTTAGGATCATAATGGCCACCTGCTGCGCCGCCTAATACGGTTTTGTCATCCTTTTCTATGCTATCGCAAGATGGATTAGTGTGAACATGGAAACCGTGCACACCTGCTGACAAACCTGATAATTGAGGCGTAAAAACAACGCCATAATCACTTTGTGAAATCTCAATGGTACCCGCACTCTCATTGGTGTTGAGAGCAGTCATTTCTACCGTTTTTGCTAGCACGTTAGGGGCGGCGACAAGAGCGGATGCAACTGAAATGCATAGCAATCCTTTTAACATGGGACCTCCTTCTTTTAGGGTGTACGCTCAAGCACATATTAGTGAAAACCTGTTTTACTTATGTATGTTGAGCGGTGAGTTTATGTCATAGAGTGATGTGTATCACTTTATGGTCTTAAACTGATATCTCGATCCGAAATCAGCTTTCTTTTATTTAGTCTTAACATGTTGAGATCGTTAAGATATAAAAAGAATAGACGCCAATCTTAAAATAGCCTGAATATTTTTAAATTAACGCAAAGTTAAATTTTTAATGACTTTATAACAAAGCTCATAATTGTTTTATAAAGAATTTGGTGGAATTGTCCGCAATAAAGAATAATCAAATTAACGAATATATTAATGTGAACATTGTTGTTTATAGATTTGTGGTCAAACTGTTGCTTATATCATCAAATAAGATAAAAAATTGGAACTAAAGTCACTTAATGGCAGAGGAAAAAATTAAACTCTGATTGTAATGGGTAATAATGTTTTAGTAACAGATAGTTACGCACTTAAAATTAATAATATGGCTAATTTCCGACAAGGATTGAAAAAGATGAAAGACAAGGAATCTATTCAGACTAATAGCAGCCGCCGTAATTTTCTGAAAGGCGCAACAGGAGCTGTTGTTGCTGGTGTGAGTGCTTCCGCTTTCTCAGGCGTAGCTCAAGCACGAGAACAGAAAATTGATTGGAGCAGCCGCGGGCTAGGTAGAAAACACGATAAGCGCTTCTGGCGTAAAGTGCGAAGACAGTTCGTTTTGGACAAACGAACCACTTACATGAACATTGGTACAACAGGTTCAATGCCAAAACATGTTCTTGAAGATTACGAGCATAACAACAAGCTAGTGGCTAAATATCCTTGGGATATGAAAGGCAAATTTGGCTCTTGGCCTTATGTTTCAGAGATGGTTAAAGACGTCGCACCAGGTTTTGGTGCTAACCCAGAAGAGATCATTCTCAGCCGCAACACTACTGATGGCTTATGCTCGATCATTAATGGCTTACACTTTGAACCAGGTGATGTGATTCTAACGACACACCATGAACATATTGCTGCAACATCACCTATGAACGTAGCGAAACATCGTTTTGGTGTGGATGTGGTAGAAATTCAACTACCAGTATTTACTGGTACCGAAAACGTTTCTGAGCAAGATTACATTCAAGCGTTCCGAGACGCGCTTGATGCGAATCAAAACGTTCGCCTAATTGTTTTCTCTCATATCACATACAAAACAGGAACCGCGCTACCAGCAAAAGCCATTTGTGCTTTAGCAAAAGAGTATGGTGTACCTACTCTTGTTGATGGCGCGCATACGGTCGGTATGTTTGACCTTGATTTCCACGATATGGATTGTGATTTCTATGCAGGATCTGGTCATAAGTGGCAGTGTGGTCCGGGTGCGACAGGTATTCTGTATGTTCGTGATAACGGTAACCGTTTGAATGAGTATTGGAGTGACCGAGAGAACCCGTTATGGTCGATCAACTCCTCACTTTCTCATGCTGATTACCTAGGTAAACAGCTGCAAATGCAATACATTGGTAACGATAACTATCCTGCGAAACAAGCACTAGTTGATAGTTGCAAAATGTGGGATGAGATTGGTCGAGACCGTATCGAAGAGCGAGTTGTAAGCCTTGGTAGTTTATGTAAAACCTTGCTTCAAGAGTACTTACCACAAGCCAAAATGTATTCACCAAACGTGGAAGGCTTAACCAGTGGCTTAACGACGGTTAATCCGTTCTCCGATGTAACTAATGAAGAGATACTGACGGAATTCCGAGATCGTTTACGTGAAGAGTATGGTTACATCATCCGTACGACTAGCTTTAAGCTGCATAAGGATGATGACTTTGATACTTACGCGCTGCGTATCTCTACGCATTTGTTCCATGACGAACAAGATGTGGAAGGGCTCGTAGTGGCGATGACGAATTTGTATTACTCGTCGTTCTAACATCGTTGTTTATCACTCAAGCGCCCATTATTGGGCGCTTTGTGAAAGGTAAGGATATTATTATGTCAGTCATAACATTCAAAAGAACTTTAGCGACGGTGGCGCTCATGGTTACCTCTGTTGCGTCATCTGCCGCTTGGTCAGACGATTTACAACAAATCCGTGAACGCGGTGTACTGCGTCACATTGGTGTCCCGTACGCTAACTTTGTCTCCTATATTGAACAAGGTGAAGTGGAAACTTTGACTGGCTTGGATGTAGAGATAATAAAAGGTTTTGCCAAGTCGTTAGGTGTTCAGTACCAGTATGTTCCAGCACAGTGGAGCGACGTGGTTGGTAAGTTGACAGGGCAAAATGTGCAATATCACAACAAGCAGGCTGTTGTCGGAGAAAGTGTTCCAATTGAAGGCGACTTGATCGCAAATGGCGTTACTATTCTTGATTGGCGCTCTGAGGTTGTCGATTTTTCACAAGATTATTTTCCTTCAGGTGTATGGTTGGTTTCCAGATCCGACTCTAGTCTGAGCCCGATTAAACCAAGTGGGTCGGTCAATGAAGATGTTAAAAACGTCAAGCAGCTGATCGATGGTCGCGAAGTGTTAGCTTTAGAACATTCTTGCTTGGATCCTAACCTTTATGACTTATATGACACAGGTGCAAAAGTTATATTACCTGATGGGGCGCGTCTCCTTAATGAGATGGTTCCAGCGATAATGAAAAATGATGCGGAAAGCACATTATTAGATGTTGCGGATACGCTAATTGCCCTCGAAAAATGGCCGGGCGAAATAAAAGTCATTGGCCCTATATCTGAAAATCAAAAAATGGCTGTTGCATTCCGTAAAAATTCCCCTGAATTACGCAAAGCATTTGATCGTTATTTAAACTCGATAAAAAAAGACGGTTCATACGAAAAATTAGTAAAAAAATACTATCCATCTATTTACTACTTTTATAACGATTACTTTATAGAAGATAAAAAGAAAGTCCGATGAATAAGGCCGTTAAAAAATTTTCCAGTAAAAGATTTATTACAATAAGCGCAATATTAGTTTCAATTTACCTAGCTATGCTTATTACTGTGACTAGCGTAGGTCAAAATAAATTAAAAGAATCTCAATACAGAGAACTAGATTTAAAAGTTAAAAGTTATGCAAGCACACTCGATAATTTATTTACCATAGCGAGTGAAGATGTTGATAATCTAGCTACAGATAAAACAATACAAACATTCTTTGGTAATTTAGCTTCTGGAATGTCAATGGAGTATGGGTTAGGTGCCAGTTTAATTAATTTAAAGCGTCGCTTCGATGAGAAGATAGACAGTAAGCTAATTAATAGCAGCCAAATCTATAAAAAGCTCACGCTGGTCGGCAGTGATGGAGTCACCATTGTCACCACTGGATCTGAAAACCTTGCCGAGCACAAAATGGACATACAAACCTTAATGACTCAACACGGGCATCCCGAAGAGGTTTGCGCGACGCGATACAATGATGACGTTCGCATTCAAGTCATTAAGCAAGTTAAGTTCTCCGGAAAGCCTGTTGCCTTTTTAATTGCCGATCTTAATAAGAATATTGTTATTGACCAACTTACTAACCAAGAACACGAAGATAGTTATAGCCGAATGGTGCTAAAAATAAAAGACGTGGAAATGGTTGTATGGGATACCATAAATAAAACACCTTCTCACAATAAGGATGAGAATTATTTCGTTTCTGAGGCTGTAGACGGAAAAATTTACTTTGAAGTGCCTGTGGATAAACATCACTTCAAATTGATGGCGTGGTTCGAGCCTTTGAGTGAACGAGATATATTTACATCACGGCTCTTTATTATTGGTTTGAGTATTCTGGCCGTTATGATCGTCATTGCTTTATGTTATGCATTCATCACGAACAATAATAGGATTGAATTGAAAATTAAGCTTGAGGAAGAAAAAAAGCGTAAAGATATTCTTTCTCAACAGAATAAAAAATTAACGAACGAAATTGAACGTCGAAAAGCGTCTGAAAAAGAACTCGCCTTCCAAGCTAAATATGACATATTAACTAATTTGCCTAATCGTAGTTATGGTTCCGAGCGATTGGCTTTGGAGTTAATTAGGGCATCGCGTAGTGGGTCTAAAGTTTTGGTGATGTTCATCGACTTAGACCACTTCAAGCAGATTAACGATTCAATGGGACACTTTGTTGGGGATGAAATCCTTAAACTCAGTGCTCAGCGACTGTATCAAGTCGCGAGAAAAACAGACTTATTGGCGAGAATTGGTGGGGATGAGTTTTTACTCGTCATCCCTGATTTGCCTGATAATGATACTGCAAAGCGAGTTGCTTCAAGTGTGCTTTCGGCGTTTAACGATCCGTTTGTTTGGAACAACCATGAATTCTTCTTGAGTAGCAGCGTCGGAATGTCTGTGTTCCCGGATGACGGAGACAACGCTGAGCAGCTTCTTGCATGTGCAGATATGGCAATGTATCGGGCGAAACAAGATGGGCGTGATGGCTTTTGTTTTTATAACCATAATATGAACCAAGACTTGCAACGCTACTTAGATCTGGAAAATCGTCTGAGAAGTGCGATCTCCAATCAGTTGTTAGAGCTGTATTATCAGCCAATTATTGAGCTGAGTAGTGGTAAACTCGTAGGGGCAGAAGCGCTAATGCGTTGGAATGATGACAAGTACGGATTCGTAAACCCTGAAGAGTTTATCTCTATTGCAGAGAAAAATGGTTTAATTCATCAAATTGGTGAGTTTGCTATTCAACAAGCGTGTCGACAAGCGGCACAATGGCAAAGTCTGACTCCGTTGTTTGTTTCTGTCAACTTTTCTAGTGTTCAATTTAGGTACTGCGAGCGCTTACTTACGTTTATTAAACACAGCCTTGAGGAGTCTGGTCTTCCGTCAGATAAGTTCGATATTGAAGTGACAGAAAGTCTCCTCTTCAATCACGATTCTGAGCTATTAGACATGCTTAATAACTTACGAGCGTTAGGCACCAAACTTACTATTGATGATTTTGGTACTGGTTATTCTGCGCTGAGTTACTTGCAGAAGTTTCCGTTCGACCGCTTAAAGATTGATCGTAGCTTTATGCAAAATATGTTCGAGAACGACTCAGACCGCGAGCTTGTGAACGTAATCATAGCAATGGCGAAAGCGCTGGATCTTAAGATCGTCGCAGAAGGCATCGAAGAACAGCGTCATGTGGATTACCTGAAAAACCTAAACTGTGAGTTCGGACAAGGTTTCCACTATAGCCGACCATTACCTGCTAAGGACTTTGAAGCACTTTTGGCTAAGCCTACCTGGCTATAATTCCTTTTATAACAACCTCATAGAAAAGCATTAATTGAATTTGTGCCTAGGATTCATTAATGCTTTTCCACCTTAAGGTATAATCCTTCCTCCTTCCTTGAATTACACTACAATTAATTGATGAGTGATAGCCCGTGACGCCCGTCACATAAAGGCTAAGCCTAATTCTAAACGAGTAAATACTCGCCAAAATAACTAGGAAGGAATTTCAAATGTCTTCTGCATTCTACCAACAGATTCAGCAGCAAATCGAAGAAGTAAAGGCGGAAGGCCTTTACAAATCAGAGCGTGTCATTACGTCTCAACAGCAAGCGGCTGTTAAAATCTCTACTGGTGAAGAAGTACTAAACTTCTGTGCGAACAACTACCTTGGTCTTGCTAACCACCCGGCACTTATCGAAGCGGGTAAAGCAGGCATGGACGAGCACGGCTTTGGTATGGCTTCAGTACGTTTTATCTGTGGTACGCAAGACATCCACAAAGAGCTTGAGCAGAAGCTTTCTAAGTTCCTAGGTAAAGAAGATACGATTCTTTACACATCATGTTTCGACGCAAACGCGGGCCTATTTGAAACTATTCTAGGCAAAGAAGACGCAATCATCTCTGACGCTTTAAACCACGCGTCAATCATCGATGGTGTTCGTCTATGTAAAGCGATGCGTTTCCGCTACTCAAACAACAACATGGAAGAGTTAGAGCAACAACTGATCGCTGCGAAAGAAGCAGGTGCTCGCCACATTCTTATCGTAACGGACGGTGTGTTCTCAATGGACGGCGTAGTAGCAAACCTTCCGGCTATCTGTGACCTAGCAGAGAAGTACGGCGCGTTGACTATGGTTGATGACTCTCACGCTGTTGGCTTCATGGGTAAAACTGGTGCAGGTACGCACGAGCACCACAACGTGGTTGACCGTATCGACATCATCACTGGTACGCTAGGCAAAGCAATGGGTGGCGCTTCAGGCGGTTACACGTCTGGTAAAGCGGAAGTGATTGACTGGCTACGTCAGCGTTCTCGTCCATACCTATTCTCTAACTCTGTTGCACCAGCAATCGTAAGCGCTTCTATCCGCGTTCTAGATCTACTAGAAGAGAGCGGTGACCTACGTGATCGTCTATGGGAAAACGCAGCACACTTCCGTACTCGTATGGAGGACGCTGGTTTCACAATGGGTGGTGCTGACCACGCAATCATCCCAATCATGCTTGGCGACGCAAAAGTAGCAGCAGAATTTGCAGAGCGTGCGCTGGAGAAAGGCATCTACGTAATCGGCTTCTCATTCCCTGTAGTACCAAAAGGTCAAGCACGTATCCGTACTCAAATGTCTGCGGCGCACTCTCGCGAGCAACTAGACCGTGCAATCGACGCGTTCATCCAAGTTGGTAAGGACATGGGTCTTATTTAAGATTCTAGGCCTTAGACAATAGGGCCTTTAATTAAGGTTACATTATGAAAATTAAAGCATTATCAAAGCTAAAGCCTGAAGAAGGCATCTGGATGACTGAGGTTGATAAACCTGAAGTTGGCCATAACGACATTCTGATCAAAATTAAGAAAACCGCTATCTGTGGTACAGACGTACACATCTACAACTGGGACGAATGGTCACAAAAGACAATTCCAGTGCCTATGGTTGTTGGTCACGAATACGTGGGTGAAGTGGTTGCGATTGGTCAGGAAGTTCGTGGCTTTGAAATCGGTGACCGCGTATCTGGCGAAGGTCACATCACGTGTGGTCATTGTCGTAACTGTCGTGGCGGCCGTACTCACCTATGCCGTAACACGATTGGTGTGGGCGTTAACCGCGAAGGTGCATTCGCAGAATACCTAGTTATCCCAGCGTTCAACGCGTTCAAGATCCCTGAAGGCATCTCTGACGATCTAGCGTCTATCTTTGACCCGTTTGGTAACGCAGTACACACAGCACTTTCTTTCGACCTAGTAGGTGAAGACGTGCTTATCACAGGTGCTGGCCCAATCGGTATCATGGCAGCAGCGGTTGCTAAACACGTTGGTGCTCGCCACGTAGTGATCACAGACGTGAACGAATACCGTCTAGAACTTGCTCGTAAGATGGGTGTAACACGCGCAGTAAACGTGGCTGAAGAGAAGCTAGAAGACGTAATGGCTGAGCTAGGCATGACAGAAGGCTTCGACGTTGGTCTAGAAATGTCTGGTAACCCAGCAGCATTCAACTCAATGCTAACCACAATGAACCACGGTGGTCGCATTGCACTACTAGGTATTCCACCGTCAGACATGGGTATCGACTGGAACCAAGTTATCTTCAAAGGCTTGGTGATCAAAGGTATCTACGGTCGCGAAATGTTCGAAACTTGGTACAAGATGGCTTCACTGATCCAATCTGGTCTGGATCTATCGCCAATCATCACGCACCACTACAAGATTGATGACTTCCAAGAAGGCTTCGATGTAATGCGCAGCGGTATGTCAGGCAAAGTTATTCTTGATTGGGAATAACTTATTCAAGTAAGAAATGCGCTCCTTTTTGGGGCGCATTTTTGTTTCATGAAGATTTTTGTTTCGGGAAGAAATGGTCGCCAATCTTTTCTAAACTTCTCGTATCGTTCTGCTACTTTTTTTAGATTTTTTCCACTCAACTTCACCCTACCTTCTAACTCATTGTCGATTCTGTATTTGGAATAAGATAATAACCATTTGTTTTTAGTGGTTATTTTTTAGCATTACATGCTTAAAAATCGTCATTTTTAAGTTTAATGTTTTTATTTTCTGTTCGTCTTTATCCTTATCCTGCTTCTTTTTATTGTTTTACATTTTATATGCATTTGGTTTGTCATAATTGAGCTATAACTAATAAAAAGGTTACCGATATACAGTGGAATGTAAAAATGGAGCTTTATATGAAAAGATTTTATCTGATGATGCCTCTGCTCTTAACCTCATTTAGTTGGCAAGCGAATGGAGCGTCAGTGAGCGGTACGATTGATGTTTCAATTAACCTTGTACAAGGTTGTGTGATTAATGGAAATAATGCGGTAGATGCAGCTTCTGGCGTTGGCTTTGGCTCACTTGCCTTTGGAGACGTGCCTGCAATCTTCAGTGAACAAGATGGTGTGGTAAATGGTGGTAGTGCGACGGGTATTGAAGTGCTTTGTAGTAACGGTGTGACACCGACGTTTACATTGGGCACCGGATTGTATGATGCAAGTGCGACCGTTGGTACCTACGCGATGTCAAATGGCGCGCAATTTATTGATTATACGTTGTTTACCGATTCAGACCGAAGCACACAAATTATACAAGGCGGGACGGTAGCTCTGTCTGAATTTACTAGTGCAACATCGCAAACTATTGAGCTTTTTGCGAAAGCTTACGGTACGAGCAGCATTGCCGGCACATACTCCGATACCATCAGTGTGACGCTAAGCTGGTAAAACGTGACGCTGGTTGTTAGGGGCTTTTCACTTGTCGCGATGAGTTTGTGTTCTTTAACTGTGCTGGCTGATGCGACACAAACTTTTCAGGTGTCTGCCACCGTAGATACAGGTTGTTTGATTAACGGCGCAGTACAAGAAGAAAGCGCAACCCAAGCCGGGCAAATAGGCACGTTAGATTTTGGTGAGCATTCTTCAGTTTACGCGACGGAAGTACAAGGCAGCATCACTTACAGTTCATCACTCACATTAAGTTGTACTCCGGGTATTACGATGAATGTTTCCGTAAATGGCGGGATGAATGCATTGGACGGTGTACGTAAGCTAAAGCACAGTGAAGAAGCGACAACGGTAGATTACTTTTTGTTTCAAGATCTAAATTATACGCAGGTGCTTGATATTGACACGCAATACTCCGTCGATACCGACCAAGACCCAGATAATATTCAGTTTCCTATCTGGGCAAAGGCGACAATAAATGGGAATGAAATGGCTGGAATTTATATGGATACGCTTACGCTGACATTAGAGTGGTAAGTGAACTTTGGAGGGGTGAAATGGAATTCATACTCAAAAAACTATTATTAATAACCTTCCTTTTTGTTTTTTTCTCAAATGCCAATGCTAACTCATTATTAATTTGGCCGATTTACCCCAAAATATCAGAGGAGAGTAATGCAACGTCACTTTGGATGGTGAATAAAGGCAGTGCTGATTCTTATTTGCAAGTGAGAATTTTTAAGTGGGAACAAAACGAAGGAGAAGATAGCTATTCAAGTCAAAGCCAGTTAATTGCAACTCCTCCGTTTGTCAAAATTGAACCAGGTGAAAAGCAGTTAATCCGCATCATCAACCAAGATGAGGCCTCTGCGGGTAAGGAGTATGCATACCGAGTGATCATAGATGAATTACCGCCAACTCAAAACCCTCAAACAGAATTGACGGAAAATGAACTCGCTGTAAAAGTCCGAATGCGTTACTCGATACCTTTGTTTATTTACGGGAAAGGGCTGACTGATACTCAAAAACCAAACCGTGACAGTGAATTATGGGGTGATTTACAGGCACAGTTTATTAAGAAAAATAATCAGCGTTTTGTTCACATTAAAAATTCAGGAAAACACCATGTTCGCTTAGTGAATTTACAGTTGAATCTACCAAATAAAGATCCTGTCGTTATTTCCGATGGACTAGCTGGCTATATTCTTCCTGAACAGTATAAGGTTTGGTCTATTCCCCATAGTAATGTCAGACCCTTGAGTTTGAGCGCGAATATTGGAGGTAAACGTTACCAAATACCATTGAAGCAATAATGAATAGATTTAATACAATGAATGCTTTCTTTTGGTTGGTATTACTTAGCGTAACGTGGAGCAGTATTGGTCTTTGTGCAAATTCAGCAAACCACTTCTCTGAGCTACCGAGTCCTGAAAATTTCTCATTAGAAAAGTTTGAGAATATTAGCCTCAATCTGGAGTTGGTGATCAATCAAAGAGCAACAGGGCTTGTTGCGAAAGTTGAGCGAGTTGGCGATCAGTTCTTTTTGCTCCGGGAGGACCTCATTTCAGTTGGGGTTACCGCCACGTCGTTGCCTGGAACCGAAGAGAGACTTGAGGTTACGTCTATCCCAGGTGTTAACGTGCGTTACTTGCAATCGTCATTGCAACTTGCAATTGACGTACCGCCTAATTGGTTACCGATGCAGAGCTTATCAGCGCAGGATATGGGGCGATTTTCCCCGGCTCAGTTTGGGCGTGGTGGCCTGCTTAACTACAACGTATTTGGTGTGTACGAGAACGAAAGCCGACAAAAGGAGGTTTCTATAAATCATGAAGTCAGAGCCTTTTCTGAGTTTGGCGTTTTTTCTACTACCGGGATATTTAAATCTAACTTTCATCGCGATGTTCAGTCCCAGCAAAGCAGCCAGTACACTCGTTTTGATACGAGTTACGAGTACGTCAATCAAGAGAAGCGAATTCGTATAGAGGTAGGGGACTATATTGTTCGCCCTTTATCTTGGAGCCAACCAGTAAGACTGGCGGGTATTCAGTTGTCACATGATTTCTCTATGCGTCCGGATGTCGTGACGACGCCGTTACCTGCATTTTACGGTGAGGTCACTGCGCCCACTACGTTAGATTTGTTTATCAATGGCTTTAAAACTGACTCAATGAATGTTGGGCCCGGTCCTTTCATTATTAACGATATTCCAATGCTCTCTGGTGCTGGGGAAGCAACGGTAATTGCAACGGATGCTCAAGGTAAGCAAACGGTCATGACCAGCCCATTTTTTCTCTCTTCCGATCTACTCAAGACCGGATTTACATCTTACAGTGCGAGTATTGGTGCGATCAGAGAAAACTTCGGTAATGCATCTAACGACTATGGAGACGGTGGCGTGGTTACCGCTCTGCGTCATGGCATGACTGATTGGTTAACATTAGAAGCTCAAGCTGAAGCAAAAGATGACCTGATCGTTGCGGGGTTGGGCTTTGTCACCAATGCTTTCAACTTGGGTACGGTGGATGCCTCGTTTCGTGTGAGTAATTTTCAGGATCAATCTACCTCATATGCGCTAGGTTATAGTTATCAGTCTCGGTTGTTTAGCTTCGCTGCTCGAACTCAAGTAGAACAAGCCGACTTTTATACCTTATCTCATTTACCAAATTACGAAATGCTCGATGAAGGCAAGGACGCTTCACTCGCGTCGCGCCATCTATCACAAATCAATATGGGAGTGCGTTTGGGAGATTGGGGCTCACTTTCTGGTGGGTACTTTGATATTCAACAATCCGACTCAGATTCACGTACCCTAAATCTTACTTATAGCTACGCTCTGCCTTTTAATATCAATATGTCCCTTTCTTACAACCATAGTATTGGTGGTCAGAGTGTTACGCTGGCGCAATTCTCTCTACCTTTCAGTTCTTTGGGGGGAAGTTCGGGGTTAACGCTGAAAAGAGAGGATGATGGCGATGTTAGAGGGCGAGTGGGTTACAGCCGCCTTGCGCCAATACGAGGTGGGTGGGGCGTCAATTTAGCGCATGATATTAACGAACACCCAGAAAACCGTAAACAGGCCGATTTGACCTACCGTGCGTCATGGGCGCAGTTCAGAGCGGGGTTAAATGGCACCAGTGGCGACTATGATTATTTTGCGGAAATGGCAGGTTCGGTCTCTACGTTGGATGGAGAAATATTCCCGGCGAATGAAGTGTATGACAGCTTCGCAGTGGTGAGCACCAGTGGTTTTGAAGGTATTCCGGTTAAATATGAAAATCAAATTGTCGGAGTGACAGACGATGAAGGTTACTTACTTGTTCCTTGGGCTACGGCGTATTACACCGCCAAATATGAAATCGATCCACTTAATTTACCTGCCAATGCTGCGTTTTCTGCAACAGAGCAGTTTGCTTCGATACATTCGGGCTACGGCTACCTGTTAGAGTTCCCAATAGAGCTACAAGTTGCACTGAGCATGACGGTGGTAGACGAAAATCATTTGTTCCTTCCGATTGGTACATATGGCCGCTCAGAAACGGGCTTAACAAGCCAAATTGGTTGGGATGGTTTTACCTACTTTGAAGGCGTTGACCCAGGCCGCTACATTCAGTTTTATCCTCAAGGACAGCCGCCATGTAAAGTGTTTATTGAGGGGTTGTATCAGCGTGAGAGTCAAAAAATACAAACATTGCCTGAGCAGGTTTGTATCAAAGCCGAAGAAGAGGCCGCACTATGATTTTGCGCCGCTGGCTTGCTAGCCTACTTCTCTTTTTCTCGTGCTCGACAATGGCTTGTCAGCTCACGGCGGCAACACCTTTAATCTTGTTTGGCAATGTTTCTTCGTTTACTGTTTCAAGCTCTCAGCAGCAAAGCTCAGCTCAGCCTCATGCGGGGATTACGTGTGACTTTTCTACACTTGTGTCTTTGTTAAGTGGCGACTACGTATCAGCAACGTTTAACAGCATAAATAATGGTTTGCTATTAAATGAGGATGATCCGAGTTCGGAGCTCAGCTATCAGATTTTTGGCGATCCAGGTCTTTCACAAGAGTATGTATTCGGCCAAACTTACAATTTTTTTGAAATCGGGTTAATCGATTTACTCGGGTTGTTTGGCACTCAAGCCGAGTTTCCGCTCTATGCTCGGACGGGAGTGGGTAGTAATCTTTCCGCTGGGACTTATAAAGACCAAATCACCGTATCCTGGATTTGGGATTACTGTAAGGGTATCGGGGTTCTAGGGGTATGCATTGGCCGCGCCAATGGCAGCGCTCAAAGCGTGATTACGGTTGAGTTGGAAGTGACCCCTGATTGTATGATCACAGCGCCAGATATTGATTTTGGTTCGTCCCCATTAGTGGCCGGTTTTGAACCAGTCAGTCAGGTTATATCGTTAACTTGTACCAAGAATAGTTCCTTCTCCATTGGCTTGAATGACGGCCTAAATGCGTCCGGCGGTCAGCGGCGAATGATTTCTAGTGGTCACTATTTGGAGTATGAAATCTATAAGTCATCAACGATGGAGCGCTGGGGAGGAACCAGTTCTGAACGTCGTGAACACAGTGACGTCGATACTGGCGGCTCCATTCCTGATGGTATCACTCCACAGAATTATAATTATCGCGCGCAGATACTAACCAGCCAAACGACCCCTCCTGCAGGTACTTACACCGACTCAATAATCGTTGACGTTCAATTTTGAGCATCATGTCAATTACATCATTAGAGGCTTCTATTCCAAAAATCTTTTGTAATCATAGTTTTCACTCTGTCACTGCTTAATTTTGTGAGATTAGTATGGCTTTATTCTCACGGAATTTAACTTTCAGAAATAAGGAAAATGATGAAGAAGTCACTAACAACATTAGGTTTGGCACTGGTATTTACAGGAACAGCTTATGCAGCAAGCTGGGGCTACGAGGGAAACCATGGGCCAGCTCATTGGGGTGAGTTTGCATCTGAGTGCGCGAAAGGTCAAAACCAGAGCCCAATCAACATTGAATCGGCGACCGAAGCGAAGCTAGAAAAATTGAATTTCGACTACGAAGGAAAGGCAATTTCACTGCTGAACAATGGTCACACTTTACAGACTGGTTTAGAAGGTAAAAACACACTCACCATTGATGGTAAAGAGTTTACGTTGAAACAGTTCCACTTCCATACGCCATCTGAAAACCATGTGGATGGTAAAGAATACCCACTAGAAGTACACTTTGTGCATGCCGACAAAGTAGGTCATCTAGCTGTTGTCGCGGTGTTCTTTAAACTGGGTGACACGAACCCAGATTTAGCTAAGATGCTAGCTAACATTCCAACTAAAGATCAAGATGTTACCATCAAGGTTCCATTTGATGCGGATGCCCTTATCCCAAGTGATAAAGACTACTACCGCTTTAACGGCTCACTAACGACACCACCATGCTCTGAAGGTGTGCGTTGGTTGGTGATGAAAGAAGCACAAACTATTTCTCCTGAGCAGATAAAATCTTTTTCGGAAGTAATGGGGAAAAACAATCGCCCAATCCAACCGCTGAATGCACGTATGGTGTTAACGCAACAATAACCACTTCATGCGAAGAAAAATAAAAAGCCCGCTTAAACATAGCGGGCTTGATTATTTGGGTATTGGTGAAAACTAGAAGCCGTGATCTTCTTGCTCTTCCGCTTTTACCATTTGTATAGGATCAAGCTTAAGCGTCTGAGTAGGGAACGCGATATCTGCATCGTGTTCTTTAATGATGTTGATTACCTTAAGCAGTATGTCCTGCTTAACCTCATGGTATCTCACCCAATTCACGGTTTTAGTAAAGGTATAGATAAAGAAGTGCAATGATGATGGACCGAATGTATCGAAATTAACGATAAGTGTTTGGCGTGCATCAATGTCTTTGTGATTTTTCAGCATTTCTTTTACCGCGGTGATAATTTGCGGCATTTTTTCTGCATCGTCGTAACGAAGTCCAATTTTTTCGTAGATACGTCGGTTCAGCATGCGAGATGGGTTTTCTACGACAATGCTGCTAAACACTGAGTTTGGTACATACAGTGGACGCTTATCGAAAGTTCGGATAATGGTCATGCGCCAGCCAATGCGTTCTACTGTCCCCTCTATTTGTCGGTCTGGAGAACGGATCCAATCGCCAACTTTAAATGGACGATCGAAGTAGATCATAAGACCTCCAAAAAAGTTAGACAGCAAATCCTTCGCCGCTAAACCGACGATCAAACCACCAACACCACCGAAGGTAAGGAGGCCCGATAGTGACAGACCAAATGCCTGCATTACGGTTAGAATTCCGACGGTAATAAAGAACAGGCGCGCGACCTTAGCTATCGCTTGTACTGTTGTTTCATCTCGGTTCTTTTGTTCGAGAACATGCTCTTCAACATTGGTAATGAGCCGCATAACGGTCCATACGAAGATGCTGATGATTAAAATCAGTTTCAGCGTACTTAACCAGTTTATTTTATCGTTGAGCTCGCTCTCCAATATGATGCCGATAGAGACGGTTGCTGGCCAACACCAAATGAGTGTACTGACTGGCGCTTTTAGCGCATCAAGCAACATATCATCCCAGTGGAAGGGCGTTTTCTCTACGAGCGCAGCGAGGCGAGAGCGAATCAGCCGCCAAGCTATCCAAGCTATAAAGCTAGCGAGCGTAATGAAAAGGACGCTCCCACTCCAATTTTGATGAGACGTTTCAATGTAGCTTTGTAATTCGGTAAACCACTGTGGCATATGTAACTTATTTCTAGTGAACCATGGAAGGAAAGGTAGCAGATATTACTCCTTCACCCCAGTGATTTCCTTTAAATCATTTACTTATGTCTAAACCGTCCGAGATGGACTTTTCCTTCCGATGACAAGAGAGTCACCTCAATGTTCTGTTGAGCGACCGCCTCATGCATGTTCAGAGGTACGCTACCAATGATTGAGGGTTGATATTTGGACGATCAATTATAACTTCTCTGACTTATCGCTAACATTTATCTTAAGTAAGTGTGAGAGTGTATTGGCTCTTGAATTAGCGGAGGCAGATATGGAATTTACAGAGCTGGATCGAAACGCGCTCTACGACATCTGGATGTCACAAAAAGCCAAAATGCACATCACTCAAATGGAAATGGCGAAGCGCCTTGGTTTGAGTCTACACGAGTTTTCTGGCTTGTTACGTGGTAATTCTCCACTGACGCTAGGTTTTGTAAAACAGCTATGCGAGCAGCTACATGTACGTCCTGGTCAGGTGATTCCGTCTTTGACGGAGCGTGACCTATCTGCATCTGGTACCGTTTATTTACAAAATCGTGTGACGGTGGATGGCGATATCAGTAACGTGTTTATCGACGGAAACCAAGTCGTGATCGAGTACGTTCACCAAGTTAGCTAGCTTGCTCGTCAAATTATCGGGTTGAAGAGCAATAAAAAACGAGCCACTGTTGGCTCGTTTTTTCGTTTCTGTTTTGCTCGATTGCAAAGATTATGGGATTTTCACTAGCGAATCGCGTGAAAGATCCGCGATAGACTTAGCGCCAGTCAGCGTCATTGCTACACGCATTTCTTTATCGTACAGATCCAGTAGATTTTCAACGCCTGCTCCGCCTTGTGCTGCCAATGCGTACACAAATGAACGGCCAAGAAGCGTACAGTCTGCACCAAGTGCGAGCATACGAACGACATCAAGACCAGTACGAATACCAGAGTCTACGAAGATCTTAAGATCACCTTTTACCGCATCCGCAATGCTTGGTAGTGCTTTAGCGCTTGAAAGTACGCCATCTAACTGACGGCCACCATGGTTAGATACCACAATGCCGTCCGCGCCGAAACGTACCGCATCTTTCGCGTCTTCTTCATCTAGAATGCCTTTGATAACCATTGGACCATCCCAAAAATCACGAATCCACTCAAGATCTTTCCAGGAGATAGAAGGGTCGAAGTTTGCGCCTAACCAGCCGATGTAATCTTCTAGCTTTGTTGGTTCGCCACGATAAGTTGAGATGTTACCTAAGTCGTGCGGTTTACCAAGTAGACCCACATCCAGCGCCCAGCTTGGGTGGCGCATCGCCTGGAATACACGACGCATGGCCGCGTTAGGGCCACTCATACCTGAATGCATGTCACGGTAACGTGCGCCAGGAACTGGCATATCAACGGTAAACACCAGCGTTGTTACGCCTGCTGCTTTTGCACGCTCAAGTACGTTCTTCATAAAGCCACGGTCTTTAAGTACGTAAAGCTGGAACCACATTGGACGTTCAATTGCAGGTGCGACTTCTTCAATCGGACAAACCGAAACAGTCGACATAGTAAACGGGATGCCTTTTTTCTCGGCTGCTTTTGCTGCTTGCACTTCGCCTCGGCGCGCGTACATACCAGTTAGACCAACAGGAGCTAGCGCGATTGGCATTGCCAGTTTCTCACCGAAGATCTCGGTTTCGAGGCTCAAATCTGTCATATCGCGTAGGACGCGTTGGCGAAGAGCGACATCACCTAAATCGTCAGTATTACGCTTCAGCGTGCGTTCGTCGTAAGAGCCGCCATCAATATAATGGAATAGAAACGGGGGAAGCTTGGCTTTCGCGGCAGCGCGGTAGTCAGTAGAAGCTGAGATAATCATAATGGTGTCCTAGCGGTTATTCTAAGCAAAGTTGTGGAGCAATTTGCTCTTTCGTTGAGCCTTCATCGCAAAGCAGTGAAGACATCAAAATGAGTATAGTTACCTATGGTTCACTTACGTTTGAATCGGTGATGTTGGTAACCCATTTACATAATTGGTTGAAAAATTTTATTAAATCACTCAATCAGTTATGCAAACTGGAAAGGGTGACACAGCTGTCGGGGGAATTGATGTAGCAAGCTAAATCAACATGTCGGGGTAGTAGTGCAGACAGCTGTGTCAAATTAGGCAGGGCTGTAAACCCTGCATTTCGCGTTACTTCATTAAGACATCTGTCATTTGGAAGCCATAAATCAGCACCAATCCAATAATGCCTGTCATTACAATGTAGTAGAACGTAGGGATAATCGTTTTACGCAATGTTGCGCCTTCTCGACCAAGCAAACCTACCGTGGCTGATGCGGCAACAACGTTGTGAATCGCAATCATGTTACCTGCAGCAGCACCGACGGCCTGGAGTGATACAACAATCACACTCGAAATAGACAACGTTTGTGCCACTTCGAATTGGAACTGGCTGAACATCATATTTGATACCGTGTTTGAGCCAGCGATGAACGCACCCAGTGCACCAACGGTGGCACTCAGCGCTGGGAACGCAGAACCAACAAGGTCAGAGGCGAAGTTTGCGGTTGTGACGGGCATACTTGCTAGGTCAGCACCGTTGATGCCTGAGTTGATAAAGATACGAACCATCGGAATGGTAAATACCAAGACAAAACCCGCCCCAATCAGTGTTTTGCTTGACTCGCCAAACGCTTCACGCAATGGCTTTACACTGCCGCTTTGTAACATTGCAGCAAGTAGTGCGACAAACACCAGAATGCCACCAGGAAGGTATAACGGCTGAATAGCAGCGCTAACGCCAGTCTCACCAAGAATGTTGCTGAACGACAAACTTACGCTTTGTACAAAGCCTTTCAGCTCAGGGCTAACGCGGCTTGCGACGAGAATAACTGCCAGCATTACATATGGAACCCAAGCTTTTACGATGCTCATTGGCTTGCCCGGATTGTCGTTTAGATCGACTTTTAGCGAGCCTAACCACTCTGCAGGCCATTTGTCTTCGCTTTCGAAATCCCACTTAGTCTTTGGTACTAAGAAGCCTTTTTTCGCTGCGGTAACAACGATAGACAGACCAACCAAACCACCGATAAGTGAAGGAAACTCTGCGCCCAAGAATACGCCGGTTAACGCGTATGGAACGGTGAAAGAGACACCAGCGAATAGCGCAAATGGTAGAATATCCAGGCCTTCACTCCAGCTTCTGTTCTTGCCGAAAAAGCGTGTTAACATCATCGCCATTAATACTGGGATCATCGTACCTACGACTGCGTGAATGACAGCAACGTGCGCTGTGATATCTTGCAGGTACATTTCCCACGTTGCACCTTGTGCGGCCAACGACTCACTGATGTTATGGGTGTCTAAACCTTTGTTTACACCTACGATGATAGGCGTGCCTACCGCGCCGAATGAAACAGGCGTAGACTGAATCATCATGCCCATTAGGACAGCGGCTAGCGCAGGGAAGCCGATTGCAACCAGCAGTGGTGCAGCGATTGCTGCCGGGGTACCGAACCCAGATGCGCCTTCAATGAACGAGCCAAAGCACCAAGCAATGATGATGGCTTGTACACGGCGGTCAGCCGAAATATCGGTAAATCCATTACGGATTGTGGTGATCGCTCCAGTGTGTTTTAAAGTGTTGAGCAAGAAGATGGCACCAAACACGATCCATAGAACAGAGACAGTAATGCCGAGTCCTTGGAATACGGAAGCCAGTACGCGATTGGCTGACATATCCCAAAACATAAGTGCGATAGCGACGGTTAGACCGAACGCAACAGGCATGGCTTTTTTAGCAGGCCAGTTGAGACCAACCAATAAGATGGCGGCAACAACAATTGGCGAAAATGCCACTAGGGCAAGTAGGGTTTCACTCATTTGTACATCCTTCGTACGCTGACTTCTCGAACGGTGTCAATCCGCTGTAGAGGTGACTTTTTGTTGTAATGGTTTTGTTAATTTGGCGTGAATTTACTCCTTTATTTTTTGTTGATATAGGGAAATAATGAAAATAATTAATTCCAAAAGTGACATAATGGTATGAGAGCAGACGACTTAATCCTATTTTCTCAAGTAATCGAACTTGGCAGCTTTAGTAAGGTTGCAGAGGCAAATAACCTTACAAATTCGGTAGTTAGCAAAAGAATGGCGAGGTTGGAGGAAGAAATAGGGGCTCAGCTATTATATCGAACAACGCGCAAATTAACCTTGACCGAGGCAGGTAAGGTGTTACTCCACAGTGCTAAAAATGTGAAGCAGGCCACTCAGGAGGCTATGGATGCTGTTGCAGGCTTTGGAGAGAATGTGAGCGGTCATATAAAAATGTCCGTGCCGTGTATCTCTGGAGATTTGATACTTGCTGATGCTGTTGCCGAGTTTTGTAACCTTCATCCGGGTCTGACCGTGGACATGTCATTGGATAACCGCTTTGTCGATTTAGTGGCTGATGGTTACGACTTAGTCATTCGAACTGGCTACCTAGCCGACTCCAGTTTGATCGCACGACATATTCTCGATTCCCAATGGGTGGTATGCGCGTCCCCTTCATATATCGCTAAAAATGGGAAACCGATCGAGCCGATTGATCTCACCACGCACAATTGTCTGCAATACGCTTACCAAACCACAGGTGCAACGGATTGGGAGTTTAAAGGAGAAGATGGCAATTACATCGTCAAAGTATCGGGCTGCTTTTCTACTGATAACGCGACCGCATTACGTAAAGCCGCTCTGGGCGGCCATGGTATAGCTTACGTCCCGCGATGCTTGGTGTATCATGATATTCGCAATGGCCAACTGGTGGATATTTTTCCTGAACTAGTAGGTAAAAAGTTGGGTATCTACGCGGTGTATCCGTTTACTCGTCAACCACCGAACAAAGTGAAGCTGCTTATTGAGCACATTCGTGACCGGTACTTAACGATATCTCATTATTTCTAGGTTCTTCATAGATTTAAAACAATGTCGTTGAAATCAAAATTGGGTGCTCTAAGGTAATCACCGCAATAAAACGATTGAAGATAAACAACTTAATAAAAACAACGGAGTAACACGGACGTTATGCATTACCCAAAAACACGTAAAGATTCTGTCGTGGACACTTATTTTGGTCACGACATTGCCGACCCTTATCGCTGGTTAGAAGATGATCGCAGTGAAGAAACCGCACAATGGGTTTCGGGTCAAAATTCGGTCACCTTCGATTTCCTTGGTCAGATACCGTACCGCCAACAAATCCGTGACTTAGTGGCGAACAGTCAAAACTACGAAAAATATTCCCAGCCATTTGTACGTGGTGACTACACCTACTTCTACAAAAACGACGGTTTGCAAAACCAAAGCGTATTGTATCGACGTAAAGGCGAGGGAGAAGCCGAGGTTTTCCTTGATCCAAATACTTTCTCCGAAGAGGGCACGACCTCTCTTGGCGAAGTCAGCTTCTCTAAAGACTGCCGTTTGGTCGCGTATTCCATCTCAGAAGGGGGTAGTGATTGGCGTAAGATCTTTGTCATTGATACGGAAACCAAAGAACAGTTAGAGCCTGAGATTGTTGATGCGAAGTTTACGTCGATTTCTTGGCTGGGCAGCAAAGGCTTCTATTACTCAAGCTACGATAAGCCGCAAGGCAGCGAGTTGTCTGCTCGAACTGAGCATCACAAGCTTTATTATCATGAACTTGGTACCCCTCAATCTGAAGATAAAGTGATTTTTGGTGAGTTGGATACGCAAGTTCATCGTTATGTGTCTGGTACGACGACGACAGATGATCGCTTCCTTATTATCTCTGGCGCAGAATCTACATCGGGTAATCGTCTGTTTTATATTGATTTACAGTTTGAGTTACAGGCAATTGTGACGCTGCGCGAGACAACGCAAGGCGACACCTACTTAATTGATAGCCAAGACGCAACCTTGCTGCTTTACACCAACCTAGACGCGCCGAATGGCAAAGTTGTCAGCTACAACACTCAGACAGAACAATGGGCTGACGTGATTGCTGAACAAGAACAGCCGTTAGAAATCAGCAAAGGTGGCGGTTATCTGTTTGCGACTTATATGGTAGATGTGCTTTCTAAAGTGCAGCAGTTTAACTACCAAGGTGAGTGGATTCGAGATGTACAATTGCCGGGAGAAGGCACGGCTTATGGTCTGGCGGGTAAAAAAGAAGAAACCACACTTTATTACACATTCACTAACTACGTGACGCCTCCGACGATTTTCTCATTTGATGTCGAATCTGGTGAATCCACACTGTTTCAGGAATCAAAGGCACCGTTCGATCGTAATGAGTATGAATCAAAACAGGTGTTTTACACCTCAAAAGACGGCACGCAAGTTCCGATGATCATTTCATACAAGAAGGGCGTTGCACTTGATGGTAGATCACCAACCATGTTGTATGGTTACGGCGGTTTTAACATCAGCCTCACTCCAATGTTTTCTGGCAATGTAGCCAACTGGCTAGAGTTGGGTGGTATATACGCTGTCGCCAACATGCGAGGCGGCGGTGAATACGGTAAAGCCTGGCACAACGCAGGCACTCAGCAGCAAAAGCAAAACGTGTTTGATGACTTTATTGCGGCGGCGGAATACCTGATTGAAAACGACTACACTAGCTCGGATCGCCTAGCGATTCGCGGTGGTTCTAATGGTGGTTTGTTAGTTGGAGCGTGTACGACGCAACGCCCTGAACTATTCAAAGTCGCGCTGCCTGCGGTTGGCGTGCTTGATATGCTGCGTTATCACACGTTTACTTCTGGAGAAGGCTGGAAGTATGACTATGGCACGTCTTCGCAAAGCGAAGCGATGTTCCAATACTTGCTTGGTTACTCTCCTGTTCACAATGTAAAAGAAGGCGTGCAATATCCTGCTACCTTGGTGACAACTGCTGATCACGACGACCGAGTTGTGCCAGCACATTCGTACAAATTTATTGCGGAGCTGCAAGACAAACAGCAAGGCGCTAATCCAGTATTGATACGCATTGATGTTAATGCCGGTCATGGTGCAGGAATGCCGCTGAGTAAGCAAATTGACCTCACCACAGACGTGTATGCATTTACGTTACATAATATGGGTATTGAGTCGATTTAATGCCCTAGTTGTTAGAAACTTCTGAGAATAAAAAAATGCCGCGACAGTGTCGCGGCATTTTTCATGGTTGGGGGAACTCAATTCATACTGTTTGCCAGTATTTGAGCCAGGTTGACTAAGTCTGACTCTTGAACCAACCAGTCTCGGCGGCCAAACCGAAAGGCAGCTACGCCATTCTTAAGACAAGATGAATTTATCACCTTTTCTTAATCCTAGTTTATGAATATGAAACTGTGATGAACCTAAGCCGCATTGTGCTGATTTTCATTGTTTTCAAGATCAAATGAGGCATCTATCAGTTTTTTCGTGTAGTCATTTTTAGGGTTTTGGAAAATCTTTTCGGCCGTACCTTGCTCCATGACCTCGCCCTTTTGCATGACTAGAACACGATCAGAGAGTGCTTTAACTACTGATAGATCGTGGCTAATAAACAAGTAGCCAATATTGTGTTTTTTCTGCAAATCTTTCAGAAGGTCAATCACTGTCAGTTGCACCGAGCGGTCTAATGCAGAGGTTGGCTCATCAAGCAGAATAAACGAAGGTTCAAGGATCAGTGCTCGCGCGATAGCAATACGCTGACGCTGGCCTCCTGAAAACTCGTGCGGATAACGGTTGATGGACGCGGGATCTAAGCGGACCTCACGGAGCACGTCGCGCGCTTTCTGCATACGTTCTTTTTTACTCAACATTGGTTGGTGGACAGTTAATCCTTCTGAGATGATCTCGCCGATAGTCATACGAGGAGAAAGCGAACCATAAGGGTCTTGGAATACCATCTGAACGTCTTTTTTCAGCTCAAAACGTTCTTTGTTTGTCAGCAAGGCCATATCTTGGCCTTTATATTCTATTTTGCCAGTTGAGGGCAGTAGACCTATCAAAGCTCGGCCGAGTGTAGACTTACCTGAACCGGACTCCCCAACGATCCCGAGGGTCTCTCCTTGTTTAAGCTCAAGAGAAATGCCTTTTACCGCTTCGAAGTACTCATTCTTGCTCGCAATAAAATGCGACTTTACCAAGAATTTGACTCGTATATCGTCGGCCTTTAAAAGCTGTGTAGCACTTTCGCTAATAGGCTCCTTACTGCCTTTAGGAATCGAGTTGATTAGCATACGTGTGTATTCGTGCTTTGGGTCCTCGAAGAGTGTTTGCGTTTCGCCTTCTTCGACGACTTCTCCTTTACACATCACAATGACACGGTCTGCAAAGTGTTTTACGACGCCTAAGTCATGAGTAATAAATAGGATTGCCATGCCCATCTGAGCCTGAATTTCTTTAATCAGGTGCAACACTTCTGCTTGAACCGTGACATCCAACGCTGTTGTAGGTTCGTCGGCGATCAAAATATCGGGCTCGTTAATCAGTGCCATCGCAATCATGATGCGTTGCAATTGACCACCAGAAAATTCGTGTGGGTACTTGTTGTACGCTTTTTCTGGGTTTGGCATATGAACCAATTCAAACAGCTCTAACACCTTTGCTTTTGCTGTTCGTCTGTCGACCGGGCGGTGACACATGATGGCCTCAGCGACTTGGATACCCACCCGCATGTACGGGTTTAGTGAGGTCATCGGCTCTTGAAAAATCATGCCAATGCGATCACCGCGAATACTTTGCATTTCACGCTCTGCTTTATCCAAGATGGAGCTACCCTCGAACATGATGGATGAGTTTTCATGCAAAATAGCGTTGTCTGGCAGTAGTTTCATCAGTGCATTGGTTGATACTGACTTGCCAGAGCCAGATTCGCCAACGATGGACAGCGTCTCGCCTGCTTTTAAATCGAAGCTAACATTCTTTACTGCATCGACGATCCCATCGTTTGTCGTAAAGCTGACTGATAGGTTGTTCACCGAAAGAATGGTTTTAGAAGACATCACAGATCCTTGTGGTTGATAAAGCAAATGATACTCAAGCAATGGACAGTACAAACCTAGCTGGCCTCAATGCTTGAGCTTTAGATTAATTATACAGGTGAGAAGGCGAAGCTTTTGCCGAACTCATTGCTTGCAAATGTAAGAACTGCTCATGCGCGCGCGTTACGTGCTCGAGTTCTATCATCCATTGAGCATTACGTTGGGCAGAGCAAAATGCCGCCATGTGAGCTAATAAGTCTTCGCTCTGTTGACCAAGTAGGTGACCTACGCGCTCAATCAGTTCATGGCTCTCTAGCTGCAAAAATTGAAATAGCGCGTAAGTTTGATTGAGTATTGAGAACGCATCATGCTGTAAGCCGAGTTTGTTGAGAATCTCTGATTGCGTCACGCTAGCATCTCTAAGTCCCGTAATGAGACATACAAACTGGCAAGGTTTAGTTTGTGCATTTTCTAGCGCTAAATGAATGTGGTTGGGTAGATTGTTGAGCACGTCGTCATATAAACGATGAGCTTCTGGCCAATGGCCTTGTTCCATCAGTTGCTCCGCTTTTAAGTAGCGCATCCAGCATTGCTCAATATTCATATCCATCTCCACAACATTTGATTTGTTTAGATATTAAATGAAATTGATTATCAATTGCAAGTGCGTGTTAATATCACTTATGTGTTCATAAAATGTCCAATCAATCTAGGGTGGAAGGTAAATCACTTAAAATTAAGCAAATAATCTCTACACTCAAATAACGAAAATAAGAAAAAAGGAAGTGGATATGGCAATACTAAGATTGGAAGCTAAGCAGCTATATTCTGTAGCAGATCTAGAGAATATGCCATGTAAGTCGACCAAGGAGTTACCTCCAATTGATGAAATCGTGGGCCAAGAGCGCGCGCAAAAAGCGGTCGAGTTTGCGATGTCCATCAAAGAGAAAGGGTATAACATCTACGCCATTGGTCAGAATGGGCTAGGTAAACGCACCATGATCTTGCGCTATCTGAATCGTCACCAGCACGATGCAGCAGCCCTGTTTGATTGGTGTTACGTTGCGAACTTTGAGGATACCCGTACACCAAAGGTATTAAAGTTGCCTTGTGGTATCGGAAATAAGCTACGTGTTGATATTGAAGCTTTAATGGGCAAATTATTGAATGCTTTACCCCTAGCATTCGACAATGAAATGTACTTTAGCCGCGCTGAGCGATTAAAAAATCAATTGGCAGCTAAGCAACAAAACGAGCTGGATCGTATTAGTCGAGAGGCAAAAGAAAAGGGCATCAGCCTAACACTGACTACGCAGGGGGATTATCAGTTTGTCGCCATGAACGGTGATGAGCTTCATACGGAAGAGTCTTTTGATGTACTAAGCAAAAAAGAACAAGAGCAATTCAGCGATGCTATTGATGAACTCGAAGTGAGATTGCGCTCGATGGTTCGTGAGCTTACGGAGTGGGAAGAGACATACAGCGATAAAATCAAAAAGCTCAATGATGAAGTGACACTTGATGTGATTACTCACTTCATCAAAAAACTCAAAGTGGATTACGCGCAATATTCCGAAATCAAAACCTACTTAACTGAGCTGCAAAAAGATATTGTTGAAAACGCAGATATCTTCCTTGACCAAAGTGGCGAGCAAGGCGAAATTGCGACGGCATCCTTGGATAAAAAATTGCCACGTCGTTATAAAGTGAACGTCTTGGTAAGCCGTAAAAGCAGCGAATTTCCTATCGTTGTTGAAGAAAATCCCAATTATCATTCACTCTTCGGGTCGATTGAGACTGCCACTTTCAAGGGAACGGTGTTTACCGACTTCTCGCTGATTCGTGCAGGGAGCTTGCATAAGGCGAATGGCGGCGTTCTATTAATGGATGCTCAGAAAGTACTTGAACAGCCTTACGTTTGGGATGGTTTGAAGCGCGCATTGCGTGCTCGTCAATTGAGTTTTACGTCTCTAGAAAAAGAAGTCACATTGACGGGGGCGGTATCACTCGATCCTGAACCGATTCCGCTTGATATCAAAATTATCTTATTTGGTGATTACCGAACTTACCAATTACTCCAACATTACGATCCAGAGTTCAGCGAGCTGTTCCGTGTGACGGCAGATTTCGAAGATGAAATGAAACGTACGCCGGAGTCTGAGCTGCATTACGCGCGCTTTATCTCTAGCGTGGTGCATGACAACAATATGCTGCATTGCGATCGTAAAGCCATTGCTCGGATCATCGAATACAGCTCACGTTTGTCTGGCGACCAATCCAAGCTATCTCTACATTCGGCTAATATCGCCAACTTGCTTCGAGAGTCGAACTACGTTGCTCGTCAAGCCAACTCTAACATGATCCGTATTGGGCATGTTGAAGAGGCGCTCAATAACCAAGAAATGCGAGTAAGCCGATTACGCGATAACGTAATGGAAACCTTTATTAACGGCACAACGCTGATTCGCACCGAAGGAGAAGCCGTAGGCCAAGTGAACGCACTTTCGGTATTGAGCACTAGTGACTACATGTTTGGTGCACCGAATCGCATCACAGCGACGACGTGTTACGGTGATGGGGATGTTATCGATATCGAGCGAAGCGTGGATTTGGGAGGCAGTATTCACTCTAAGGGCGTGATGATTTTGTCTGCCTACTTATCTTCCGTATTTGGTAAAACGGCACGAGTGCCATTAACTACAACCATTACCTTTGAGCAATCTTATGGTGGTGTTGATGGTGATAGTGCCAGCATGGCTGAGTTATGTGCGGTTGTGTCTGCTTTTTCAAAGCAACCAAACCGACAAGACATTGCGATAACAGGGTCGATGAATCAATTTGGCCAAGCTCAGCCTATTGGTGGCGTAAACGAAAAGATCGAAGGATTTTATGATGTGTGTGTAATTAAAGGTCGTCATGACGGGCAGGGGGTCATTATTCCGCGCTCTAATGTTCACAATCTAATGCTTCGTTCCGACATCGTGAAAGCAGTCGAAAAAGGCGAGTTTAATATTTGGGCGATTGACCATGTTACTGAAGCTATCGAATTGTTTACGGGGAAAGTTGCTGGTGAGCCAACCGATGAAGGCTCTTATCCAATCGATACCATTTTTGGCCTTGCCCAAGCCAAGCTCAATTCGTTGAGAAAATAGGCTGAAACCGTCCTAAATGTGAATGTATCTCATCATAAGTGATCATAATTTATCATAACGACAATATCCCGACGCCACTGTCGGGATATTGTCAATAACAGATTGAAAATGGAGAGTTTTTGTACTAGACAAAAGTGTGATCGACCTCTAATATTCGCCACTTGTTTATTCGTCTGGGATTTATCCCGTCGCAAGGAAGCATAGATATTCAAACTGCCGAAAAGTAACGTTGTTATAAGCACAGCTCGAGTTTGTTTGGATATAGACATCACGCATACAACTGAGGCCCTGTCATGCAGTTATCACTGAAAAATTTGTCAGTACGAACGCAAATTTTGGTTCCGGTATTATTTACCGCGATTGTTTTGTTTATTGCTCTTTGGATTACTAAAAACAATCTTCAAGCAGAGCAAGATGTTATTGCTTCCAACCAAGAATCTTTGGTTTTTCACAAAGACACATTGGCGAGTATTGACGACCAAATTTACCCTCTGCGCATAAGCGCGGTTTACGCTATTTACGATGCTTCTCGTCGTGAGAATTTTCTAACCGAATTGAAAGAAGGCTTAAAGCAAGTTGATGCCGATTTAAGCGCAATTGAAGCCCGAAATCTATTCCGTGACGATGCCGTTAAAGTTCGCCAAGCAATTGAATCCTATGTGCGATATTCAGAGCGCTCAGTTGCTTTCTTCAACCAATACGATCAAGGTTTGAAATCGGATAGCGAGTACCGTGCATTTGTCAAAGAGTATCGCAATGTTGGCCGAGAAATGGTCCAACAAATTAACACGCTATCAAAGCATGTAAACGAGCAAGCTGAACAATCTACTATCAGAAGCCATCAGCAAAATGAACGTGTGCAAAATAACGCTATGTTGACGGTTTTAGCGGTATTTGCTTTCTCACTGATAGGCGCTTGGTTCCTATCTGGCATGATTGTTACACCAATCCAAAAACTGCAAGAAGTGATGCGTCAGTTAGCAATGGGTAATCTATCAGTACGTGCAGATGTCGATGGGGACAATGAGATCTCTAAGCTGAGCAAAGATGTAAACCAAACCGCAGAGCAGTTATACAACACTGTGGACCAGTTAACCCGTATTAGTGAGGAAGTTGCATCTGCATCGACCGAATTGGCTGCGGTAATGACGCAAGCGGAAGCGAACGCTCAACAAGAGTTGGCGGAGATCGAGCAAGTTGCATCTGCGGTTAACGAGCTTGCAAGCACTGCGAATAATGTGAGTGATAACGCGACCTCTGCTGACGCAACCGCGCGTGAAGCTGATGGACTTGCTCAATCAGGTTTGGCTATCTTCCAAGAAAGTGCGGAAGCAAGTGCGCAAATGTCTCAAGCATTGAACGATGCAGCGCAAGTTGTTTTGCGTCTAAAAGAGCAATCTGTACAGATCAACGATGTTATTGAAGTGATTCGCGGCGTATCTGAGCAGACCAACTTGCTAGCATTGAATGCTGCGATTGAAGCGGCGCGAGCTGGTGAATCTGGTCGTGGTTTTGCGGTAGTAGCTGATGAAGTACGCATGCTAGCAGCGCGTACTCAAGACTCGACACAAGAGATCCAAACGATCATTGAAGAGCTTCAAGCGCAGTCTGGGCTGGCGAATGACAGTATGCAAGTCAGCCTTGATATGCTTAGCCGCAACAACGAGCTGACGCAACAAGCGAATGACGCGTTGGTTGGAATTACCGAGTCGGTCGCCAACATCAACGATTCAAACACGCAAGTAGCAACCGCAGCCGAAGAGCAGTCTCAAGTTACTCAAGATATCAATCGCAACGTGGTTAACATGTCGGAGCTTGTAAACCAAAATGTAGCGGGCATCAGCCAGAGTGCAAGTGCGAGTACTGAGCTTTCATTACTTGCAGAGAAGCAGAAAGAGCAATTAAGTTTCTTTAAGCTTTAATTCATCATCTACTTATCAAATCTCTAAATCCCTGAGTGAATGCTCAGGGATTTTTTTGTTTGTAATAATCGGATTTATTATCAATAAGTCTATCTAAAACAGTCAGTTAACAAGATTTTTTTTGCGGGCAATATCACGTTTTGTGATATTGTTTTTACATTTTTTTCGTCAATTTTTTTTTGACGCGAACATTTTTTTTAACTCAACCGATAACTTGATGGTTGAGAGGTATTCATATCGTCATTTTAAGTGGTGTTTTCTTCTATAAGCGCTGTTTATTCAACACGTTGCGTGAAAAATAACAGCTGCTACTATGCCGCCAGTTTTCTCGTTGGTACAGAAAAGTCCTGTTTTTCTGGTGAGAAAACACATATAAAACAATGATATGGAAAATAACAATGAAATTAAAAACTTTAGCTGTAGCAGTGGCGCTAATGGCATCAGGATCTCAAGTTGTCGCTTCAGAACTATACAACCAAGATGGCACTTCTCTTGAGATGGGCGGCCGCGCTGAAGCGCGTCTTTCTATGATGGATGGTAAGGCAGAAGACCGTACTCGCATCCGTCTTAACTTCCTAGGCAAACAGGAAATCAATGAAAACCTATACGGCGTTGGTTTTTGGGAAGGTGAGTTTGTAACTAAAACTTATGATGTATTTGATTCTAAAGGTAACAAAGTTGGTGAGACAGATAGTCTTGAAACTCGTTACGCTTATGCGGGTCTGGGTGGCAAATACGGTGAAGTAACTTACGGTAAAAACGACGGCGCACTAGTGGTTCTTACTGACTTTACTGACATTATGGCTTACCACGGTAACACAGCAGCACTTAAACTGCCTGTTTCTGACCGTACAGATAACATGCTGTCTTACAAAGGCCAATTCGAGCAACTAGCTGTACGCGCTAGCTACCGTTTTGCTGATCGCACAACAGATGCACAAGGCTTTACAGACAACGAGGAAGATGGCTTCTCTCTATCTGGTGTTTACGCGTTTGCTAACACTGGTTTTGAACTAGGTGCTGGTTACGCAGATCAAAACGACAGCGATGAGTTCATGCTGGTAGCTGCATACTCTGTAGGTGACTTCTACTTCGCTGGTAACTACACTGGCGCGGATATGGATGTTGCAGGTAAGACTTTTGATTACAAAGGCTACGAACTAGCCGCTGCTTACACTATGGGTCAAACTGTATTCACTTCTACGTTCAACAAAGGTGAACTAGAAGACGCAGATACTGTAGAAAACCTAGCTGTTGATGTAACTTACTACTTCAAGCCTAACTTCCGTGGCTACGCATCATACAACTTCGATCTAATGGATAACGAAGGCGCGGCTGAAAAAGATGAGCTAGCGCTAGGTCTACGTTACGACTTCTAAGTCATGACTCTTATCTAAGATACTGCCTTATTCTTAGTAAATAAAAACCCCTTACTGAAAAGTAAGGGGTTTCTTGTTTTCTAGCACTTCAAAGCTTCTTGATAAGCGATAGGGGTTATCAAATCTATCTTTTTAGTGTGAGCTTAGTCCCATCAAATTTGAGGTGACTGAGGAGGTTTTTAGCGTTGTTTTTACCAACCTCATCAAACTCCATTCCGTAGCGAGCATAGTGCGTTGATTTTTGTAAATTACAAATACGACCTCGCAACGGCGCTAGCATACGACTTTCTCCGGGCATCGTTAGATCCAATGAAACGTGGTCACCAACCTGAAGTGGTCGGCTCATTGGTGATGTTACAAAACGACAGCCACTACGAGATAAATCTCTTATTTCGCATTCAGTTCGATAGGCTTCTAAACAAACACGCGCTCTCAAATTTACTTCGTAACGCACTTCTTTGCGAAGCTGAAAGACCTGCATAGTGTTGGGTAGGTCTAGCACCAAAATTGGGTACGGATCGCCTAGTCGATGCTGTAATTGGGCCCGAAATGGAATAACGGCCCCTTCACCTCGATGAGAGTAGGCTTTTACATTGATCCAAAAGCCTTCCTGAAAATAGAACTTCAAGTCTTCATCGGAGATGTTCGGAACCTCTATCAATGCAGTATTATTTGAGTGACAGCCAACAAATGTGCTGGTTGTAATAAACTTTGTACCAACGGGGGTGGTGACGTTTAAGCTCACTTCACTGCCATGTTCGACCATTGCCATTGCATCGGTGCTATTTAATGTACTTGCCTGACGTTCTGGTGCCTTCTTGCTTTGCAGAGGTAGCTTGCCGTCTCTGGCAATTGGGCTCATATTTCTCATTATAATTGTCGTACCTGATGTAAGAAGGTAATCGCGTGAGGCGAAGCAGCACTCTCGCATGGTATCGATTTTATTCAGTGATATAGTTTGATTCAATCAATCTGTAACAAAAATTAGAGAGCAAGATATGCATAAAGTAACTCATGAGACCACGAATAGTACATTCTGGGTTGATTTAGAGCAGGGCTATAAAGCCAAGGTGATTTACCAGCTTGAGGGTAATGTCATGCACATTACATCAACGGTTGTTCCTGAAGCACTGCGAGGTAAGGGGTACGGAAAAGTGATGATGGAAGCGGTGTTGCCAGAAATTGAGTCACTCGGTTATCAAATCAAACCAGTTTGCCCATATGTTATTCACTATATGGAGAAGAACCAAACGTGGTCACATCTGCTCGCATGATGAGTAACAACCACCAATGCTACCAAAATATTGGCCAGGAACTCAATCTCGGTAATTACCGCTCTGTAGAAGTCATACAATCGCTATGGGGAGGCTATGGGGAGTTAGTCCGAGTTACTTATTCACTTCGTTCGGTGATCATTAAGCATGTAAAACTCCCTAAGCCTTCAGAGCATCCTAGAGGCTGGAATACGGACCGTTCTCATCAAAGAAAGTTGCACTCTTATCAGGTGGAAGTAAATTGGTATGAGTATTTTTCCGGAGGGGTGGATACTCGCTGCCGAGTACCACAAGGTCTAAAAACGTTCCAATCGGAGAATGAATGGCTCATTGTGATGGAAGATCTCGCCGAGGTGGGCTTTCCAAAAGTCATCACAGATGCACAGCTAAAGCATCTACAAGCCTGCCTCACTTGGTTGGCGAACTTTCATGCGCGATACATCGATGTTCGTTCTGATAAGTTGTGGCATATCGGTACATACTGGCACTTAGCAACCAGACCCGACGAGCTTGAAGCATTGCAAGACACTGAGCTACAAAATGCGGCTCAATTGATTGATCAAACGCTTTCGCAAGCTAAGTTTAAAACACTAGTACACGGTGATGCCAAATTGGCGAACTTCTGTTTTGATGAAGAAGAATCAAACGTTGCTGCGGTTGACTTTCAATACGTTGGATGTGGGTGTGCCATGAAAGATGTGGCACTGTTTATGAGTAGTGCCGTTAAGCCAGAACGTTGTGCAGAGATGGAAGTTTGGGTTTTGGATACGTATTTTGCTCAGTTGCAACACGCGCTAATGGGCTATCAACCGAATCTTGACCCTAATGAAGTCGAGCGTGAATGGCGTCCTTTGTTTGCTGTGGCTTGGGCAGACTTTCAGCGCTTTGTGAAAGGTTGGAGTTCCGACCACTGGAAGATCAATCCCTACACAGAAGCATTGACTCGCAGAGCGTTGGCTTACTTACGAAAGTGAGTCGAAGTTTAAAAAGAAAAGCCTCCAATTAGTAGGAGGCTTTGTTTTATCTTTGTGTGCCGTCCTAAATAAGGTTGACACTTTCCACCCCCAAAATTGGAGAGTGTTATGAAATCAACAACTAAAAGAACTCAGCGCGATTACTCCCTCGCTTTTAAACTCACTGTAGTTGATGAGGTTGAAAAAGGAAGCCTCACTTACAAACAAGCCCAAGAGAAGTATGGCATCCAAGGTTGCTCTACGGTTTTGGTTTGGCTTCGTAAGCATGGTCGACTAGATTGGTCTAAAGGGACACCTAACTTTATGTCCAAAGGAGACTCTATGACCGAGTTCAACTCACCTCCTACACCAGAGCAACGTATTAAAGAGCTTGAAAAGCAGCTCGAAGATGCTCAACTCAAAGCCGACTTCTTTGAAGCTGTCGTGAACGTTATGGAACGTGACTATGGTGTTAGAGTGACAAAAAAGCACAAAGAAGCGTTGTCCAAGAGAAAACCATAGTAGGTTTGAGCGTTACGAAGTTTTGTCAGTTAGTACAAATCTCTCGCCAAGCTTATTATAAGCAATGCCAAACTCAATCTCGTTGTGAACATCATGAGCATACTGTCATTGGCTTTGTCCGTGAAGTCAGGCTGAAGCAGCCACGCATTGGCACGCGTAAACTGAAGTTCTTAGCAGCAACAAAGGGCATTCAAATAGGTCGCGATAAGCTCTTTGAACTTCTCAGAAAGCATCGGCTGTTAGTGAGAGCAAGACGAACCTATCACCGAACGACTGACAGCCGTCATCGATTTTTCTGTCACCCAAACAAAGTGAAAGATGGGCTGACACCAACGAAGCCAGAACAACTGTGGGTTGCTGATATTACTTACTTGCCAACTCAAAATGGAGAGAGTTATCTCAGCT